>JANQRQ010000051.1 GCA_028284485.1 Planctomycetaceae bacterium | reverse complement strand
GCAATTGGACGACAAATTTGGCGACACGATCGCTTTTTTGGATGAACAAGCCGACCGCGAGAATACAATCGTTATCTTTATGGGAGACAATGGCTGCGCGTTACTGCGTGGAAAAGGCACTCTATACGACCGCGGCTGCCACGTTCCGATGATCATTCGCTGGCCCAACCAGATCAAGAAAGGTAGAAGCACATCACATCTCATCTCGGGTAACGACATCGCTCCGACATTGCTGGCCGCCGCGGATATCAAAGTCCCATCCAACATGAGCGGGCGTAGTTTTCTCCCGCTGCTTGTCGGCCGCGGAGACTATACGCCGCGTACTGCTGTTTTTGCTGAGCGGGGCGTTCACGCGTACGGATTACCGACGAACACCATTTATTTCGATCTGAGCCGAAGTGTCACCACGAAAACACATCGATTGATCTATAACGCGCTATGGGATCGTCGATTTGCACCAGTTGACATCGAGGATTATCAACGGCCGTTTTGGGCTGACCTTGTAAAGCGTCATACGGCTGGCTCATTGCCGGAGCCGTTCGACACATTGTATTTTCGTCGGCAGCGTCCGATATTTGAGTTGTTTGACTTACAAAGTGATCCGTATGAGCTGACCAACCTTGCCGGAAACCCCAAATACGAACTCATTGAACAGGACCTCAAGAATCAACTCGCCGAGTGGATGATCTTAGAGCGGGACTTTCTGCCATTACCAACCGAGCCCTAACGAACGCTCCCCTCCAAGACGACTCGTTACGCATTTTCAATTTCAACGTTTCGACCAAGCGGTGAAGTGTCGGAGACCTATTCCAGAAGTTCTCCAAGTTGTTGCCGTAATCGCTTCAACACCCTCGACTTTGCCACACGGACCGTTCCCGGGCGCATGCCGAGTTCGTCGGCCACTTCAGTCGCAGACTTACCATCGATCACGACACGCCAAAACGCCTGCCAGTTTTCTTCCTTAAAGTCTTTGCGAATCATCTCGATGGCCCGCAAATACAACGCATGCTCGGCCTGGAGGTCATCGGGATCGCGTTCGAGTTCATCATCAATATCGGGTGTTTGCGTCAGCCGCAACTGGGCTTCGGTCCCGCCGGCGGCATGGGCTTCGCGACCAGTCTTACGGAAATGGTCGAGAATCTTGTTACGTGTAATGATTCGCAACCAGCCACGAAATGAATCGCTCGGTTTATCCTTGTGGAATGTCGATATCCCGCTGACGACACTGCGGAAGACGTCTTGAACGATGTCTGCGCACTCTTGGTTTGGCAGAGACGATTTCTGACACCAATAGAAAATCAACGGCGAGTAAAGGTGTACCAGGTCACGCCAAGCCGGGGCATCGTCTTCCTTCAGTCGTGCAATCAGGCTGCGCGACGTTGAACCGCCGTTCTCTCGTGACTCGTCATCGATATTGTCTCGTTTGACCATACAAAGGATTCTCATCCCCACGATCGGAGACGCGTCCGGTAGGCGAAGATCAACCCACAGGCTGTCAATGCTGATGCAACAGCTAACATCAGGATCGACGCACCACGAAACCCGGCCCGTGTACGAACAATATCTCGATCGAGGGGACGAGTTAGCGTCAATACTCCTGCCAAATCTCCCTTCGCCCAATCGGTCTTCGGCGTATCTTTGTGTGTATTGTGGCAGTCGATACAACTTTCCTTCATTAGTTGCCCGCGTGCATATTTTAGATAGCGTCGATCATCGATGGTTACAAACTCGAAATGTTCCAGCATTTGATTCGAATCGAATGATCCGTTTTTGATCAAGCCGTTGAATTCGTCCAACGTTTCCTGCTCAAAACGATCCTTCGGCCTAAGTTCCTGCCGAAAAGAATGAGGACTAAAAACGCGCACGAGCATGCCGTCCTCCCGGCGACTAATCCTCTCGGCGACTTCGATTTGCAGCGTAGCCGGTAATGGCGGTGGTACCTGTCCTGTATCTTGACCATGCTGAAAGAACTCGCCCCGAACATCGCTGTAATAGGCATTAAATTCTTCCAACATATCGGAGTACAACCGGGCACTGTCGAGGGCCATCCCCTGCACGAACCACGTATTGAGGTAACGCAAGTAGAGAAACCCGGCAATGGACCCAACCGTAACTCCTACAAATAGAGCCGCCGCCAATGGGTATTTTCGGCTCCAGCGCCACAGCCGTTCAATCGGCCCGGTCGGTCGGGCATGAATCGGATCGCCACTCAAAAACCGACGAAGATCGTTAGCAAAAGCGTCTGCCGACTGATAACGGCGGGCCGGCGACTTGGCCATCGCTTTCTGGCAGACGATTTCCAAGTCCCGGGGGATCGTCTCATCAAGTGTTCGGGGTGACCGTGGTTCGTCTTCCAATACCTGAATTAACAGTAATCGTTTTGTTCCACGAAATGGACGTTCACCGGTCAGCATTTCAAACAGAATGACTCCGAGACTATAGACATCTGATCGGGCGTCAGCTTTGTGAGCAGCGCCTCCGGCATGTTCAGGGGACATATAGGCCGGTGTACCCATAATCCGTCCGTCGGAGGTCATCGCAGCGTCGAAAGAGTCGCGCTTGGCCAATCCGAAGTCGGTAATATGAGGTCTACCCTGGTCATCAATCAAGACGTTGGAGGGCTTAACATCACGGTGAATCACTCCTTGTTGATGAGCGTAGTGGAGCGCGTCTGCCAGTTGCGCAATGAACTCAGCCGTCTGTCGATGGTTTGGGCGATCGCGTTTCAGTCGTTCCTCGAGCGTTTCACCTTCGACGAATTCAGTGACGAGGAAACAGACATCATCTTCGGTTTGACCGGTATCGTAGAGCGACACGATCGACGGGTGTGCTAATGCGGCCGCACTACGTGCTTCTCGAAGAAACCGTTTGGCATCGTCTTCAGATGCAATGCTTCCAGCACGCTGGATTTTTACAGCAACAACTCGATCCAGTTCGGTATCCTTAGCTCGAAAGACATGCCCGAATGAACCGACTCCCACTTCCTCGAGTAACGTAAATCTTCCCAGTTGGCATGTACCTTCGCGCAGCAGTCGCGAATAATGCCGCCCCGCATCGAAGGGCACATCGCAAGAGGAATTCCCCTCCAATTCCAACGAAATTGTCTCGGCAACACGCTCGACATAGTCTGGAACCGTGACTCCACGAGCAGACTCGCCGGACTGCAAACCACGTAACTGCCTCAAGAAATTGTCAGCGTGGTCGTCGAGAGCATGCAATGCCGACTCGCAATCATGGCATTCCAGCAGGTGAGCTGCGACGCGGTCAAACATCGCACCAGACAGATTACCCACTGCAAACGCTTCCAGCACTGATTGTTCAGGACAGTGTTGTATCATGCGACCCAGATCACGGTTCGAACCCGATTCTCGCGATAACGATGGGTTGTTCGTTTAGAAGCCGTTGGAATCTATTGGTATCCTGCCATTCTAACGATTCACCGTTACACGCTTGCATGGGCACCCGAGCGGCCCTTTGGCTGACTATTACCCGAGGGAGGTTCATCCCATACGTCAACTGGCAGTGGAAGAACGGCCGTCATTGACAGGAATTCTGAATTACCTCTATCATGATGAAAGATGTACAACTTTTACAGCTTTTGTATGAGTTTCACACATGCGGCTGACTACGCACACCGATTACGCATTGAGAACGCTAATGTACTTGGCGACCAAGGGCGAACGTGCGACCGTCAATGAAGTAGCCCAGCTGTTCGGCATTTCCGCTCACCACGTTGCCAAGGTGGTCAATCAGCTTTCGCGGTTGGGCTACATTCGCAGTATACGCGGGATCGGGGGCGGAATCGAATTGGCGAAACGCGCATCAGAGATTCGCCTGGGTACGGTGATCGAAGCGTGTGAAGGAAGCCTGCACCTACTCGACTGTATTGATACTGCGAACGTCTGCGCAATCGAGTCGTTTTGTAAACTCAAAGGGGTGTTGGCCGAAGCAGAGCGAGTTCAGTTGGACTACCTGAATAGCGTCACGCTCGATCAAGTCATTCCGACAAAACGGCAACTCCAGCACTTGGACTGATCGCACTTTCCGAGTTGACCATTCCCAACGCATCAGCTTCGAAAGCAACACATGACTTTGCCGCTCAGTATGTGCGCCTGAATAAGTCACTACGTCGCCGATTGGGCGATCTCATAGAGCCGCGATCCGAATTGTGACATCGTTTCCGGCATCGGTTCGTGGTATCGACCAAATGGGTCCTGTAGCCCCGAATGCTGTCGTTCAGTCTTCCACGCAGCCCAAGCGTCCATCCAACCGCACCAATTAAGCCCCACGAAATCTGGTCGCGAGAAGGATTTCGACGCCGTCTCGAAAAACTTTTGCGCACGTATTTCCTGACTCGGACATTCTTCGCCGATCGGCGCGGGCATTTCCTCATAAGCGACCGAAAAGCAGGTATCAGCATGATATAGCGGTTTTCCTGTGAGTTCGGACCAGCGATCGAGTATTTCTCGTTGGGCTGCATAATCACCGTAATACTGGTAGGCGATCAAATCGGTATGCTGCCCTATTAACGCAACGACTGCATCCGGCGGTGGAGTCTGGGCGTTCAAAATGTCGCCGAACAGAAGATGGTGCGGATCAGACTTGCGTATCGCCGCGCATGCGACCTGATAGTACTTCTCCATAATCTCCAGCAGAAACGCGAGATTATCGGCGTTGTCGTCGACGTCATTGGCGCGGGTCATGGAACTCCAGCTACGCGCATCGCGCAGCGTCTCAAACGTAGAAAACTTTGTGCCATACGCTTGGTTGAATTCTTCAATTGTCGAATACCGCTTTCGCATCAGTGTCATGAATGCAAGTTTTCCGGGTGCATCGCCTCCGAGATTCCTCAGGACGCGCGGCCAAATCGGTAATTGCGGCTGCGCTCGACCCCAAGTCGCTTGTCCACGTGCCGCAGCGTCGAGATCAGTCAGAACTGGGCAGTCTGTAAATGTGTAGCCAAGAAGATACGGGTCGTCTTTTCGAGATATCACCATGCGATCGACAACACGATCGCAGTGTCTTTCGAAACTAGGCGCAAACACATCAGAAAAACGATTCGGCGCCGGTGCCATCCAATACGGCGTGGGAACAAAATACAATCCCTGGACGTATGGTACATTGAGTTTGTTGAACTCGTGCTTCTTCGCGTGAGTTCCAATGCTATTCATCCCCAATGCCACCAGATCCTGCATAACTTTTTGAGTGAACTTCCGCTGAAAAACCGGCTCTGTCGGATTACGGAAGCCAAACACCTGCTTCCAATGCTCGATGTTATATGGCTGCAACATGTACTCCTGGTTGGGATGATTCAAACCGAACGACAAGAACGCGGCACCATCCGGTGTCACAAACCACCAACGTTTCTTATTTTCCACGCGAAAAAAGCCGGTCGGCTCAAACCTTAGTGCTTTGAGCCCGCCAAACCGGTCGACCTCTTCGGCAGCACTGCAGCGTGGCATTCCTCCCGCCACAACGCTAAGACCCGCGGCACAGGTTTTCCCCATAAAAGCTCGCCGAGAAAAACCGAGCCCCGTCATCGTTGCGTCTCCCTCTGCGAACCGTTCGTGGAATTCAGACCGATGTTGTAGAGCTTCGCACCAAACCGAGCCATCGTTTCGGGCATAGGATGGTGGTACTTCCCAAAGGGATTCTGTAGGCCTGTGTGTTGCCGGTCACTCTTCCAATCCGACCACATATCCATCCAACCGCACCAATTCCACCCCACAATATCGGGGCGTGCCAATAACTGCGTCGCGCAATCAAGAAATTCTCGGGCCCGGGTTTCGTGGTCGGCACACACAACACCAATCGGGTCGGGCATATGTTCGTCAGCAACGGAGAAACTTGAGTCGGCGTGAAATAGTGGTTTCTTTGTCACTGCCGACCAGCGGTCCAAAAGCGGACGCTGCAAGTCGTAGTTGCCGTAACACTGGTAGGCAATGAGGTCGCAATGACGGGCCATCAGCGCAACGATATCGTCCGGCGGAGCAGTATTGGCGTTTAGCGGATCCCCAAAGATCATATGGTTTGGATCAACTTTACGAACAGCCGCACATCCGACACTATAGTATTGATCCAGAATCTTCTTCAAAAACTCGTGGTCATCCGCTGCATCGTCGATGTCGCCCGCCTTGATAAACGGGCACCAATTGGCCGTGTTCTGTAAATCTTCGAATGACGCGAAGCTGCTCTGGTAAGTTCTATTGAACTCCGCAATTCCTGTGTAGCGCTCGCGCATTAAATCAACATAGACCTTCTTTCCTGGCGACGAACCAGGGTGGTTTCTTAGAACACGTGGCCAAGTCGGCATGTTGGGTTGTGAGCGGCCCCAGGGAACCTCGCCATGCGCATCGGCATCTCTGTCGGTCAGAATGGGAACATTGGTAAATGTATAGCCCATCAAATAGGGGTCTTCACGCTTCGGCGCGGCCACGCGCTGCGCAATCCGTTCACAATGTTGTTGGAACGCCTGCGAAAACACGTCCGGAAAGCTGCGCGGTCCCTGCACCAGCCAGTAGGCGGTCCGCACGAAAAACAATCCTTGAATATAGGGAATCGTGATCCTGCCGAAGTCTTCCTTCAAGGCATGACAACCAAGCGTATTCATGCCGAAGTACCGAATGTCTTTCATTGTCTTGGCCGCGAACGCTGCTAGAAACTCCGGACTGTAGGCGTCGCCGACACCGAATTCGCGTTTCCAGTGCTCGATATTGTAATCCTGTCGGACGTAATCCTTGTTGGGATGATTGAGTCCGAATGAAAGGAAAGCGGAACCATCGGGCGTGACAAACCACCACCGATCGTTCCTAGCGACTCGAAAATAGCCACTCGCCTCGAATCGAACAGACTTGAGCCCTCCGAACCTGTCCAGGTCTTCTGCTGCCAGACTCCGGCAGACAGGTCGCAACGTCGCAACAAGTCCAAGTGATCCCAAGTTCTTGAGTAAACCGCGCCGCGTGAATGGTCGTTGTTGCATGGAGACTGCCCCTTCACAAACCTTTCAAACACATCTGGACACAATACGATCAAGGGCTTCTTTCAAATGTTCTCGTCAATCAATCAGCATGTCCACTGTTTTCTTAAACCTTCTCGGTGCAATCAACGCCCTGCGGCGTCGATCGGCCAGCATCATAAGCCCCTTCGAGACTTGGTCGAATTCGCACAAACGAGTTTCGACAGGATGGTCAGAATCGGTCGTGGAATGATTTTGGCTGCAGTCTCTGCTCCGTGTCTCTGATCAACCCTAATATAGAATCGCTACAAAACTTTGATGAAAACACAACAGAGTGTGCAACCTTTCGACGCTGCCTGCATTTAATGGTTAAATACCGATAGGCACGTCGTGAATAACACAGATTTCAGGGGCCAAGTACACGAAATGGCAACTTCGACGACTCCCCGGGATCGACGGACAAACACCGAACAGGGTGAACTGATCAGCGATGAATCAGTCTTGATCGATAGAGCCAGAACGTGTCCAGAAGCCTTTGGGCAACTATTCGATATCTACTACGAGAGAATACTCAACTACCTCTTTCGAAATACGTTAGACCTCGATACTGCCGAAGAACTGACTTCGTCAACGTTTTTCAACGCCTTTCGAAGCTTGCATAAATATACAGATCGCGGCTTGTTTCGGGCGTGGTTATATCGTATCGCCACAAATGAGTTGAGAATGCACTACCGCGCAACGCGGGGACAGATCAAACAGGTCTCCATTTCGAATGCTCAATTCGAACGGATTTGTATTACGCGACCTGCCAGTCCCACCGCGGAAGATTCCGCACAAGCCCTTGAGACATTCTCGAAATTGCACCAAGCCATTAGCCGATTGCCAGCCCGGTACCGGACGGTCATCGAATTGCGGTATTTCGAAGAACTGTCTTACAACGAGATTGCAGAGGTGCTTGGGAAACGGGTCGGGACGGTCAAATCACTCGTTCACCGCGCACTAGTACGTCTAAAAACACACTTCTAGGAATCACGTGCAACCTTTTGATGGGACACGCATTCAATATGCCGAGGAGGTTCGCGATGAGTCGAACTGATGACTTAGAACGCAAATTGAGACAAAGCGAGCTACCAGGCGTCGTTCCGGGAAGTCACCAGTCAAGACTCAAGCAGGCCTTGGTAAACCAAATGCAGCTGGTATCAAAGGAGCCTGAAATGACCAGATTCCGAATTGTTTTTTCGTCCCGTCCTTTGCGAATTGCAGCATCATTTGCAGTCGTCGTCAGTCTCATGGCGACCGGCTGGGCGGCTGAAACTGTTTATGAAGCGATTTCTAAACGCTACTGGCAGACAGAGACACTGCTCGACCAACAATGGCCGGATGCCGATGGAACTCGCGTGTGGGGCACTCAGACCATCATTGGCAAGATTGTCGAAGCAGAAGCACCGCCAACAGACGGCCCAAACTTCAAAGCGATCAAGAAACTCATTCCCGAACGCAAGTACAAATTTGTACGAACTTTCGAAGAACCAGCTGGAGTGACGAACTATCTTTACCATTTCACATTGCCTGATGGGACTGTGGACTCGATGAACTTTTTGATTCCACTTGATCAGTGCTCGTCGTGGGACGATTACGTGCAGAAGCTTCGCGCGCACAATGAGCAACGGCATCGCCGCATTCAACAGGCGATTGCGCGTGGCCAATTTCGACTACTCGATGTCACCCTTTTGCGTGCCCACATTTGCCGCGACGCTCAGACTGGTGAAATGCTGCATGTCCTGTGCATTGATGGAACTGATAACAAACAAACGGCAGTCGTATCGCCCCAGCCTGCACACGAAACCAACGATCGATACGAGACAAGTTGGGACGAGCATCTTGCAGCCATCGAAAATGGCAGCCGGCAATTGCTGGAACTAGAAGCCGTTCAACAGTTCAAGTACGAGGTAACTCTCTTGGATGGTTCGACGACCGTGTTCGAGTTTGGCGGTGACGCTCCACTCAAAAAGCCAGATTGATCAACTAGGTCGTCGAACATAGAATTCAACATGACAAGAAGCGGGCTCTCCATTGATCGAGGAGAGCCCTTTTTTGCTATTCAGTTGTGATAAATTCAATTCTGTCGAGTGACTTCTTTGTTGGCGAAACTCACTTCTGGAATGTCGATGCCTGATGCACACCCAACTCGACGACCATTCTGGATTGGTGTTTGGGCGGTATTCTTGTGTGGCCACTTTGTGGGGGCAATCTTGTGGTGGGGGATGATGCCACATGGATTCCCAATGACTCATTCACGGTTTTGGGTTAACCAAGTCATGACAATTGCTGTAGCGGTTACAGCAACAGTTGGCCTTTTCACTTTGCTGCGAACGAAGGGCACGATTGCAGAACACGTCGTCATTTCCTTCGTTGTTTTCTGGACATCAGCAGCGACAACAGCCATGCTGCTTTTCCCAGACAGCTTATTTCGACCTCGTTTCTTGCTACCGGTCGGCATCCTCATCGTAAACTTGTGGCTGGCTTGCATAATCGGTCTCCGACGCCCGCCGAAGAGAGCAAGAGCTTCCATACAACCCCTTCTCTTTGCTGTGCTTTCCGCCGCGGCCGTCTTTGCCCAAAGAGCACCGGACCCAAGTACTTTTCCGGTCAATTCCGGCGTTCCAAAGATGGTAATTTCCAGTCACGATCAATCATCGGGCGTTGAATCGCAGTTTGCCACAAACGTGCAGTTTCAACAGGCGGATGGGTCGATCTGGATTTCGCATAATGATGTGACACTCGCAATCCAACCCTTGCTCACTTTCATCAGCCGATCACCGGACCGCTTCTGGACCAACTTTGCATCGACTTCCGACCGCGAAAGCACACCGCGACAATTCTTGGGGGCCATCTCGAATCCGACGGCTGATCATCCAACAATGGAAGTCGCTTACTCAGACGAAGGTCAGCAATTCCTGCAAGTTCAGACACACGAGAAGGCAATTTCGATTACTGCCTATTGCTCATTGGAGGATGACGTTTATTCACATCTCAATTCTTATTGCGACTTGACCATTAGCGGACATCACAAGGCGTCGCTCAAGTTCTCCCCTTGCCCATCAGAGACAGTCTCTATTGAACCGGCGTCGTACCCGGTTGGTCGACCGATGAGATTGGCTTATCTCAATCACGAATCAACGTTCAATATCGTCGAAGCCAATAGCGGTGAGAAAGGCCCATTCCGAGTTCTGGCAACCGGAGAATTGGCCAAATCGGACCCATTGAGCATCACAATCCTGGATGACGACGTACCCGTCTTTCGTATTTCCTTTGATGACTGGGCTTCACAGGCATCGACGGAACTTTCTCCGACCGCCGGGTGGCAGCTTCCGATGAACGCGATCGAATTCGCGCGTAGTAGCGACGACCTCACCAGTCCCTGCCATATCTGGATGACGTTGGCGGGTACATCAATTGGACGCGGCTGGGATAGCGTCGGGCATCGCGCGGGAGTTTACCGAAACCGTATGCGGATCGAGCTATTGGATGACTGAGCCGGGTCGCACCCGGCGTCAACGCGCTGTAGCGCGGTCACCTTGAGCAACAGACTGATCCCATTTCGCGTACTCGGCCCTCAGTTCGTTTACAAGCTGAGGATGCTCTGTTGCCATGTCGGTTTCTTCACTAAGGTCATCTGCCAAATTGAAGAGTTGGGCCTCTCCTGATGTGCGCCCCACTAATTTCCAAACCCCACGTCGGACGGCATAATTCTCGCGCATTCGCCAGAAGAGAGTTCGCGATGCAAGCCCCCTCTTTTCAAGCAACAAATGGGTGATGTCCACACCATCGACAGCGCCCTGTTGGCCGATCGTGACCTTGGATAGTCGAGCGAGAGTTGGCACGAAATCAAATGTCATAGCCGTTTCATGACAAACCGCAGGGGCAATCCGCCCCGGCCACCAGGCAATGCACGGAACGCGATGTCCCCCCTCAAACATCTCGCCTTTTTGCCCACGCAACGAGCCATTACTGGAGATGTTGTGATGTGTATTTCCGTAATGACGGTATCCACCATTGTCGGACGTGAAGATGACCAGTGTGTTCTCGGCCAGTCCCAGTCGTTCGAGGGCTGCAACAATACCGCCGACACTTTCGTCGACCGATTCGATCATCGCCTTCACATGCGGACTGACGTCATTGGGATTGGGGATGATTCCCCATTTGTCGCTATAGTAGCCCGTCCCTTCCCGTCGATGTGGAGGGTCATCCGGACCTTGCCACGGAAAGTGAATTGCTAAATGTGGGAGATAAACGAAAAACGACTCGTCACGGTGCTGTTCAATGAATTGAATCGCATGGTCGGTGAGCAATTCCGCGGTATATCCCTCTTCCATGTCGAGCGTGTCATTGTGCCACCAATCTGCGCGGCCGGAGCGATCGATATGCGAGTGGTGATCGCCGTCACCGGAAGTGAGTCCACGAAACTCATCGAAGCCTTGCCGAGTTGGGAGGTAAGGCGCCTGGTATCCCAAATGCCATTTGCCGAACATGGCGGTCGCATAGTTGGCTTTTTTCAGAAGTTCCGGAAGCGTCACGGCATCTAATGGCAGCCCGCGATCACGTTGAGTTCTACCACTAAGGGCTCCTTCAAATTCAGCCCCAAAACGATGCTGGTACAAACCAGTCAACAGAGCAGCACGCGTGGGCGTACACATCGGGCCATTACTATGAAAATCCGTAAAGCGAATTCCTTCGTTGGCTAAACGGTCGATATGGGGTGTGCGGTTGATTCTACTTCCGTAACAGCCGAGGTCGCCATAACCCAAATCGTCTGCCAGGATGATGATGAAGTTTGGCGGACGTTCATCTGCTGTTTTTGCACGATTGGCTGACACCGTGAGGAACACGGTCGCAAGAACAACGGCAGTGGTTCGTGGCCATCCAAATTGAGTCATGTCAGTCGAGACTTTCCGACAAATCGTTTGCAAGTTGAACATAGTCCGCGTGAGCAGCTGAAATGTCGACTGGGTCGTCAACCTTACTGTTGTGAAGCAACAGGCCGTAACGCAGCCGAATGGTTTCACCCGGCTTAACGACAACTTTGCTAACATCACCTTTTCTCATGGCCTTACGACCGAACGCATTCGCCGCCACGAAGCCATAATCTCTCGCGTGCATCCAACTCGGCCGGAAATTATCGGGATGACAGAAGATAGCTATGCCCAAATGAACGCCGTCTAAAATTCCACTGTAATCACACCAATCGGCTGCATTTCCCCAAACGGCTTTTGCTCCAGTTCGGCCCTTTGCATCACTGATCCGTCCGCCTTCAATCTCACTGATCGGTGTGGTGACCCGAATGCCGAGTCCCATTTCTTCCTGGTCACCAAAATAGAACTCGCGGTCAGAAGAGAAAGTTGAATCCCACATCATAAGATAGCCGCTCGGCCGAATCCGGAACTCCCACCGAAATCTCTCACGGCAGACAATCGTGCCATCATTGCGCCGGTAGTGCTTTTCCTCGACAAAACCTCCGCTTCCACCACTACCTGCAGGTTCCGAAATAAAGCGATGGTGGACGACGTGTGCTTTATTCCGCCAAAAGTCCTCCCCGTCGAGATCGCCAAACGCCAACCAGATTCCCGGATGCATTGTGTCGTGATCGGTCCGATCCTGCCCGGCAATTGGGGGATGGTTGCGCGTCAATTGCATACCACCGCGTCCCCGGACATGTGCAAAATATGGCCGCGGAATCCGATCATCGGCAAAAACGTAGCTGGCAACCCGTTCACCGTCGACCAAAACCTGGACTTGATGGTCGTCCGTTTCGAAACCGACAGTTGCCGGCCGTACGTCATCGGCTGTCAACAACGCGGTCGGTAGCAACGCGAGCGCAGAGGCTGTCAGAGAAAGTTTTGAGATCAGCCGCATCTCTTTCAACTCCACAGTTTTAGTGACCGGTCCGCGCTTCCCGCATGGCCAACGTCCGACAACACAGTGGCATTACCGCAGGTGGTCGTACTCGGGATTGACGCACTTTTCCTTCCAACGACGTAGGACATACCGCAACCCGGCGTCAGATTCTTGAAACTGGCCCTGATCACCGGTCTCTTTAATCCAAGTTTCCAATATGTCTCGATGCTGTTGTAATTGATCGGCGTACGCGGGATCGTCCGCGAGATTGTTCATTTCATTGGGGTCATTCTCGAGGTCATAGAGCTCTTCCGAAGGCCTTGGGCCGAAAAAGATACGATCAACCTGATCGGGAAGCGTTCCGGTCTCGTGACCCGCGCGCAAAAACTTGACGTAATCCTGGTTGTCGCGATACTGAGGCTGCAACAGTGGCCGATCTGTCAGATAGTTTCTCAAATATCGAAACTGTCGAGTCCTCACCGTTCGAGTGCGATCGATCGTGTAGTCACAACGGTCACGGGCTGAGATCACAAATCCGCGCGGCTGGAAGTTGTTCGCAAACAAATTCTGCCCTTCCAGGTAATTCGGCAGTTCCAACCCCGCTAACGCAAATGTCGTGGCCGAAATATCAAGTCCGGAAACAAGGTCATCACGAACTGTGCCGGCACGTAACGTCTCATCGGGCCCCGCAATGATCAAAGGAACGTGCACGCCTCCTTCATAGCAGAATTGCTTGTGTCTGACGGAATGATTCTGGCCATGATCGGTAAAGAACATAACGATCGTACGGTCAATCAGCCCATCTCCCCGTAACGCCGCTAATATATCTTTGAGGTCATTGTCTGTAACTCGAACGCAGTCGTAATGATGTGCCCACCTCTTTTGAAAGATCTCATGATCGGGAAGGTAAGGTGGAACTGTGACTTCGGTTATTGCAACCTTGTCTGACTCCGCCAGCGAATTGGTTCCGGTCTTTCCACCTTTCAACTGAATTTGCCCGAAAAAGGGCTGACCGTCAGCACGTCCGCGCCAGGGGGTCCGTCCTTTGACATTGGCATACAGCTCGCTGCGGTCGTAGACAAAATTGTAATCATCCTTGCCCACGTTGAATGTGAAGTATCCTGCCTCGCGAAATAGTTCCGGCAAAGTCTTAATTCCGTTCGGAAGAGAGATCGCCGACTCTTCATCGCGCGAGGAACGGTGATGATGCGTGCCGGTCGTCGTTTGCATGACGCCCGTAATCATGGCCGAACGACAGGCCGAGCAAACCGGTGCCGGAACATAGCAATGCGTGAACCGAACACCTCGCTCTGCAAGAGCATCGATCGTTGGAGTATGCCCGGCATTAATCGGGTCGCCGTAGCAACCGATCCATGGAGACATGTCTTCCACAAACACCCAAAGGATATTCGGCCGCTCGGCAGCCCCCGCAGTCGCAACGATGTGGAGTAACAACAGTAGTGAGAGTGCAAACCCTTTTCGGATCATCGTGGCACACCTTCCGGTCAACAGTTTTTGAGAGCTTTCTTCGGTCCGCTGGATTCGATTTTTGGCCGGGTAGCACGGCTACTTGAATCGAGATTTATATTCAGGACGCTTCTTCCAGTCGGAGAAATAAGGACGATATTCTTCGACTTCCGTCCAGAATCGTGATTCCGGTTCAGACGCCGACACGGAACCTTCAGGATAGTCTTGACCAGCAACGCTCGCTTCGACCGAGTTGTTCCACTGACGCAAGGCTTGCTGCATGCGCTGCGCCACTTCTGGGTATTTGCCCGAAACTTCGGTCGTTTCTGCGGGATCGTTCGACAGGTGGTACAATTCGAATTCATAACTTTTGATGTTCTGGGTCAGCAATTTGAATTCGTTGTCGATCAGCGCCGCCCGTTTGGTGTGACGAAACGGAATCGGCTTTTCTCGTTTAGGCAGTTCTTCGGTAAGCAATTGTTTAATGCTCATTCCATCTTGCGGCTGCAAAAGGAGCGAATCAGACAATCCGGCAATTTGTACAAGCGTCGGAAAGATATCCATGGTCGCAGCGGGAAAGGATGTCACCCGGCTCTCGGGAATCACGGCCGGCCATTCAACAATCGCGGGGACTCGCAAGCCTCCCTCGTACACGCTCCCTTTGAATCCACGTAGCCCGCCGACGGTTTGCGGTGTGATCTTCGGTAATCCACCGTTGTCGCTACAGAACCAGACAAGCGTGTTGTTGGCAATCTCAAGATCCTTAAGGCCTCGCCGCAACGCCCCAATGCTTCGATCCATAGCGACGAGTTCGCCGTAATGATCCTGCGAGTTCTTATCGAGGTCTGAAAACGCTTTCTTGTCTGAAACAGCGGCCCTCCACGGACTGTGTGGTGTTCCGTACCAAATGACTGTAAATGACGGCCTTTTTGCAACGGCCTGCGCGCGGATAAATTTTAACGCCTCGTCCACGATGATTTCCGACGAGTCCCCCTCGAACTCAACAAACTCGCCTCGGCGACTCATGATCGGATCACGATCGAAAAAATTCGTGACCGATAGCCATTCCTCAAAGCCAAACTCACCCGGGTTGTGGTCGTCCGCTGCGAGAATCGGTACGCCGGGCCCGCGCAATCCATTCAAGTGCCATTTGCCGAAGTGTCCAGTTGCATAGCCGGCACCGCGCAGTGCTTGCGCGACCGTTCCTTCCTGTCGGCGTAATGCAAATCCGTGATTATGCACACCCGTTCGATCATTCGACCGGCCGGTCATGACCGTTGCCCGCGTCGGGGAACAATTCGGTGCACCGGCGTAGAACCGGTCGAATCGCAGTCCATTCGCGGCCATCGCATCGAGGTTGGGCGTCTTGAGTACAGGATGGTTGTAATAGCTGGTTTGGCCCCATCCCATATCGTCAGCCATAACGAGAATGATATTCGGCTGCGATACTTCGTCGGCGACTCCGCTCGTTGAGCCAAGCATGCCGAGAACCACTGCTGTCAAAATCGATGGCAAGATCCAGGCAGCGCGTGACATTCAATTCTCCTAACGGATGGCAGGAATCGTATGGGCAAACTTCAAATCACCCGTCAGCCCGTCATAGTACTGAAACACCACCTGTGGACGAGGAAATGCAATCCATCGATCCTCTCCCGGCCGTTGCGGATTGTTCGTCACATTGTTCACTTGGATCACACAAAAATGTGGCTGACGGCTGAGCGACCGCGGAGTATCTGGCAACAGGTAACTGCTCCATAGAATATCAAATGGTCTTGGACCATGCTGAAAGGGCCCGTTCAAAGGCCGATTACCCTCCGACCCGATATGGTGGTTGGCCGATTCATGAGGTCCGGATGCAAACTCCCAAACATTATCCGTAATTTGAATCGCAAAACTGTTGTGGAGATCCCCTGTCAGGAGAAAGACCGGCTTGTCCATGCCATCCCAAAGTTCGAGGAGTTCCTCGCGTTCATGCAGAAAAACCGTCCAGGCCTCGCCTTTGTTAGGGATTTCACCAGGCTGCTGATTCGGGGCCGAATGAGGAATCATAAAGTTCACCGATGAAACCACGAAAATAAAATCCGCGTCACTTGCAGCGATTCCCGATTTCAACCACGCAAGTTGCTTAGAGCCCAACATCGAGCGGTCTGATCGTTCCGGGCGGGCGAAATCGGGTACGTCGCGATGCGATCGAGTATCCAAGAGAAAGAAATGACAATTGGAAACTCGAAACTGACCATAAAGCCGCCGGCCGATAGAGTAAACCGCCGACCCGTCTGCGGTCGCCGGCGGAGAGATTTTCAGCGTGTGGTCGTCCACGACGTCGACAATCTCGTAAACACCTCCATTCGGGTCGCCCGGGTATTCGTCACGCACCGCAAGCTTCTCGCCGGCTAAATCGCCTCCCCAATGAATGTGCAGATTCGCCATTTTGTCTAGCGGTAGCTTTGTAAATTCGGCTTTGGAATCGACCAACTCTGCAGAGCCAGCGGTCAACCGCGCGTCACCGAAGTGAATGGTCGCCACATTGTCGGCCGGGTTACTCCATGCCAGGTAATCTAACCACGCCTGCACACCGATGTCGCGAAAGACGGCTTTGCGATTCTTAAAGCCCGTACGCCCGGAACCGGCAACGTCGTTCAAAGTTTCGTGATCATCAATCGTAAAGAATGAGGGGACGTGGCGATGAAATTCCGATAGGCTGCGACCGCGCGATAGATAAAGTTTGTAGTTTTCCCATACGCCGACGATTGTTGGGATTCGTGCCAATTGCGCCGGTGGATCAACGTCGCCGACTTGTTCGACCCAAGCGGTTAGCGGGTAATCCCGCTTTTCTTCGTACAGCCAGTCTCCATTCAGGATCGCAAAATCCAATCGATCGGCATGGTCACGCAGCAGTGTTTCGTACGTTCGCTGGCGGACTTCCGTGGCACCTTGCGGCGCTGTTTGATTATTGCCGCAGGCGAACTCAAAGCAAAAGTTGAACAGGCCATCGGGATTGTACTGGTCATTTCGAGTTAATTGTGCATTCGGCCAGGTGCGAAACGTCCCAACCTCGGAGGGCTGGCCATCACTGACGTAGACCCGGTAATGGTAACGCGTCCTCGGCCTCAGGTCTGAAAGGTGAACCACACCGGTATTGTCGTGCAGGATTTCGGTGTCTGCCGCACGAGAGGTGAACTCAAGATTGCCCGGGTCCGTGCCATATTTGACATGAATCTGTCCGGATCTCTCGGTACGGGCCCAGATTGACATGTGCGTCGCGCCGGGACGTCCGAGAATCGGTCCGTGGGTGATACGATTCTCTGCCGAGGCACCCGAAGTTATGCAGAAAAGGTAGCCCAAAGTCGCTGCAACCCCGATCAAGCAATGGCGCGGCCGACGGACAGGACCTCTGCGTTGCCAGATGGTGCGAGTACTCGCTGCCATCAATCCCGGTCGACGAGTGAATGCATGCACCATAGGCTCGCCTCCAATCAAAGCTGACAATCTTGGCTTATCGTTCCCAATCAAAACGCCAATCACGGTTGAGAATCGTCAATGGCTTGCGTCATCAGATCATCGCAACGATGCGGGACGCGACTGCAAATACTCTTGAGAGATCGCCGCCGACTTTTCGCGTGCTTGCTGATCGAACTCCCAGAATTCTTGGATCACTGCTTCTGCCGCAGGGTAATCGGATCCGGTGTCGCCGACTCGCTCTCGGAGTGCAGCCAACCGGACCTTGAGGTCGGCAACGACATCGGAGTACTCCGGATTGTCGTACTGGTTCACCACCTCAGTCGGATCATTTCTCAAGTCATAAAGTTCCCAGCCGGGGGGAGTCTGGTTCTCACCTTTATAGGTGCATCCATAGTAGAACATCAGTTTGAAATCCTTGGTTCGAATCCCGACGTGCCCCGGATTGTCGTGATGCGCCATATGCATCCAGTAACGGTAATAGGCTTCCTGCTTCCAATTGTCAGGTTCCTGTCCTGTTTCGCAAATCGAACGGAAACTGCGCCCTTGCATCACTGCAGGCGTCTTAACCCCGGCGAAATCAAGCATCGTTGGCCCGTAATCGACATTCTCGACAATCGCGTCGCTACGAGACCCGGCGGGAATCGACTTCGGGTACCGAATCAAAAACGGCATGTGCATGGACTCTTCGTACATCCAGCGTTTGTCCATGTAGTCGTGCTCGCCCAACATAAAACCTTGGTCACCCGTGTAAATGATGACCGTGTTGTCCATTTGGCCTGTGTCGTCCAGGAAGGCAAACAGGCGAGCCAAATTGTCGTCGACTCCTTTGACACAACGGAGATAGTGCTTCAGGTAAATGTTGTACGCCGCCCGTTTCGCCTCATCGTCGGATAGATTTTCATCGACTTTATAATGCTTGGCGTAGTTTCGACGTGGGTTCCGCCGTCCGATAGACGTACCGATGTACGGTAGTAATTCGTCATTCGCCCCGCGGGTGGCAATCGAACCGAAGTTCGGCTGCTCCCAAAGGTTGTCCGGTTCAGGGATATCAACGTCGGCGAGATAGCTCTCATAACGAGGTGCATATTCGAAGAAGTCGTGGGGGGCCTTGTAATGGTGCATCAAGAAGAACGGCTTTTCGCGATCCCATCCCTCACGCAGCCATTTCAAACTGATATCCGTAATCGCGTCGCTGGAATGCATGCCAGTGAATTGCACGGTATTGTTGGGCCATTTCTGGTCACCCTGAATCCGAAATACCGGATCGAAGTACTTACCCTGTCCGGGCAAGACGGAATAATAATCGAAGGCAGCCGGCTCTTCTTTCAAATGCCATTTCCCGACCATTGCCGTGTGGTATCCGGCGTTGGTCATCGCCGCCGCCAAGTATTGTCGCGCCGGTTCGATTCGACCACCGAGATCATAAACACCGTTAGTATGCGGATACTGGCCCGTTAGGATGCAAGCGCGGCTCGGCGTGCAAATGGAGTTCGTGACGAACGCGTTCTCAAACAGCATTCCTTCTTTGGCCAGGCGATCAATCGTCGGTGTTGGATTGAGTTCGGCCAGCCGACTCCCATAGCAACCAAAGGCCTGAGTCGTATGGTCGTCCGACATAATGAAAAGGACGTTAGGACGATCGGCAGCGCCGACGCTGGTCACAATACAGGTTAACACCAACATCGCCGTCGAAATTCTGCAAATCATCCGTTGTCTCCTTCAATGCTATAAAAACGAGCGGCCGTTCCACCGAAGATGGCGGCCGACTCAGTTTCACTCAGTGGCCCCAAACATTCCACGAGTGCGGAATAAACCTGATCGTAGCTACCAGCCAATTCACAAACGGGCCAATCGCTCCCAAACATGCAACGATTTGGGCCAAAAGCCTCTATCGCCGTTTCGACGTACGGCTTCAAATCGGCCGGCGACCAGTCTTTCCAATCGGCTTCTGTAACCATGCCGGATAGTTTGCAGAAGACGTTGGGAAATCGAGCGGCCGCCCGGAAGTTGCCAATCCAGTCTTCTGTGACGCCTTCCTTGATGCGCGGCTTAGCCAAATGATCGATGACCATTGGCAATTCCGGCAGTTCTCTTGCCAACTTCGCCGCATGTTTTAGATGCTTCACATAGAACAGCAAATCGAATGGCACACCATGCTGCTGTAGAACCTTTAGCCCACGCATCACGTTTGGGCGGACAATAAAATCATCATCCGGTTCATCTTGAGTGATATGGCGAATGCCTACAAATTTTGGCTGCTCTTTGAACTCTAATAATTGTTCTTCGCAGTCGCGGGCGGCTAGATCGACCCAACCAACGACTCCTGCGATGAAATCGTTGTTCGCAGCCATTTCCAACGCCCAACGGTTCTCGGCAACATCGTGCTGCGTCTGCACGAAAACGGTTCGATCGACACCCGTCTTCTCGATCAATACCTTCAAATGCTTCGGCAGGAAATCACGCCGAATCGGTGCCATCTTCTCCGCGTCCAACCATTTGTAATTGAACGGCTGGCTCAGTTGCCAAAAATGTTGGTGGGAATCAATGATCATTTTGACTCTCAATCGATCAGAGCAAAAGTTGGCTACATTCCTGCAGCTAACGCCTGCAAATGCCTACTGAAGTGATCGGCCAAGACTTCGGAATAGGTATCGGGATGGGCTTCCAGCACCGATCTCACTGCGGGGCCTAGTTCCGAATCGGTGAGCACAGAACCAAATGTGCAATGCAGAATCTGGCGCCCCGGTTCGGTAAAACCTAATCCTTCGGGCACGTCTTCCCAACGTTCCAAATAGACTTGCTCGACCTGAGTCGAGTCCGGCAAATCGGCGGCGGCTGGAACGTTTTCGAGCGTCGCGGAAACATGATAGGTGGCTTTATCCGTTTCATATCGACCGCGGCCAAAGTCGATAATGCGACGAAACAGCGGCTCGTCATGCCGCGCGACGACTCGAAGGGCCTCGAGGTAGCTAGTGCCAGCTGTTTTGACGTGAAATTTCCCTTTCGTCGCGCGAGCCAACGCCGGATACATCGAGATTTTATCGGATCCGGAGTGCAGGCTAAGTTTGTAAGGTCCCAGCAATTCCGAAATCGCTGCGTGTTCGTTGAGTGATGCTTCCAATGCACCGACGTCACCTTTGTAGTCGACGCCTTTTTCCAACTCGCCGATAAACCTCGGCGCGAGGCTGACTAATTTCATGCCACCTTGCAGGCACTGATCGGCGATAATGTAGTGCTCCGCCAAGGTCGTCGGCTGTTCCGTCTCGTCGACAGACAGTTCGATTTCGTAATCACGGTCAGCGGCCTCGTTGACCGATCGAATATGATCGCCAAGCTTTAATGCCTTTCGAATCGCCGGTCCGTATTTCACAGCAGCTCGCATACACGCTTCTTCGGTCAGTTCGACTTTTGTTCCCGTCGCAAGACTGATCGATTGGTTTAGGTACTGGTCGTACCATGGTGCAAATTCCCGCGCGGTCGCAAATTTATCGCGGAGCTCCGATTCGCTGTAATCGTCGGCATGCTGATCGACATCATCCGATGGGTCGATCGTGAAGAATGTGAATCCAACAGCAGCCGTCACATCGACATCGTTTGGCGTCTTCAAGTGATCGGCATCGGCACCGATACGTCCGGTCCACCCCGCTGCTTCAGCACCGCGAAGTGCATCATCCATGACCTGTTCTGCCGACCGCTGCGTGCGCGCCATCTCGCGAATCGATTGCTGTGGGAAGATCGGCTCGATGCCACTTCCCGACCGCTTCATCGACTCGACATGACCGGGAGTCGCCAGCCCGATTCGATCGCCGAACCCAAAACTTGGCGCAAGACCCAATGTGACGCACTTTGAATTACTAACGTCGCTCATAACTCAATATTTCTTTTTCAAATGTTTGGCGTAAAACTCTAAGTGGAAAAATGCTGCTGGAAGGATTCGATCGTCACCCGTGCAGCGGTATCTGAATCGGGCTTCGCAAACGCTTCGGCAGAGGCATAACCGTCGTAGCCGGTCTCCCTCAAGGCTGCTGCAATCGGAGCGAAATCCATATGCCCCATCCCCGCCGCTTTGCGGTTGGAATCGACGAAGTGAACATGTCCGATGAAGCCCTCGCCGTCGCGAATCGCGGTAGCCAGGTTGTCCTCTTCGATGTTCATGTGAAACAGATCAGCCAGGAGTTTGACATTGCTTGTCGACAGCGCCTTTAACAGCGACACCCCGTCGGCAACGGTATTGATCAGGTTGGTTTCGTAGCGATTGAGAGGCTCATAAATCAAAATCGTCCCGCATGATGCGGCATGCTCTCCCAACCGATTCAGCGCTTCACTCAGCCATCCCAACGCCTTTGGTCGATCGATTTCGCCGCCCCATCTCCCTTGCATGGACCCGATGATTGCGGGAGCCTTAAACTCGCTGCCAAAATCGATGATCTCACGAATGAAGTCTGCGGCGGCTGACCGTTTTTCAGGGTTGGGATCGGTCAAACTCAACCCATGTTTGACCATTCCTGCACCAGTTCCAACTGCGGCCACTTCCAGCTTCAACTCCTGCAGGAGCGACTTGGTCGCTGCCACATCTACGGCTGAAGGTGATGGCGCAAATATCTCGATAGCGTCGAAGCCAAGTTCGGCGGCGCGTCGGCTGGCCGCATTCAAATCATCCCAGAAAACAAACGGGCCACCTCGTGCTTCGTCGACAAGGCTTACGGTTACGGCAGATCGAATCATACGAATTTCGGTTCTTTTGATCGTTGGTCTGTGAGAACTGTGAATTATTTCGTGGAGTCAAAACTACGTGACTTCGACAATGGCCTTGATAACGCCTGTTTCTGGTCGCGTGAACGTCTCAAACTCGTCGATCACTTCCTCAAACGATGTGCGATGTGTGATCCATGGAGCCGTGTTGATCGTCCCGTCTTCAATAAGCCCGATGATTCTGGGAAAATCGGACGGCAGGGCGTTACGCGAACCTTTGATATTCATTTCGCGGCGGTGCAATGCCGGGTGGGGAAATGTGACCTCGTCGGTCGTAATTCCGACATACACGAGTGATCCAGTGTGCGCGACATAATTCACGGCATTGGACATGCTGCGATTGTTGCCTGTGGCATCGGTCACGACTGCGTACATATCACCGCCGGTCGCTTCACGCATTTGCTCCACTTCGCTACCGTCACCTTTGAATACGATGGTATGGGCAACTCCATAAGTTTCTCGACAGAATTCGAGACGCGAAGGCACCATATCCATAACTGTGATCGTCGCACCGGTCAAACGTGTGAATTCCAACGTCGCCAGCCCAATCGGGCCGGCACCGATGATTAATACATGGTCTCCTTCTTGCGCATCGCCGCGGTCCGATGCATGACAACCGATGCCCAGTGTCTCGACGAGTGCCAACTGCTCGTACGAGAGTTCTGTTGAGGGATGAAGTTTGTCAGCACGGATCAAAAACCGTTCACAAAGTCCGCCATCGACC
The DNA here is from genome assembly GCA_028284485.1 of Planctomycetaceae bacterium. Taxonomy (GTDB): domain Bacteria; phylum Planctomycetota; class Planctomycetia; order Planctomycetales; family Planctomycetaceae; genus JANQRQ01. The sequence continues at coordinate 97,095 of JANQRQ010000051.1, read as the reverse complement.
ATCACGCCAATGACATTCAGGTTTTCACAGCAGTTGCCGTTACCTTTCCGGCAAGCGTAGCATTCCCGGCAGTTCATGTAGGGCTCAACACTGCACCGGTCTCCTGGCGCAACATTGGTCACCCCTTCGCCGACTTCCAAGACTTCGATTCCCAACTCGTGCCCGGGAATCCGGGGATACCGGAAGAAGGGCATCTTGCCGAGGTAGCCGCTGTAATCGGTACCGCAAATCCCCATGCGATGGGTGCGAATCAAAGCTTGCCCCGGTCCTGGAGATGCCGGTTCGTCGATCTCAACGCGCTCAAAGTGTTTTGGCTCCTCGAGCCGAATCGCTTTCATGAAATAAAACTCTTTCGACTTAACGATCTTAGTTGGTGGCAGACGACTCCAAATAGGCGATCAACTCAAAGATTTCGTCTTGTGTAAATCGGTCAAGCAGCGCCTTGGGCATCATCGACCGCGATGTTTTCACCATTTCGTCGATGTCAGACTTGGGAATGACCTTAGGCTGTGGAGATTCCGGATTGTCCAGAACGGACACGCTGGTCTTGTCTTCGGCTGTCACAATTCCGGAATATGTCTTGCCGTCGAGCGTAATAATCAAGTGAACCGCATATTTGGGATCGATGCGGTGAGAGGGATCCAGAATTTCACGCAACACGGCGGTATGGTCACCTTTCCCTTTCCAACGCTTGAAGACATCGGTCAATTCCGGCCCAACAGTCCCCCCCTGCCCAGCAACTTTGTGGCACTGAGCACAAGAGGCTTCGGCAAAAATGCGTTGGCCAATCTCTGGGGAACGGCCGCGCAGCCCAGTTGCTAAGTCGCCGACCAGATCATCCACGGTCCAGCTCTTCACGAATGGCCGATTGCTTCCGACCGGGTCCTTCGGCTCGATCGGATTCTTTAGCCAAGCGTCAAGGTCATCGACGACCACCATCACGCCGTACATTCGCATCCAATGTCGAGGAAATGTGCAAACATACGGATATTCCCCTGGTTCCGTCGGAGCTGTGAAGGTCAGTCGTTCCTGCTTATGCGGCTGTACCATATGCGTTGCGAAAAGAACTTTTTCGCTGTCTGGAACATACTGCTTTCCGTCAAGTCCTCCGTCGGGGCCGGCAGCTAATCCCAGGTCGGCCACTTCCTTAAGCGAGTCCGGCATCGCGACCACGAGATTGTGGGGCATCAGATCGTCGTTCTGCAGAATCACCTGGACGGGACGCCCCGCCTCGACGGCGAAGTAGGGAACGTCGTATCGCATTTCTTCTTCTACCGTATGAATGCGGACGACGCGGACGGTAATCTCTCGCAGCCGCTGCCGATACGATCGTGCCGCGTCAACCGGAATACGCGCCATCAGTTGGTCGGCAAGTTGCATCGCATCAATGAACCGATCGGTCGTGCGCTCTGCAGCAGGGGTCGCCTCGGCATTGTTCACTAATTCGTCGATGAGTTTCAGGCTGGTTCCGGAATCCCTTTGACCCTGGGGGATTCTCAACAATGTTCGTATAGCCACGTCTCGAAGCGGCGGCTTCGAGACAAGCGGCGCGACGAGATCAAATGTCGCAGATTGCTCGGCGGGAACGGACGCGATCGCTGCAATAGCTGCGCTACGAACTTCATCGGGCTCTTGACCGCTAATCAGTCCAACGATGTGGTCGCGAAGAGCCGACCGTACATTCGGCTTCGGAATAAAGGAAACGGCCGATAACCAATCGAGCTTAGCTGACTCGTTGGCCTGTGCCCGGTCCCAAGCCCACTGCCCTTCGCCGGCGGTGATCGCCCCCGCGTATCCGATCGACCGCATGAGCCCATTTTCGGACTCGGTTGCAGCCTTCAAAGCGGCTTCCTGGCCAGCCAGAATTTCAGTCGGCTGGCGTAATAACATCCCCGCCAGTTGGCGGGCCGTACGCTGTTGTTGCCGGTTCTCCGGTTTAATTGTGTCCAGCGCTGCAAGTAACTCGGTGGCGGCATTCGATTTGTTGATCTCCACCAAGCCCTCGAGTGCTTCTTCCCGGTACTGCGGCGACATACCAGCCCGTGTCAAAATGGCCATATACACGGGAACATATTTCGGATCGTCTGTCTTCCTCTCAACCAGTAACAGTCGTTCATTGTCGAGGCGATCAAGTTGATACCAGACAATGCGAGGACTCTTGTCCAGAAAGATCCGCGGCGGAGGGATGGCCGGTTTTTCCGCTGCTGTACCACCATGGTCATGGCCACCATGGTCATGGCCGGCATGGTCATGATGCGAATCCTGCCCTGCCGCAAGACAAGTGAATAATCCCATTCCAAGATAGACCGTAAAGGCAAAACGCACGTTCATAATCATTCTCGAATCTATCAATCGAATTCTCTGTCTCCGGCGGATGCTGCAGTCGATAGAAAATCACTGCTCGAGCGCCCGCATCGTCTCATCGAGCGTGTATTCCAGGTATTGGTCGGTCTCGTGCTCCAGCACCCCCAGCGCCACCTCAATCGCCTCGTCTCCTTCCAAGTAGCTTAATGCACGAACGGCTTCTAAGCGGACGCGAGGATGTGGGTCGTTGATTCGTTCCCGAAGTAACGTAATCGGCGACTCCAGCCGATCGAGCCAGAACGAAAGCGCCCGAACTGCAGCCGCTCGGGCACGATGGTCTTTCGCATTCAACATGTCATTCAAAAGTTCTTTCTGAACAACATTGTGAGTCTGATACATCCACAACGCCTCCAGCAAATTATGCTCGTACTGGTCGTCGGCCGGATCGAGACTGGAAATCCATTGTTCCAAGGCGGCGATCACTTCAGCCGAGTCTCGCTCAGCCAATTCTCGCCGAGCGCGATAACGGGTCCTGTCCTCGTATTCCTTAAGCAACTCTAACAAAGCGGGAGTCGGCTGATCGGCAATCTTAGCTGGCTCGACAAGAGGTCGGTCCTTGTAGGTGATTCTCCAAATTCGACCGTGGCTGTGATCGCGACTTGGATCTCGCAGGTTGTGCTGCAGGTGGCCGATCAAAGCATTGTGCCAGTCGACAATATAAAGTGAGCCATCGGGCGCAAATTGCACGTCCACAGGCCGAAAGTTCCCGTCGTCGCAGGAAATCAGAGGCGTGACTTCTTCGCCAACGAATCCGGAACCCTCTTCACGCACGCGATGGTTCAACACAGCTCGGTCGCCAATACAGTTGGTCAACAAGAAGTTGCCCTGTGCGTCGTCCGGAAAATGACGACTGGAAACGAGGGCACATCCGGCAGAGGGCCGAGTCCGTTTCGGATAGAAAGTCGGGAAACTGAACTGCGCGTCGCCACCGGTCTGACTCGCCAACCGGCGATGCTGCGCACCGCCCGGATGTTTCAGCGGGTAGTCGATGCGGCCCGAAATAGGTGCCGCCCAATAACTGTATCCGGGTGAAGCATCGGCAATGAAGTCTTGTCCCCACCGATCGAAGACATGGCCCCACGGATTCGCAAATGACATCGATACATGAACGCCAAATTTGCGAGTCTTGGGCTCATATCGCCAAACACCCGCTTCGTGCAGACGCGTCAGTCCGTATGGACTTTCGACCTGAGAGTATTTGAATGTACCTTCTTGAAAATACAATGCCCCTTCGGGCCCCCATTCAAATGCCGCAATTCCATGATGCGAATCGGCCGAATCAAAACCAACGAGTCGGCGGTACCGGATGTCCGCTTGATCATCACCGTCGGTATCCTCAAGGAAAAGGACATCGGGTTGCTGTGCGACGTAAACGCCGCCGTTACCGAATTCAAATCCGGTCGGCTGATGGAGTTCACCTGCGAAGACTTTGCATTCGTCAGCGCGACCATCACGATCGTGATCCTCGAACAATAGCAGCTTATCGTCCATGGGTGTCTTTGGCTTCCAATGCGGATACGAAGCCATCGTTGAAACCCACAAGCGGCCTTGATTGTCAAAATTCAGCGATACGGGATTGGCCAATTCTGGAAACTGTTCTTCGGACGCCACCAGATTGACTTCGTACCCGGGCGCCAGCTTAAACAACTTCTGCTGCTCTGCAGCATTCAGATAATCGAGGGAGCCAAGCTTTCCCTTTTGGGCATTTGGGTCGTTATCACCACCGACGTTCGTTTTGGGGTTAATGAATGGCAGCGTATTGCTGTCATCAACGTTTGCTGCAACCTGTTGCCCTTGTGCTAATGCCCAAATACGTTGATCACGATTCGCGCACATCTCATCGAGAATAGCCCGTTCCCGCTCCATAACATCGCGATTGCGGTAGGTCCCGTCGAAACCGGCTTGTCCACGGTCGCCATAGATTGAAAAGCCGTTCACAGCTCGATAACGGTGCCACCAGTGAAAGTTCTTGTCGTCGATTTCGGCTTTGAGTGCCGGATTGATGGACGATTCGCCGTTTCCACCAAATAGTCCCTCGTCGAGAATTGGTGCCAATGCTAAGTAACCGTCGTCGTTCAAATGGCAACCGTTGAGGGTCAGGCGCTGATCGGATGACTCAAACAACTCGCGAGTCGGACGAAACAGATCGACAAAACCAACACCGGTCGATTCGGCAACATCCGACAGCGCCTTCGTGTAGGCGGATAGGCGTTGGTTATGTTCTGCACCATCGGGAAGGTTCGGATCACCGGTGTCCTCAAACGCGATCGGAGAAACAAGAACAATTCGAGGCGCACCCTTGCCGCTGTAGTTTTTGGTCTTGGTTTCTTTCACCAATCTCGTCATTTGTTCGGCGAATGATTCGAGGCCCGCTTCACCACCGAATGATTCGTTGAAACCGAAAAAGAAAAGCACGACACTCGCTTGGCTATGCGTCAAGTGGGCATCGGGATCGCCGAAATTCTTCGAACGAATCCGCTCGAACGGCTCGTCGCCTGGGAAACAAAGATTGCGTACCACGAGATTCCGCTTCGGAAAACGTTGATACAATCGCGTTTCCCAATAGTTGTGGTGTTGCATCCGTTCACCGAGCTCGTTGCCGACAAGGCAGATACGGTCACCCTCTTCTAAGGTCAGTTCTGCCGAAAAGGCACTGACCGCGGGAATCAAGAATTGAAGGAGTACGAAAAAGCAGATCGTTCGTTTCATATTCGGTCGCCTCATCGCTATTGCATTGGACGCGTCTTCGATCGTCTTTTGCAGTGTACGGTTATTTCTTCTTATTGCGTCGTTGTTTCGGTGGAGCTATCGGGCGGTCGGTTGGCATGATCGGCGACTCCCAACCGGACAGGTCCGATGGTTTCACCTGCTGGCGGTGCCCACCGTTACGAAAAGTAGTCGGATGGTAAGGGCCAACGAAGTCCGCTTTTAAATCAGGTTTGATTTGGTTTTCTAACCCGCTTGCCCAGAAGCAGGCGTTCATCAACATGCGGCGGTAACCTTCATTCAAGATATCTTCCGAAGCTCCATACGTGCTTGTGAAAACTCGCCCGCGTCGCCCGTTGGCTGATTCATACTCTCGAACCCAGGCCCCGGGACAAGGATCCTTTTCTGGTGCCGTTGCTGAGTCGGGAGTCATCCCGTCAAGCGGTTGGGCCAGCGCCAAAATCTTGCTGTCGGCCATCGGCTCGGTCCAGTAACCGCCAGATTGCACCCACGGCTCGCGGACCCCTTGAAGAATAGGGTGATCTTGCGATTCGGGCACGATATCAAGGCGCGTGCTCATCTCGTGGTTCTTACCGTAGTGGCCCGCCCAGGTTTCGCCCAGGATTTGGCGACCAAACCCATCCTTGAATTCTTCACCCTTGTAGCGGTAATCAAAACGTGCGAATTCGGAATCCTCCGGGATTCGAAAGGCATGCGTCGAAGTTCTCAGCCCGACGACCGGTCCACCACGCTCGAGATAGTGGACAATCGGTATCATCTGTTGCTTCGGAAAATCTTGAAACCGCAGGAAGATGACCATCAGATCCGCGGAATTGAGCGCCTCCGTCCCGGGCATAAAGCTCGAACCCGGTACAATTTCACCCGAGTCAGGATCGACGCTGAATAACACGGTGCATTTGAAGCCATGATGCTTCGCTAAGATTCGCGCCAAAGCCGGTAGCGATTCTTCAGACCGATACTCATGGTCGCCGGCCAAGAAGACGATGTGCTTCCCCTTTCCTGCGCCGGCATCCCCTTCATAAATGACTGATTGACCAAAGGCTGACGCTGACCACGAGCACACCGTCAAAAGCACCACTAAACTCTTTCGATATCGCATGTTAGACCCTCTTGTTCCGGCTCGTTGCGAACCTTCGATTATACGCGATCGTTGGATGAGATTGCGACCGACTTGGCGACCCGAGTCGCAATCCTAGTCGGACAACGGGGCCGGAGACCAACCCGGGATTCCGCCAGCCGCCAATTGCTGTTCGTACAACACCCAAAACGGTCGTGTCGATGAATTCGGCACGTCCTCGTTTACCATCAGCGGTAAGGTATTGGCCCACCATTCGTCGTACGCCGCACGCATTTTTCGAACGACATCAGGGTGTGCACCAGCCACGTCCGTCGTTTCACCAGGGTCGGCATCAATGTCGTACAGTTCACTGTTGTTGACGAAACGGAAACGTTCGCTGCGAACCGCGCACGAATCGTATTGATGTTCGCGGGGATCGGCATCCTTTGGCCAGCGGCCTTTATGTGTGAATAGAAATCGATCGTCCCAGTCGGCATTGGGATTGTCCAAAAGGGGCAAGAGACTTTGTCCATCGCGCGGCTGCGTATCAGACGGAATCGTTGCACCAGCGAGATCCGCGAACGTTTCGAACAAATCGATGTGTGCCGTCAGCGCATCGATATCTTGCCCTTCCGCCAGAACTCCCTTCCAACGCCAAAAAGCAGGAACACGCGTTCCACCCTCGTTCGGTGAGCCTTTGCCGTTTTTCAGACCGCCGGCAAACAACGAATACCGCTCCCCATTTCTCTTTCCACTGCGGCCTGCCTGGCCGTTATCTGTCATGAAGATCAATAGCGTGTTTTCTTCAAGTCCCCACTGTGCGAGTCGGTTCATCAAAACTCCGAAATTCTCGTCGATATTGGCAATCATTCCGTAACGACCGGCAGTGCTTTCATCGAAACCCGCGTCCAGAAATGGTTGCTTGAAACGCTCGGGCGCAATCATGGGCCCGTGGGGTGCGTTTGTGGAAATGTAGGCGAAGAACGGCGCGTCGGTTTCCTTCTGCTCCTGAATCCAACCCAGGGCCGCCTGGAAGAAGACATCGGTGCAAAAGCCCTCGGTCTGAACAAAGCTGCCATTGTGACGAATCACGCAATCGAAATATCGGTTCTCGCGGTTCGGTGGAGCGTCCGCGCAACTGGAATCATAAGCCTGACCAATTCCGCCAGCGCCGTGAATGAAGACTTCTCCAAAACCACGATTGTGAGGTTGATACGGTTCTTCATCTCCGAGATGCCACTTTCCAAAGATGGCGGTCGCATAGCCGGACTGTTGCAAAACCTCCGCAATGGTTGTCGTACTGAGCGCCATCCGCTCACGCTCCAGAATTGTATGCGTCACGCCATTTCGAAACTCATGCCGGCCGCTCATGATCGCTGAGCGGGTCGGAGCGCACGTAGGACTGACGTGAAAGTCGCGGAACCGAGTGCTTAACGAGTAATGGCGATCAAGATTCGGTGTCTTCAAATCTTGGTTGCCTAAACAACTTAAATCACCTTTGCCTTGGTCGTCTGTCATTACCAATATGATGTTCGGACGTCGGCCTTGAACCGTGGCTGACGTCGCCATTTCGACGGCAGATAGAACAAACACAATGGCCAATAATTGACAGCTTAGTCGCATGAGACATCTCCAAATTCCGTGAACACAGGAGCCAAAATCCACTGGCGGACCAATCGCACATTCATTCTGAGGATCCACTCCTGATCAGGAAAGGCTCCGGCTTCCCATTTCGATGAGGTCGAAAATCGACGCATGGAATCATTGTCCATTTGTTGAGATCGCGATTCTTGTATTTTTCGGCCATTTTTTGTTAAAAATCGGACATGACTAGACAAAACCCAACGCCCTTTGCGCCCACTCACCCACCCAGTGACCCGAATGCAAGACAAGCCATTAAGCTTGCATTCTTCGAGAAATGTGGCACAACCCAACAGTTTCAGCAACTATTTGAGCATTTGCCGGGCATCTATTTTTTTGTAAAAGATGTGCAAAGCCGCATGATGGGGGCGAGCCGGCCGATCCTCGACCGCTTCGGGCTCTCGTCGGAGGAAGAAATCATCGGCACGACCGATTACGACTACTTTCCAGCTCATATCGCCGACAGTTTTGTGCGCGACGACCAATTGGTGATCAGGACGGGCCAATCGCTGATCAATCGTGTGGAAGTTTGGTATACGGCGCAGCGCCTGTTGGATTGGTTCGTAACCAACAAACTTCCCGTCCGCGACACTGACAACCATGTGATCGGGGTGATGGGCACGGTTCGCAGCTACGAAAGCCATCGTCAGTCGGCGCTACCTTATAGCCAAATCAACGATGTCGTCGAGTATGTTCGCGAGAATCACCGAGGGCGGATTACGGTCGCGCAGCTGGCGAAGAGAGCTAATCTCTCACCGCGGCAATTGCACCGCAAGTTCATCGGTGTGTTCGGGATGAACGTGCAAGAATTCCTCAATAAGACTCGCATTCAAGCCACAAGCGATGCGCTTTTGAATACGGACCGATCGATCGCTGACATTGCTCAAGAATTTGGCTTCTGGGACCAAAGTGCCTTTACCCAGCAGTTCCGCAAACATGTCGGTGTCACCCCATTCCGATTCCGGCAACGCCACAAAAACCTCTGAGAACACTCGAGATTTGCTGCGAGCGGTGTAGTAACGAACGCGTCATCTGCAGGCACGATGATTTTCGATTGCCATTCGGCAAAAACTCATTCTTTCATTTTCAGAAGAGGGTGGCTCGCAGGCAATCAACTGGTTGTCCAACGGAGGCAGTCCATCACCACACATGCCAACGTGCGACCATTCGACGAGCAGAGACCGACGTAGTCGACGCTCTTGAAAGTGATTCTCCTCACGTCCAAGCCTGTCTCTCGACCTGAGAATCGCCTGCGAACAGACATTTTTGTCATTTTCCTCGCAGGTTATTGACAATGTGATATCACATCGATATTATTATGACATCTACCAAGCATAATCAAAACCACTGAGGAGATCGCACAATGATTCAGGAGAAGCCGTTTAGCGCCACATCAGGCTGGTTTTCACTGGCCATTTGCCTGGGACTCCTCTTTGGCGGTCCCGCACTGTTCATCTACACCGCCATCAGCACTCCAGGAGACGATTGGCTGATTCCCATCGGGATCATCATGATTCTTATTTCAATTGTCATGCTCTTTGGGTTCCAAGCGGTCGCTCCAAATGACGCACGCGTATTGCTGCTGTTTGGCGAGTACAAAGGATCGATCACCGAATCGGGATTCTTCTGGGTTAACCCGTTTTTCTCCAAGAAACGAATCTCGCGACGTGTCCGCAACTTTGAAACAGGATCGACCAACACGCCTGAAGCGAAGAATTCCGCCGGCCAGATCATCCAGGCCAAATCACGGACGACGGGCCGCCCTTCGAAAGTCAACGACCGCGACGGGAACCCGATTGAGATCTCCGCAGTGGTCGTATGGAAGGTCGTAGATACTGCAGAAGCATTGTTCGAAGTCGACGATTATGAACACTACGTCGAGGTTCAAAGCGAAGCAGCATTAAGAAGCCTGGCAACACGTCACCCGTATGACAGCGAGGATCATGAAGTCTCGCTCCGTGGAAATACGATCGAAGTCTGTGAGCAATTGAAAAAGGACATTCAAGAACGTCTCGGTAAAGCAGGTGTCGACGTCATTGAGGCCAGGATTAGCCATTTGGCCTACTCACCTGAAATCGCTGCCGCCATGCTCCAACGCCAGCAAGCACAAGCCGTCGTTGCAGCGCGCACCAAGATTGTGGAAGGCGCCGTGGGGATGGTGCAAATGGCACTGGACCATCTGGCCCAAGACAACATCGTGGAACTCGACGATGAACGTCGCGCGTCGATGGTTTCGAACTTGCTGGTCGTGCTATGTAGCGACCGCCATACTCAACCGGTCGTCAACACAGGAACTCTGTATAGCTAGCGAAGCAAACACAATTGGTCATTCTATTCGAATGAACCGGAACTTGAGTTCGCCCGTCGGCAATGAATTCAGGAACCTTCAGCCAGGCAACACTCCCACGTATAGTTCGAGCATCCGACGAACTGCTGACTCCACTCAATCTCATTTTGACCCTAGTGAAACGGGATGGCACGCCGCACATCATTTTTGTTGCGCACTGATCCACGCATTCTCGAAGCGTTGCGTCGCTGGGCAGACGACGATCTGCGCAGCATGAACGGTCAAATCGAGTTTCTACTAAGGAAGGCGCTCCGCGATGCGGGGCGTCTCAAAGAAACCGACAAGGATCAATCCGGTAGCGACAGCACCCAAGAATAGTTCCGCAACAGACGACCACGGCTTAACCAGATTGAGTCTCCTCAGGCAACGACGATTCAATCCATTAATCGCGGATTGTACTGACGCGGCCCAGCGACGTACCGGCCAAAAGCACTTTCGTCTATCGGTTCGGGCGAATAGATGTAGAGATGTTGAGCCGTCGGATCCCATAGGACCATCTCCTCTCGACCATCACCGCAGAGATTGGCCGGAATGGCGTGATAGAATGCCATGCGATGGACATCGCCTCCATTTGGCGGCGGCAAACCCGGTAGTTGATACCCCCGCTCGCTGTGCATGTCCCACAACCACCCACCGTTGTGAAGTAGTGCCGCATGATCCGGGCCATTCCAGTAAACCGGCTCCATTCCGACGTTCGTCGGGGATGAGTTCAACTGCAATCGCCCGACGATGGTATTAGTGGCGCTACTGACCACGATCGCGCTCGTCGTATGACCTTCGTTGCGCAATACCATCTCTGGGCCGGGCAAATCGTCTCGCAGGTTTGCCACACGAACTTCCTGCCCATGAGGAACGACGTCTTCACCTAATGAAACAATGACATCGGCATCGGCGCTCACAACATGCCCAAAGCCTGAGCAAATCGCACGAGCATGACCATTATCCCAATTGGTGATGGCGACCGAATCCATATTCCTGCCAAGTTTCTTCTCCCATAGCGGAGTTCCATCATCATCCAAAACGAAGTAGCCGCCGTTGAGTTCGTCTCGACCGTCGCCGTCGATGTCGCCAATCGCGGGAATGTAAGCTGGGCATTCGCTGTACTTGATCCATTTCGTCCGGTATGTCCAAAGCACATTCAGCCGATCGTCCAGTGCCACATAGGTATCGCCCAACTTGACCGCGATATCGCGAGGTTGTTCCGCCCCTCGGAAATTGGCGACTAACAGTCGTTGATGAACCCAGTTCGAACCTTGTGGGTCGTGCATACGTCGTTTTGTGATCTCTGCCGGCGTTGCCTCTCGAACAACGCCGCCCGTTCTGCCATCTCGAATTTGAATGGCAACATCCGCTAATGACCGCCAATCAGCATCTATCGAAGTAGAAGGATAGTGCCAAAAACAAATGACGTCGGCTGCGTTATCGCCAGTCATGTCGTGAACGGCGACCGACATGGGTCGCGACGGCTGGTTTCCGTTACCACCGGCCAGCCACAGAATTTCGCCATCAATATCGAATGCCCCGAGAAAACAGGGCTTGAGGCCACCTTGATGTGCACCGCTTGGCGCACCGTGATTGCACCGATAAACGAGAAAGTCACAGCGACCATCGCCGTTTAGGTCCCCAATTCGTATATCGCCGCCGAATCTGTGGCCATTCTTCGAAATAAGAAACGGCTCGGGAATCGCAACTCGCCGATAGAGGACTGCATCATCGCGCACCGACACATCACTATCTGATGCGTCAGTGTCTGGAGTTTGATTCTGTGTTTCGGCGGCCCCGGAGGTAGATACGAAAAATGCGAAAGGAAGAATCGCCCCCAAAACCCTGGCCGTGCATCTTGTCAGTCTTGATTGCATGATGCCTATCATTCCCAATGATCGCCTTAGTATTCGCTGTGCGGAAACGCCCTCCAAGTCTAAACACCCAGCTCCGATCACGGACAATCTACTCTCGAGACACGCGGTGAGGCCAATTGCATCCGCAATCGAGACCGTTCCAGGTTGCGAGGAAGTGTCCCATCAAATATCGTAGATATGTAGGAACATCCGTGCCAACGCAACTTCTGATTCCGGCACTGAATGTCGCAATCTCAATTTGAAGGTCGACCTTGATGAATCTGTTGGTCGCATTGACACTTGCTGTTCCCGCTGCCGGCCTATCAGATGCGACCAACGACAGCGACTATCTGGATGACATCAAGCCGATTCTCCAAAGCCGTTGCTTCGCCTGTCATGGTGCACTAAAGCAAGAAAGCGGTTTGCGACTGGACACGGCGTCATCCATTCTTAAGGGTGGCGACTCCGGCCCCGCGATCGTTGCCGGAAAAAGTGCCGATAGTCTTCTGATTGAAGCCGTCACCGGAGACTTAGCGGATTGGCGCATGCCACCCGAAGGCGAGGCCCTTTCGCGTGAGCAAATCGAATCCTTGAAAAAGTGGATTGCAGCTGGAGCGCCGCATCCCAAGCACGAGGAGCCGGAGCATGACCCGCGCCAACACTGGGCCTTTCAGCAGCCGCAGAGACATGCCACGCCAAACGTTCAAAAAACTGAATGGGGGCGGAACGACGTCGACAACTTCGTGGCAGCGATGCATGAACAGCATGGGCTCACGCCCGTCCCAGGGGCGCCGAAGCACATCTTGCTGCGGCGAATCTATATCGACTTGATAGGCCTCCCACCGAGCCGCGCACAACTACATGAGTTTCTGGCCGATGATTCCGCCGACGCCTACGAAAAGGTTGTCGATCGCCTGCTCGCGAGCCCGGCATACGGCGAAAGGTGGGGACGCCATTGGATGGACGTCTGGCGATACAGCGACTGGTATGGACGCCGCGTTCGAGGCGAACTTCGCAACAGCCAGCGTCATATTTGGCGCTGGCGAGACTGGATTGTTGAATCTTTAAATGCCGACAAAGGATACGACCGCATGGTCATTGAAATGTTGGCAGGCGACGAATTTGCCCCGGATGACCCCGACACATTACGTGCGACCGGATACTTGGCCCGAAACTATAATCGAACACGCAATCGTTGGATTGAAGACACAGTCGAGTTCACAACAGCTTCGTTCCTCGGATTGACGTTTCGCTGCACCAGGTGCCACGACCACAAATACGATCCGTTCACACAGAAAGATTACTACAGCCTCAGGGCGATTTTTGACCCTTACAATGTTCGTACCGATCAACTTCCCGGGCAACCAGACATCCTGCAAGATGGATTGCCCCGAGTTTACGACTCCAATCTTTCGATCGTGACTTATCTGTTACCAACCGGCGATCCGCAACGTCCTGACAAGACTCTGCCGATGGATCCGGGCGTGCCTGCACTATTGGGCAATGAGTCGTTTCACGTTGAGCCGGTCGCCCTGCCAGCACAAGCATACTACCCTGGTTTGCAGCCTCATATTCAAGAAATGGAATTGACTCGATTGCGTACGGCGTTGCGTCAGGTCCGCGTTGAACTTGACAATTTGGCTTCCAATGCCGAGTCAGCGACCAGGACGTTAGCCGAGAAGCGAGTCGAAGCGGCGGCGGCGGCATTGCGGTCACTTCGAGCTCGCATCATTGCCGACCGTGAACGCTTCCAAGTGGCGCACTCGACTCGTACGGAGCAGTCGCAACTCGAAGCGATGCAGGCAGAAAACGAATTAATCCGACTACAAACGGAATTGCAATTCCTGGAGGCGAAACACGAGTTAGACGACATTCAAGCGAAAACGACGAACGGACAGAATGCAGCCGCGGTCGCGGCAGCGACAAAGAAGCTTTCCGCGGCCGAAAAGGCGCTCAAAGAGATTAACGCCAACGATAGTCAATCCAAGTCGACCTATTCCACAATCGGCAGCAAGTATCCCGCACAAAGCACTGGGCGGCGATTGGCATTTGCTCGATGGCTGGTACACCGGGACAATCCATTGGCGGCACGTGTGGCAGTCAATCACATGTGGATGCGCCATTTCGGTCGACCACTTGTTGAGTCCGTGGCCGATTTCGGCCGAAACGGAAAACAGCCGATCAACCAACCATTGCTTGATACTCTTGCCGTTCAATTCATGGAGTCCGGGTGGAAAATGAAGACCATCCACCGGGCCATGGTGACATCGCAAACCTACCGTATGCAGTCGGCCGCTGTCTCGAAAGATCACCCCAATAGAAAGCTCGATCAGCAAAACCGATATTTCTGGCGAATGAATCCCAAGCAAATGGAAGCAGAAGTCGTACGCGACAGCTTGCTGCATATTGCCGGTCGATTGGATCCTGAAATGGCCGGTGCCGACCTCGAGCCAAAGGATGGCGAATCGTTACCACGTCGTAGCATCTACTTTCGCCATGCGGCCGATGGCCAAATGACATTCTTGGAAGTCTTTGATGTCGCCAACCCCAATTCCTGCTACCGCCGGCATGAGCGAACGGTCCCCCACCAGGCACTAGCCATGGTCAACAGCAATTTGACCCACGCCTTGTCTGAAGAACTTGCAAAGAAGACCTCCGTAGAAAACGACTCTGACTTCATCGAACGAGCATTTGAAACGATACTTTGCCGCTCAAGCAGTTCAAAGGAGCACGAGGCTTGCTTGCGATTCTTATCACGTGAGGTAGCGGCACAAACAGACGACTCAACAATCAAAACTGCACCTTCGTTGCGAGCGCGACAAAGCTTGATTCATGTGCTGATGAACCACAATGACTTTGTAACCATTCATTAGCTCGATTCGGGGAGGATGACGATATGGCGGCCAGCTGTGTGGCACGTCAAAATCACGGTAACACCGCGATATTGAATTCAACCCGATTCGACGATCAACTCGAACTGGAACTGGAACTGGGTCTGAATCATGACCAACATCCCAAGAGGTCTCCCCGAACTGAAGTCGCACAACGGCGGCTTTGAACGTCGCCGATTTCTGTCGCAAATGAGTTCGGGATTCACTGGTCTCGTATTAGGTTCGATGCTCCACCGCGACGGGCTTGCATCGGCGAATAGCTCGGATACCTGGGCACCGCCGACAGGTCAATCACATTTTCCTGCTAAGGCCAAAAGCGTGATCTGGCTTTTCATGATCGGTGGCGTCAGCCAAATGGAAAGCTTCGACCCCAAACCCGCGCTCGACAAATATGCCGGTCTATCAATCGAAGAAACTCCTCACGCTAACGTCCTGACGTCACCACTGGTCACAGAAACGCTTGAGAGTGGATTCGGCCGCGCATTAATGAACAAGATTCTGCCGCTACAAGTTCCGTATCGGCGTCGCGGCGAAAGCGGTATCGAAATCAGCGACTGGTTTCCACATATCGGCGACTGTGTAGACGACGTCGCCTTCATTCGCTCGATGTGGACGACTGACAACAACCACGGCGCGCAATACCAATTCCATACCGGCCGCAACAAAGTTCAAGGGCTGTTTCCATCGTTAGGCTCTTGGGTCCATTACGGACTGGGATCGCTGAACGAAAGTCTGCCTCAGTATGTCGTACTTGGGCAGGAACTTGGCGACTGTTGCGGCGGTATAGATGCTCACGGCGCAGCCTATTTGGGTTCGCAACACGCTGGAGTACAGATCAGCGATGACCCTCGTAACCCGATTCCCTATATTCGCCGCAACTCTCGTGATTCGCTTCGCAGGCAGCAAAGCGAATTTGCATTGCTCAACGAGCTCAATCGAATCGCGACCAATGATTTCTCCGATAACCCAGCGATCCAAGCCCGCATCGCGGCGTACGAGTTGGCATTCCGCATGCAAAAGTCGCTACCCGAGGCCGTCGATATCTCCGCTGAGACAAAGCATGTGCGAAACCTCTACGGAGTCGATGACAAAACAGCCGGCGTCTTTGGCAAACAATGCCTGGTTGCCCGCCGTCTAGTCGAGCGCGGAACACGGTTCGTGCAAATCTTCCATGGCAGTACCGATGGCGCGGGGCAATGGGACGCCCACAACGACCTGAAACCGAAATACGATCGCATCTGCCAAGAAGTCGACCAACCGATCGGTGGATTGCTCAAAGATCTCAAGCAGCGAGGGCTGCTCGATGAGACATTAGTTGTTTTCGTTACGGAATTTGGCCGAACTCCTGGCGTCCAAGGGGCCAGGAAAGGCCGGGATCACCATCCGTATGGTTTCAGCGTTTGGATGGCCGGCGGCGGAGTCAAAGGCGGTATTACGCATGGCGCCACGGACGAACTCGGATTCCATGCCATCGAAAACCGCCACTACGTTACCGATATTCACGCAACGATCCTGCACCAACTTGGGCTGGATTCACGCCTTTTGGAGGTCCCCGGACAAAAGCGATTGGAAATCGACCACGGCCACGTCATCCATGACATTCTTGCATAGGCTGTCGCGAAGTCATCAAAAGATGATGAAGGTCGACACAAAGATTCCTTCACGGTCAAACAGATCGTTGCCCGACACCGCCACGACCCCCCGGGCCTGCAAGAATGATCGTGCGGTGATTTTTCGCTGGTAAGTCAACCCGCCGCCCCACACCGCATCACCGGTGGGCGATTCATAAACCAGTTCGGGGATCAACGACTGGTCATCGTGATGGCGAAAGAGCTGCGCCCCCAAAGCAACGCCAGTTGTGTCAACAGGCCGGCGCCCACTCGAAATCGCAACTAAGGGATTGATTTCAAACGTACTTCGCAAGCGGTCGAAGTTTCCACCGCTGATCGGTGTCCACCCGTCATTGGCATGAAACACATTCAAGTAATACACGGCATGCTCAAAACCGGTGCGGCACTGAAACTCGTGTGAAAAGTGGCGACTGAGATTGGTTTCCAATACGTAGAGTTGTCCATTACCAAAGACGTCCTGATCGCCCCATTTAAATAGCTCACGGACAGCAATCGTTGCGGCACCGTAGAGCTTGGTAAGACTAAATGCGGCATAGTTTGCGTCGGCGCCCGAGCCCGCTGAATGATCGAGATAGGCGTATGCGACTTCCAAGAAGGCATGGTGGTAATCGGCTGAGACGTTGACGCCTGCCGTCTCCGACGAGGCCCCGCCAATGGCATCAACATCGTCCAACCCATAAAAGCCTAGAATGTTCACATTACTAAACGGCTCAACCAGCAGTGTGTTCTTGTTAATCGCAATGCCGGTGATGTCGTCGTTAATCAGAAGGTTGTTCTGCAAACTGAAGGGGAATTTTCCGACTGTGAAATGAAAATCTCGAGGCTTGAACGGATCATCGAGAATTCCGCCGAACACGCTATACCATTCGAATTCAAACCACCAACGGTCCGGGATTCCCGTCGAATTGTCGACGTAGCCGCTCGGATCAGTCAGGCGGAATGCTGACCCTCCTGTGTTCTTTCGACCAAGCGGACGGAACTGCATATGGAAACGCTCAGTCCCCGTCAGGCGAAGATCGAGGTCTACCAACAATTGGTGACCGATCAATGCATCGCGTTGGTTATTCTGGTCGATCGCAACTCCAAATAATTCATAACTGCCATATCCGACAAACCGCGGCTCCCATTGAAAGCCCTCTTCGCCAAACCATTTCAAACCGCACCATGGA
The DNA here is from genome assembly GCA_028284485.1 of Planctomycetaceae bacterium. Classification (GTDB taxonomy): domain Bacteria; phylum Planctomycetota; class Planctomycetia; order Planctomycetales; family Planctomycetaceae; genus JANQRQ01. The sequence goes on along the minus strand of JANQRQ010000051.1, from coordinate 79,430 downwards.
CGAATCGGATCGGCGCCGATGAATTCTTGGAACGCAGTCAACGGCCTCGGCTTCTCCCAGTCTTCAGGAAGCCGTAGAGCCTGAGAATGAACGACACCTTCCGATGGGTGACAAAACAACCGGTCCCCTTCGGGTGCATAGAGATAAGACCCGCCGTGATACCACAATTCCTCTTCGAGCGGGGGCAGATCATCGTCGAGCTCAGAGATCGACGTTAGTCTGACATTCGTCGTCTTGGGAATTTGCCTTAGATCCACACCGGTCGAATGGCCTGGCCAAACATCGATAGGGTCATCGGGAAATGCAAGATTTGGATCGAGCCGTACGAAGCCCGCAGTCCTTTCCGGCCCTGATAACTCTCGGAATTGGCTGGTGTCAATAAAAGCCGGCGAATTGTCATGCAACAGGTGATGCTCGATCGGATTGCGGCCCGACACCTGCGTTTCTGCCACACCCTCGACAACCAACGATGGCGACAGCAATTGAATCGCGTTGTCGCTGCCGGGAGTCAATGACGGGAAGTGCACATGACCGTACGGACCGGTGGCGGTGACGCTTGGTTCCGCTGATTCAGCGGTACCACGCCATAGCCCAATCCACGAGGCAGCGATAAGAAAAGCCAATACGAGACGAATCATTGGGTGTCGACTCAATCGATATCGATTCGACGATGTTGCAAGGTCCTAAAAAGTTGAAACTCGAGCAGCGGTCGTCGTCGCGACGCTAATCTCCCACTTGTATAAAACATTCTTTCGAATCAATCACAACCGTTTCCAATTGGTGCTTGAGGTGAGGGACGCCGATTTTGTCAAGCAAGACCGGAGGCAGGTGACGAAAGTTTAACCGCACATATACTCGGTATAAGCCGGGACGTTCCGGAAGCCGAATTGGATACGAGTGCTTGACCGTCGCCAGGGGCAGTAAGCTTCCTTTAGCAACACGAAAAACGGGTGGTCTGCCAAACGCGGCGGAGATGACCGGAGCAGGACGTATGACATTCAAAGGCGCCAAGTGGCGGTTGACCGGGATAACGACAGAACGCTCCGTACCGCGATTGGTCAACGCGACAAACTTACTCTGCATATTCAGCAGGTACTTGTCGGGCACTAGCTTGCCGGCTTCCACATAGTGGCTATGCCCGTCGAGCAGGTCGCCGTTCGGGTCGAAGTTGCCCGAATGAAATACCGTTCGGCCATCAGGGTCAACGACTGCAATCTCTACCCACAGTTGCCGCTCTGCGGAAAACCCCGTCGGAAAATTATGGCCGGCAACTTTGCTTGTTACCGCGACGTTGATGCGAACTTTTTCGCCACAGTCGGCACTTTGAGGCGCCGAAACAGCGATTTCGCCCGCATTCCGTAGCAGCTCGTATCGTTTCTCGGTCGCGATTTTCAACTGTCGGCGATTCCGTAACCGCAGCTCCTTAAGTGTTTCCTTCTGGTAGGAGGTTAACGAGTCTTGGTCGCGGTAATCAGTTTCGTACATCCAATCGAGTTTGTAGGGAAACTCCGTATCCGGCAGAAGCGAATAATCCGGTCCGGCAAATGTATGGTCAGACAAGTGTCGCAGCGGTAGCGATTCCGGATCGACACCGGGAACAGTGGCTGCCCGGCCAAGCGGACGCTGATGGTCCATGAACGGCACACCTTGAATCGGTCCCATGTGGCAGTTTTGGCAAGTGATTCCGTCACGTGCAGCAGGACTGTTCTGCCATTCGCTGAAAGCTTCTTCCAATCTCACTCCTTGGGGATTGGTGACGTCATGGCATGCACCACAAAAGGCGGCACTCTTCAGATGCGAACGACCGGCGGAATGATGCGATTCGAAATCTCGAGAGACTGGATCATCAAATGGGCCAAAGAAGCAGGCATCGAGCAGTTTTCCCGGCGTGAGCGACATCCGGACATTGGCTTTGTAATACGGTCGCGAGATTCGGTGACATACCGCACATGTCACACCTTCCATCGAAAGACGGGACCGATTGACATTTCTGCGAGACCCATTCTCCCCCAGGGCCGTTCCGATCGGTGTATGGCAACGAGTACAGAATGTATCGATCGTGCCTCCCGTCCGCTCGATCAAAGTGAGATTGAACGCTTCCATGACCGGACTATGCTGCGCGTACGCATGCATCGAACGTGACCACTCCTCGTACTGCTTGGGATGGCATACGCGGCATTGTTTGGCAGAGGGAAAATCAATCTCCATTAATGGGCGAGTCGAACACGTCTGTGGGAGTTCATACTCCAAAGCACCATTCGTTATCCAACGCTGGACGATTTCGATCTGGTTTCCGGTTAACCATTCATCACGTTCCGGTGGCATCTCCGGCTCGTCGTAGTATTCGGAATCTCGCGCTTCATTGTGATTCCATGTCAGTTTTGTCCACAACGATGAATCTTCCGGGCGACCCGGCGCAACGACGGGAAGTCCTTCTTCGTCGATTGCAGCAATAACGGCCGCATAGCTTGTCAAATCCGTTCGATCTGTGCCGGGACGGTGACAGTGAGCACACTTAACCGCGAGCATCAAATAGACGTCGGGCCAATCCGGATCAAAGGGATGGCAATTCGCGCGCACGGTGAACGGCGCAGCATCGACCGTTTCTGCATCGAAACGACTCGAAACCAGAAAGAAGCAACCAAGCAGTCCCGCAACCGATGCGATTTGCCAAAATCGTATGCGCACAGCCCCCTCGTCCTTGCAATGCGGCGTTGCTGCGTTGGAATTTCAACGGCAGCGCAGATCCATTGACATTTGTAAAGCGTCCCAATGGTTATCATCGGCACAATCGTCAAACTCGCTGCAGCCTTTCGACCTTGCATTGCGCACGACAGGCCGCCACGGTATTAGGTTCCGGCAGTTTTTGCCGAAATCCGGCTGGATCGTCGTAGGGTGCGAAGGAAGCGCAACGAAAAACAAAGTGACCGATGTTCATCTGGCCGTTGTTAGAGGGCGACCGCCGCCGGCGTCACCATCCATGCGCGATCGAAATCGAATCGGGTAACTCAGTGACTCGATTTACCCGAATGACTTCTTGAGAAGCGCCAGACTTTTCGGAATCGCGGTCAGCGGGTCTTCTTGACCTTCGAATTCCAACGAGACATATCCCCGATAACCATATTCGCGAAGCATGTTGGCGATTCGATCGTAGTCGAGATCGAGTTCGTACCATAAGCCTCCGCCATAGTAAGTCTTAGCCTGAACGAGGACGGCTTTCGGCGCCATTTGTTCTAAACGGTCGTAGGGATCCTCGAGAAAATTCCCAGTGTCGAGGGTGGCTTGCAACCACGGCGAGTCAATCGCGTCAATAACACGCAGTACTCCCTCGGGTGTCCGGCCGAGCCCCCAATGGTTCTCTAATCCCATAACAACACCGCAACGTTCAGCAGTCTTTAAACATTTGCCAAGACCGTCGATTACCCAGCCAAAACCATCTTCGTCGCTGTAACCTTCAATCGGCGGCTCGATGCCACGATTCTCCATCAGATGGTCGAAATTCTTGCTTGTCCCCCACGTACCTGTATTCACGCGGATCGTCGGTATTCCAAGCTTATAGGCCAACTCGATGCAATGAATGGTGTGATCGATGTTCTTCTGCCGGATAGCCTCGTCCGGTGATAGGAATCCCTGATGAGTCGAAAACCCACACAAATCGAGACCATTGATAAAGGACCGCCTTTTCAACCTTTGCAGATAAGCATTGGACTCGCTTTCCATCTGCCGGTGCAGGATCTCGATGCCGTCGAAACCCATCGAGGACGCTTGATCGATGCAAGTCTCGATGGACCGCAATTCGTCTCGGCGAAACTGCCAGAACGAATAGGTTGAAACAGCGAAACGATTGCGAACTTTGTCCCCTTCAGTATTTGAGGAATCGGAATCGCGATCTTGAGCTTGGCTGGGAACGCTTCCACAAAGGGCACCGGCTAATGTTCCGGCACTTGCTGTCAGGAATTGACGTCGTCGTTGATCCATAATTGTCTACCTTCAGTCATTCGATCTGCAGAGTATTCACTGTCGAAGGCGAAATCCTGGCTGGCAATCCATGCTTATTGCGGTTAGTGACAGGAATCGCTCTGCTGGTCAGTTGCGTTGTGGTTTTGTATCAAGCGGTCGCATTGGAAACAATTCGCTTCGCGTACGCGATTTTGCCATCAAGTCACGAAACTGGGCTACCAACTCCGGTCGGTTTTCGGCGAGATCTTTCGACTCTCCGACATCGTCTTTCAAATTGTAGAGTTCAATGCGAAGCGGATCGGGATTATCTCGGCGTGTCATATTTTGCCGAATCGCCTTCCAATCGCCCATACGAACAGCCTGCTGTCCGCCGTACCCAGGGAACTCCCAATAGAGGTAATCGGGTTGCTCTTGCTTTTCTGGCTTGCCCAGCAACGTCGGTGCAAAACTGACCCCATCGATAGGGGACGGAGGATTGACACCGACGATCTCGGCGAGTGTCGGCATGACGTCCCAAAAGGCCGAAATATGATTCGTGTGTGTTCCGGGAGCAATCCGTCCGGGCCATCTGGCAATCAGGGGCACACGAATCCCCCCCTCATACAAGCTACCTTTTAGCCCACGCAACGGTCCGGCTGACTCAAAAAACTCCGAATCAGAGCCACCCAGTCGATCAAACGTCGGTCCATTATCCGACGAGAAAAACACCAGCGTCCGCTCATCCAAACCTAGTTCTCTCAGTAGCGACATGATCTTACCGATGTCGCGGTCCAAATGACTGACCATCGCCGCGTAGCCGGCGCGGGGATAGGGGTGCTGCAAGTAACCGCGGTGCTCGTAGGCTTCTTCAGGAATGACGCCTTTGTACTCTGCAAGAGATTCCTCAGGAACTTGGATCGAAAGGTGCGGAATCGCAAATGGCATATACAAGAAAAACGGCCGCTCCTTGTTTTGGCGAATAAAGTCCAGGGCCACTTCCGTGAACTTGTCCTGCGAGTAGGTTTCTCCGTACAACGTGCGATCGTTTCCGGGCAATTCATCCTTCGAATTGTTTCGCCACAAAAACTTCGGATAGTGATTGTGAGCATGCACTTGGCAATTGAAACCGTAGAACAAGTCCACACCTTGGCTGTTGGGATCGCCGGAAGTTCCGAAATGCCCCAACCCCCATTTCCCGATGGCTGCAGTCGCGTAAGCTCGTTCCTTGAGCATTTCGGGAATCGTAATCTCTTCGTCAGGAATCGAATGCTGGCCGGGGAACTCCCAACCAAACTCCTCCTTAAGGTTATCCAAACCTTTCGGGTTACCATTGTTTCGGATATAGGCGTGGCCGGGATGTTTGCCCGTCATCAGGCAACAACGCGATGGTGCGCACACGGCGTTACCCGAATAATGCTGAGTAAACCGAATGCCTTCGGCCGCTAGACTGTCGATATGGGGCGTCTTGATCCAAGTTTGCCCATAACAGCCCAGTTCGCTGTATCCCAAATCGTCGGCCAACAAAAACACAATGTTCGGCGGAGGTTCATCAGCCACCGCGGCCGCCTGCCATGTGTTCGCCACAACGAATGCCATCGTGATCAGACATGCAGATCGAATCATGATATTACCTTGCTGCAGTTACGGTACTCTTTCTTGCACGATGAGTCGAAATCGGTCTTACCTACTTCGATTTGACCTGAATGGGATAAAGCGTCACGGGATTCTCCACCTTCCCGGCCGGTCTGACACCTGGCCCTGCCTTTCCACTACCAATGTCTGCAATCATTTCGTCGGCCAGCTTTTGCAACCGCGTCACCACTTCGGGATGTTGCGCAGCCACGTTCGTTACTTCACCGATTTCCTTTTCAAGGTTGTATAGCCGCACATCCTTTGACTGCAGATCGGCCGGTTTTTCTTTTATGCCCATACCCAAACTCTGCGGTTTGATCGCCAACTTCCATGGCCCGGACCGAACTGCCTGCAAATTTGTCCCGTGGTAGTAGTACCACGCCTTGTGCGGCGAGGTCGTCGTTTGCCCAAATAGGAGCGGCGCAATGTTATGACCATCGATTTGAATATTGCTGCTCAACTCGGCACCAGCGAGCGCCACAAGTGTCGGAAGCACATCGGTCGTGCCCGCAATGGCATCGCAGCTGCTGCCCGGTTCGATCTTGCCGGGCCACCAGGCAATCGTGGGTTCTCGAACGCCCCCCTCCAGTGTGCCTCCCTTGCTGCCGCGCAGTGGGCCGGAAACACCGCCCGCCGGCCCCTTCGATGCCCACGGACCATTATCGCTGGTGAAGATGACTAACGTTTTCTTGTCTAGATCGTTGCTCCGCAATGCATCCATGACTTGACCAACACTCCAATCGACCTCCGCAACCCAGTCGCCATACGTGCCGTTGTCGGACTTCCCGACAAAGTCCGCATGAGGAAATAGCGGGATGTGCATCGCCGTATGCGGCAAGTAAAGAAAGAACGGTCCTTTTTTTTGCTCTTCAATGAACTTAACAGCTTCCAACGTATACTCGCGCGTCACACGTCGTTGACCTTCATCTTCAAGCAGCTCAGCAACAGCTTCGTCGCGAAGCAACGGCGTAACACGCGCTCCACCACCTTTAGGAACGCGCTGCATATCGTTCGAGTACGGGATTCCGAAGTAATGATCGAACCCTTGCCGAGTCGGCAGAAACTCTCGTTGATCGCCCAAGTGCCATTTGCCAATGCATGTGGTCGCGTAGCCTACTTCTTTCAGATAGTCTGCGACTGTGTGCTCCTGCGGATGAAGTCCGTTCTTGGCGGCGGGAAAATAGACACCAGGGACCGAAACTCGTGGCGCATAACATCCTGTAAGCAACTGCGCGCGAGAAGCAGAACAAACGGGCGCTGCGTAAAAGCTGGTCAGCTTCATCCCTTCCGCTGCCATCCTGGTTAGGTTTGGCGTGCTGTTCAACTTTGACCCATAAGGTTCGATGTCGCCGTAGCCCATGTCGTCTATGAAAATGACGACAAAATTCGGTAAATCGGCGGCGTTGCTGGAATGTACCGTAAATCCGACAACGGACGTTAATAATGAAAAGCCAACAACAATTGACTGCATTAAGTCAGTTCCCCGTTTGTAGGTGCGGAAGAAATCGAAACAGATTGGAAAGCGGTTCGAAATGGGACAATCGCCTCACGCCCGAATGAAATAGCAGTGACGCTCCACCATAACGACATTCAATCTCGGAAGCACGTTTATTGCCATCCGATCCCAAGTTTCGGATGTTGGCCGACCATCGTGCCCTACTTTGATTGTAGCAACGCAGTCAGCTTCGTCGTTAGTTTGCCCTAGAGAACGGCCAATTCGAATTGGCGGTTGACCTGTGAAGCGCCGGTGCCGAACACAATGACCAGCGGACCAGGTTCGCGCCGCTGGACGTAATATCGTGGGTCCGCAAGCCCCCGATGGGGGACAATACCGACGGGCCCCACCACCCATTGGATCCAGGCGGCTGACCAGCCCTCAAATGGTCGAGGAAATCGTCAAGAACAGGGCCAATGTCAACTTATTCAAAACACGATGGTTCCGGGCCGTATGTTCCATGGACAACATGCCCATGTAACTTCAGGTTATCACGGTTGCACAGGCGAATCTCTGGTATACTAAAACGATTCAGTTAACGGGAGATATCGCCACCGCGTCCCTTCGCGTAATGACGCTGCCCCGAACAGTATGTACCGGAGACCGAATATGCATCGCTATCGATTCATCGCGACATTGGTTTTCTTGACGTCTCTGATATCCGCAAGAACGGCACTGGCTCAACCCGCGAACGCAAACTACGACGAAGCCAATGTCCCCCAGTTCGAATTGCCCGATCCATTAACGATGCTTGACGGAACGCGAGTGAAAGATCCCGCGACTTGGCACACTTCGCGACGACCTGAAGTTCTTAGCTTTTTTGAAACCCAAGTCTATGGGATCGCGCCTTCTCGCCCTGCAAACCTGTCTTTCCACGTTTTCGAACAAGATGAGAACGCCCTTGACGGCAAAGCCATTCGCAAGCAAATCACCGTGCGGTTTTCAGCGGAGACCGACGACGGCCCAGCGATGGATATGCTGATCTATCTTCCCAAGAATCAAACTCAGCCGATCCCGACTTTCGTCGGCCTGAACTTTTCCGGAAACCACTCAATTTACCCCGACCCAGCCATCAAACTGTCGACCCGGTGGATGAGAGCCAAACCGGACCAGGGCATTGTTGAACATCGCGCAACCGAGGAATCAAGGGGCAAGGCATCCCGTCGCTGGCCGGTTGAAACAATCCTGAGCCGAGGATACGGGCTGGCGACGATTTATTACGGCGATATCGACCCGGATTTCGACGACGGCTTTCTGAACGGAGTGCACCCACTTTATTTCGAGCAAGGCCAAACTCAGCCGAACCCCGATCAATGGGGTTCTATTGGTGCCTGGGCATGGGGATTGAGTCGCGCAATGGACTACTTCGAAGCCGACGACAGTATCGACCAAAGTCGCGTGGCGGTGTTGGGACATTCCCGACTGGGTAAGACGGCACTTTGGGCCGGGGCCCGCGACTCACGATTCGCCCTTGTGATTTCCAACAATTCGGGCTGCGGAGGAGCGGCTCTTAGCCGCCGTCGATTTGGGGAAACTGTCAAGCGGATCAATACCTCGTTTCCGCATTGGTTCTGCGACAATTTCATTGAATACAACGACAACGAAGACCAACTACCGATCGACCAACACATGTTGATCTCTTTGATCGCACCACGCCCAGTCTACATCGCCAGTGCCCAGGAAGACCGCTGGGCGGATCCGCGGGGTGAGTTTCTTTCTGCCAAGAATGCTGACCCGGTTTATCGCCTTCTGGGGACTTCTGGACTTCCCGCGACAGAAATGCCTGAAGTTGACCAGCCGTCGCAGGGCACAATTGGTTACCACATAAGGTCGGGCAAGCACGATGTCACAGAATTTGACTGGGAACAGTATTTGAAGTTCGCCGACATGCACTTTCGGCTGAGCAATTAGCAGCAGGCGGCAACGATTTTCATCCTCGACTATGCATGCAACAAGCCGATAGGCGTCAGAATTGTCGAATCGAAATGCACAAACAATTTTAGCTTGATCATTAGCAATTCATGACTTCAGTGTGGTATCGTCAGCATCGGAACAGGTGAACCTATGCCGCCGCAATCACGAAAGGATCATCGAATGCCAATCGCACGCCAACAAATTTCTCGGCCGCACGTTGCATCGTCCGTCTGGTCCCGCACCACGACGCGAGTGTCAATTGCTGTTCTGGCATTCATGCTCGTTTTGGCGACGGTAACATCGCAGGCATCGGATTGGCCAACATATTTGCGTGACAATTCACGCGGCGGCTCAACACCAGATACGATTAGCCTTCCTCTGAATCAGCAATGGGTTTACGCGGCACCTGCCGAACCGCGAATGGCCTGGGCCGGTCAGCTCGATCGCACGATCGAAGGCAAGGACTTACGGGATCGAATTACATTCGACGACGCCCTGCATGTCGCCATCGTTAGTGATCGCGTCTACTTCGGTTCGTCGATCGATCACCATCTTTATTGCGTCAATCGCGACACGGGGCAGCAGATTTGGAAATTCTGTACCGGCGGTCCGATTCGTCTGGCTCCAACCGTAGCTGATGGCAAAGTCTTCTTTGGCTCGGACGATGGTTACGCGTATTGTCTCGACGCCCAGGATGGAAGTCCCGTTTGGAAACTGCGAGCAGGCCCTTCCGATGAAGCACTGATTGGGCGCGGAGAAATGATCTCGCGTTGGCCGGTTCGTACGGGAATCTTAATCGACGACGGCATCGCCTATTTCGGTGCCGGAGTCTTTCCTCATGAAAATATCTATCTGCTTGCGGTCAATGCAGCGGACGGATCAGTCATTTGGAAGCAAGACAACATCAGCCAAACCGATGCCGGCCGGAACGATCTTTCTCCGCAGGGATATTTGCTCGCCAACAGCGATACGCTGTTCTTCCCGTCCGGCCGCTCACTTCCTGCGGCAATCAGCCGCGAAAACGGCGAAATGGCCTACAAGGCCAGTGCAGCTTGGCGCACGACGGCCGGCGGCGTCGTCGGGGGATCGCAGGCCTTGCTGGCCGACGGGCAAATTTACTGTTGGGGCGATCACCACGTCCTCGCACTCGACCAGTCAAACGGCAAAGTTGGATTCGGTTGGTTCACCGGCGACCAGATGGCGGTCGTCGACGATGTTGCTTACGTCCTCGACAGCGAATCGATACTGGGAATCAATCGCGTTGAATACGCCGTCGGAAGTCGCAAGCGACATGAACTCGAACTCGAGGTGTATCAACTCTCGCGCGATCTACGCAGCGCTGACGAACAGAAGTCGGCCGAGATTCGCGAGCAACTTGCTGTAAAACAAACGGAGATCGAAAAGACACTCGAGCAAGGTGTTCTCTGGAAGACTCCCTGCACGGCAGAGTCGGCTCTCATTGTCGCGGGAGATAAAGTTATCGCCGGTGGGCAGGATCGCGTTATCATTTTTCAGGCATCCGATGGCCAAGAACTAGATTCACTCGAAGTCGATGGCGAGGTGCGTGGCCTGGCCGTCAGCGATGGGCGGCTCGTCGCCAGCACCAAAACCGGACGAATCTACTGCTTCTCTCAGTCTGCTAGCACTTCAAGTGCTACGGCAATTGCCGAATCGCACGTCGACAATCCCTACCCGGAAGACGAGTTAACCAACGTCTACGAGCGAGCTGCACAAGAGATCATCAAGCTGGGAAGCAATTACCGAGGATACTGCCTGGTGCTCGGCAGCGAGCGGGGACGTCTGGCATATGAGCTCGCAAAACGGACCGATTTGAAGATTTACGGCGTCGAACCGGACCGGGCCAAGGTCGAAGAATCGCGTCGTCTGCTCGCGAGTGCCGGCTTGTACGGAACGCGTATTACGATTCACCATGCCGACCTGTCGCCGCTCCCATATTCAAGCTTCTTTGCGAATCTGATTGTTTCCGACTCACTGCTGCTGACCGGGGAAGTTCCCGGAGATGCACAGTCAGTCGTGCGACATCTCAAGCCCCTCGGAGGTAAGGTCGTCCTGGGACGTACGGCGAACGCACCAAGCAGCCCCGCGGGTGCTCTTGGACTTAGCACGTGGCTAAGAGCAGCCGGCTTGGGCGCAAGCGGAAGTATCGAATCGCGTGGCAATTGGGCTATGCTGACCCGCCAAGCCTTGCCAGGTGCCGGTAACTGGTCGCATCAATACGCCGAACCGGGAAATACGGCCGCCAGCGACGATCGGCTCGTACGGGGCGGTATGGGCGTGTTGTGGTTCGGTGACCCGGGACCCGGCAAAATGGTCAACCGCCACGAAAGTGCTGTGGGACCAGTCTCCGTCAACGGTCGCCTGTTCGTTCAAGGCCAAGAAAGCATCATGGCCTACGACGCGTACAACGGCCAGTTCCTGTGGGAAGTTCAAGAATCCGAAGCCGTTCGAACGGGTGTCTTTAAGAACGAGAATCCCGGCAATCTCGTCGCCAGCGATAACAGCTTATTTGTCATGATCCGTGGCAAGTGTGTCGAGTTTGATGCGGCGACCGGCAACATCAAGGCCACTTATGGAATTCCCGATTCCTCAGGAGACGAGACACACGAATGGGGATACCTCGCCTATCAAAATGGCCTCTTATTTGGCACTGCGACCAGGCGCAACGAAATCGACGAGCGTCAACGGCGTCGAGGCAAGGCAACCATCGATGCAACCGATGCGATCTTCGCGATTGACACCCGATCCCAGCAGTTACTGTGGAGTTACACAGGAAAAACCATCGCGCACCACACCATCGCCATCGGGCCCGAACGAGTCTTCTTCATCGACAGTTCGATCACTAGTGAAGAGCGGGCGGCTTTGCTGCGGCAGGACAAGTCGGAACTTCAAAAACTGACAGGCGAAGAACTCAAACGAGCCGAACAACGGATGAAAAATTACGATGTTCGCCTGGCTGTCGCGCTCGACGCAAAAACCGGTAAGAAACTGTGGTCCAAACCTGTCGACGTCACCGATTGCAGTGAAATCGGAACGGGGGGCGGCAAGCTCACGCTAATGTTCCACAACAACGTACTGTTGCTATGTGGTGCGAATGCAAACGGTCACTACTGGAAGCAGTTTATGAGTGGCGAATTCTCTCGGCGGCGATTGGTCGCGCTCTCCGCCGAGGACGGCCAGCGTCTGTGGGCCAAGGACGCCAACTACCGCCACCGCCCGATCATCGTCGAGGATCGAGTCATCGCAGAACCATGGGGCTTCGACCTGTATTCCGGAGCACAGCAGATGCGAGAGCATCCCCTGACTGGTGCACTGGAGCCTTGGAGCATTATGCGGTCGGGCCATCATTGTGGAATGATTTCAGCCAGCCCCAACATGCTGCTGTTCCGATCGGGATTTACCGGTTACTACGACTTACAAACCGACACCGGCACCAGTCACTTTGCAGGCCATCGAACCGGCTGCTGGATCAATATGATTCCGGCCAACGGACTGTTGATGATCCCTGAGGCCAGCGCCGGGTGCGTCTGCCTGTTTTCCATCGCGTCGACAATCGTGATGGAACCGCGCGAGGATCGCACACCTTGGGCCATATACAGCTCCGTCGGGGCGCAAACTCCCGTCAAGCATATGGCACTTAATCTCGGTGCACCTGGCGACCGACGCGATGCCCACGGCAAGATTTGGCTCGCCTATCCGCGACCTGCCCCCAGTCGGCAAACAAGCCTTGATTTGGCCCTCGACATCGAGCCGCAGTTTCAAAAGAACGGTGGCTATGCCAGCCTCAATGAGGCATCACTGAACATCGCCGGCACCGAGTCGCCTTGGTTGTTTGCTTCAACGGCACGCGGGTTGACCAGTTGTTCGATTCCAGTCCTGGGGAAAACCGATGATGCGGCCGTTTACTCGGTGAAACTGCATTTCGCCGAGGTATTTGATGCGAATCGCGGATCGCGCGTCTTCGACATCGTCGTCCAAGGTCAAACAGCCGTTGAAGATTTCGACATCGTTGCTGCAGCGGAAGGAACAGCGAAAGCCGTTATTCGCGAGATTCCACAAATTCGAGTGACTGACAATCTACAAATCGAACTGCGGCCGAAAAACGCTGTCGCATCACCCGAGGCGATGCCGCTGCTGTCAGCAATTGAAATCGTTCGGACGAGTCCCGATCCCACCAGTACGGGGGCGGAGTAGGCTGAGTAGCGGCAACCGAAATGTGCAGCGCGTGCGCAGTTGGGCGGCATTGGCTCGGCGGCGTAACCCGCGATGCCAATCGCACGCTCGCCGTGCGATGGTGACGTAAACGATTAATAATCTTACTGACTTACTTCTGCAGCCAGCGGGTCGTCGTGGTCGCGCAGCCAGTCGGATAGTTCGACTCGGAGTTCATCGGCCTTCGCCTGATGTTCGGCCGTTCCGATTAGACTGTGCATTTCGAGCGGATCGCTGTTTAGGTCGAATAGCTGTTCATGGTTGATCTTAGGGTATCGGACGAATTTCCAATGCCCCTTGCGGATCATCCTCTGCACGTCGCGAAAGTAGCCGACGATGAACGGATATACCTCGCTCACTTGTCGATGCAGTATAGGAACAAGGCTCTTCCCCTGAACACTTTCTGGAATAGACACGCCGGTTAGCTCACAGACGGTCGGGAAGAGATCTCGCAGGTAACACTGTGCTTCTTGGCGCTCCCCTTCAGGGATGCCAGGCCCGGCAAGTATGAACGGCACGTTGATCGTGTGTTCATACATATTCTGCTTACCCATCAAACCATGGCTGCCTAGCGCCAAACCATGATCGCTGGAATAGATAATGATCGTATTCTGCCGCTGACCTGTTTCGTCCAACGCGTCAAGAATACGGCCGACCTGTTCATCCAAATGGGAAATCACGGCATAGTACACTGCTAAATCACTGCGAATCGCCTCGGGCGTACGGGGCCAGGGAAGAAGTTTTTCGTCACGTCCAGAGTAGTTTCCATGGTCAAAGGGATGGCGTGGCAAGAAATTTCCTGGAAGCGGAATCGAAGCGGGATCGTACGCGTTCTTGTAACTTGTTGGTATGAGAAGCGGATCGTGAGGCGCTGTAAAATTGACCTGTAGGAAAAAAGGCTCAGCGGGAGCCCGGCGAATAAACTCGATTGCCGCATCGGCAAATTGGGCACTGATATCCGGTGTCAGACCATAACCATGTTCCGGCATCAAGCGACGATCGTCCGTCTGAAACATCCAACCACGGTAGCCAGTCACTTCTTGACTCCGGTAGTCGTATTGCGGATTCGGCGGGCGCTGACCGCTGGAAAACAGACCCAGCGAATCTGCGAATCCACGTGTTGACGGACGGCCGGCAATGTGCCATTTGCCAACCCACCAGGTGTGGTATCCGGCAAGCCTCATAGTATTCGGCCAAGTCGCCAGGTTTAGGTCGGGTTGGCTAATCGGAGGGTGCACTCCGTTCTTGAATCCGGTACAGCCGGTCAGAATCTCGGCCCTTACCGGAACGCATAAGGGATGTGCGCATGTCGCCCGAGTAAATGTCGTCCCCCGTTTCACCAGCCGGTCGAGGTTAGGCGTTCGAATGATTTTGTTGCCCAGCGCGTGAATTGTGTCGGGGCGCTGATCGTCGGAGATGAGAAAGACAATGTTCGGTCGTTCGGCCAGATCCGCTGACTGTGCTTCACAATCGCTGAGCGTAGAATGTTCGAACAGAATCACCCATGTGGTCAACGATACAAAACACCACTTCATGATGGCCATCTCCCTTGTGATGTGTTTATGGCGACCATTCCACCTGCAGCGTATAGCGCTGACTTATGGCCGTGACAATCGCGATTTGTTCTATAATGGCTGGCTCCCACGAGCTAGAAACGCCCACAAGAAATAGTAAACCGCCCTAGCTCGCCGCATCATACCAGAAGAACATGCAAGCAGGATGCAATTGTGAAGCCAAGATGATATTTCTGCTTGACCACGTCGAAGCTGGTTTTCGATGTTTGACACCGCAAGCATTGTCAGCATTTCGTGCTGACGAGCGTGGACATTGACGCCAAATCTGCTTACAGGCGCAGATGCTTAAGCAGAGGCGAAGTAGAAAGCTGCTACAGGATCTGGTCGATCACAGCACCATGCACCAGGGTCAGCCGTTCGTTACGTCCGAGGTGCGGGTAGCTCAATTCATCCTGATCGAGACCCAGCAATTCGAGAATCGTCGTGTGCACGTCGCGAAAATGATACGGTTGCTCGACCGCGCGTAGACCGATTTCATCCGTCGCACCGACCGCCTGCCCGCCCTTGACTCCGCCACCGGCCATCCACATGCTGAAGCCCAAATTATGATGGTCGCGCCCGCGACCGGACTGCGCTTCGGGCGAGCGACCAAACTCGCCACCCCACAAAACGAGTGTCGAATCAAGTAAGCCACGCTGCTTCAAATCGGTAAGCAACGCTGCGATTGGACGATCCACCTGGGCTGCCATGCGAGAGTGATTCTCTTCGACGTCCTTGTGGGCGTCCCACTGCAGGTTTCCAGTCCCGCCGCCCGAGACGACAACCGTAAAACGCACACCCTGCTCGACTAATCGCCGAGCCATTAGGCAACGCCTTCCGTAATCGTCGGTTGGCTCGACACCAACGCCATACATTTCCTGAGTTTCGCGTGTCTCGCCAGACAAGTCGAAGATTTCAGGGGCTTCGGTCTGCATTCGAAATGCAAGCTCGTAAGAACGAATGCGAGCCGACAATTCATCATCGAGTGAGTCACCTGCTGCCCGATTAAGCCGATCGATCAATTCAACGGTCTTACGGCGTTGGGCAAGATTCACTCCGTCGGGAAGACCCAAATTGCGTACAGGCTGAGGACCGGGACGAAACATCGTCGGTTGATAAACGGCGGGCAAGAAACCGTTGGCATACATCGGCTGACCCGCTTCAAGAGCACCGTCCGGGTCCGGCATCACAACATATGATGGCACCGAGCTACCTTCAGAGCCCAATCCATAGACGATCCAAGATCCCATACTTGGAAAGCCAGGCATGACGCGTCCACTAAACAACTCATACTGAGCCGCTGAATGAACAACCTTATCGCAATAGCAGGATCGAATGACCGCGATATCGTCGATGCACTCTCCGGTCAATGGAAAGAGATCGGAGACTGGCAGCCCACTTTCGCCACATCGCCGAAAACGACGGACCGACCCTAGCAACTTGGCGTCTTTTTTAACGAACTGATATTTGGCTTCCCCAAAAGAGGCTGGCCGTGATTGACCGTCGAGCTTGTCGAGCAACGGTTTCGGATCGAAGGTCTCAATATGACTCGGACCGCCCGACATGAACAGAAAAATCACCGACTTGGCAGGCGCCGGCGAGAAATGTGCGGGTTTGGGAGCTAATGGATTGCCGCTCGACGCTGCAGTGGCTTTTTCCTCATGGAGCATCGAAGCCAATGCCAGCGAACCGACTCCGCAAAAGGACTCCTGCAAAAAGTCCCGGCGGTGCCGCAGCTTTTTCGACAATGGCCAATCAAAGCCTTCGTTTCGTTCAGTCAACATATAGGAAACTGTTCAGGTTAAACATCGCCAATGCAAATTCGTGCAATGGCTGAGACTTTAGGAATTCTATTGCCAGTCGTTCTTCATCGGCCGTTGGGGCGCGTCCTGCCGTCAACGAATACGCAATCCGTACTTGATCCTTCGGTGAAGTGCCTACTTCTCTTTCGATGCGACCAGCAAATGCCTTCGCCAAATCATTTGTAAAAGGACCATTCAACAATTCTAACGCCTGCGGCGCATGCGTGCTGGAATCGCGTCGGCCACAGCTGATTTGCAAATCGGGCTGGTTGAACACTTCCAGAAATGGGAGCCGCAGATTCCTCTTCGCAATGAGGTAGATGGAACGTCGATCGTGCTGATTCCGATCTTCAGTTACGACCCACTGCTCTGGTTTGTAGAGCAAATCGATTAACTCTTGGTCAACCGGAACCATTACGCTTGGGCCGCCTGCCCTGGGGTTTAATCGTCCGGAAACAGCCAATAGGCTGTCGCGAATTTCTTCGGCTTCCAATCGCCTGCGTGAAAACCGCCACAACCAGCGATTCTCGGGGTCCTGCTCCCATCCAAGAGCGTCATCTTTGGTCTGCGACGATTGCCGATAGGTCCGGCTCGTCAGAATTAACCGATGCATCGCTTTGATGCTCCATCCGCCTTCGATAAATTTTGACGCCAGAAAATCAAGCAATTCTGGATGAGTGGGCGAAGTACCGTTGACGCCAAAGTCATTCGGCGTGTCCACCAACCCGCGGCCGAAGTGATACAGCCAAATTCGGTTGACCATCACACGTGCGGTCAAGGGATTCTGTGGATCAGTAATCCAGTGTGCGAGCATCGTTTTCGGGTATGGTGCATCCGATGCCAACTCCGGCGTTCCTGCAGGAAGCAAGACTCCCAAGGTGCGCATCCCCAACTGGACGCCACGTTTCGAAGGATCGCCGCGATCCAGCAAATGGATGACGGTCTGCTGTTCCGAATCGTTGCGGACCGTGAAGATCGTCGGCAGCGGTTCGGGCATGGTCTTTTCAATGGCTTTGATTTCTGCCCGTAATCGCTCCTCTTCAGCTCCGTTGGCATTCTCCAGCAATTCACGAAGCTCTTCAATTTCGGCTTCGAGCTTTTTGGCCTCTGCGGCCCGAGCTTCATGATTTTGTGGGTCGGCCAGAGGCGCATCGTATTCAAACGTGGACGCCAGGAAACCCTGCAAGCGGTAGTAATCAGATTGCCGGATGGCATCAAACATGTGGTCGTGGCATCGAGCACAACCAACGGTCAATCCCAGGAATGCTGCACCGATGACATCCGTCCGTTCTGTCAGCACCTCGTTACGGCTGAAAGCGACCTCGGCGTTGCCGGCGTTGCGACGAACTGCGCCCAATCGATGAAACCCCGCCGCGATGAGCTGTTCCTGCTCTTTGCTTTCGGCGGCCAACTCGTCTCCCGCCAATTGCTCCTGAATGAACTGATCGTACGGCTTGTCATCGTTGAACGAGTCGATCACGTAGTCGCGAAATCTCCACGCCTCGTCGTGGTGGCGGTCGTATTCAAATCCTTCCGTCTCGGCAAAGCGAACAACGTCCAGCCAATGCTGTCCCCAACGCTCCCCATAGTGCGGATTCTCCAACAGACGATCGATCAAACGCTCGTAAGCTTTCGCGGAATGATCTTCGAGAAATCGATCGATCTGCGACGGAGTCGGTGGCAAACCCAACAGGTCAAAATAGAGTCTGCGAACCAACGTCCTCTTTTCAGCTTCTCCTGACGGGCGAAGATTTTTTTCCTGCAGTTTACGCAAGATGAACGCATCAATTGGATTGGCAACCCAATCGCGATCTTCCGGTTCGAGACCGGTTGGAATTCGGGGGCGACGGATCGGCTGCAAGGACCAATGAGCTCGTTCCTGCTCGGTGTATTTCGGAAGACGATCGGAATCGGACTGGCTATTCTCCGATGCACCGAATGCCGTAATACCCACGAACAAAAAGACCAACCCGCATCCGAGGGCGGCTCGGAAGAATTGTCTGCAGCAAACATTCTCAGAACGTTCGGCCATTTCTTTGGCAAACCCATTTCGAGATTGGGTCCGGGGAAACGCATCGTCGCGACACTATACATATTCTAATATGTTGATGCGTCCAGTGGAATCCGACAACCGCATGCATCGAAGGAGAACTTCGATTCCGTCCAAGTGTCATGCAATAAAGCCGCTCTGGCAGCCCCGAATGGGGCCCATCAATGCTGAGGCAATTCTAGCTGCAGGATCCAGGCCAGAAAGTAATATCCGGGATAGAAATTCGGCTCACTGGACGAAATTTTCAGTACGGCACGCTCCTGATAATCGGTCCAAATCACCAGGGTATCACCCTCAAACTGGACGGAGTTAATTGATTCATACGGCACCTCTTCCGATGCTTTGGGGCGATACCATCTCCTTTTCGGTTTCGACACGATGGAATCAATGCCCAACTCGATCCCTGGCACCCACTCGACAACGCGACCTGCAGCATGCTCGTCACGCATTCGTCGTGCCACGACAAATGACGCCCGATCGCGAATCATTGTCAACGAGTCATCGGGGTAAAAGCTACCTTGAACAAAATCAATCGCGTCGTGCGATGGAGCATCGATTGACGTGACAACCAATCTTGTCTGCTGGCCTGAATAAATGTGGTGAATGTGCTCGGGCTTTGTTTGGTATGTCAACGTTCCGATTTTCTCAAATGCAATTACAGAATTGCCGCGAAGCGACTGTTGCCGAATTCCGTTTTCAAACGCCTGAAAAACAGACTTGCCGTAAAAGAAACCGGCCGCAGCTATCAGCATCCCAGCGAGGGCAAAAAGTGCAGCCGCGACGGCGACGAATGGCATCTTCTGGTGAATTGCAATGATTGTCAGCACGATGCCAATTGAAAGGACGACAACTCCTGCAATGAGGATTGCCCAGCGTGTCAACCGACTATTTGATCGTTCGAATAACATTCGCCCCAATGAGGACTCGGTAGCCGCTTCAGCAGTACTCGTTGGTCGATGCGCTTCGACACCGTCAGACAGATAGTCGTCAACAACTGTTTTGAGCAAATCCGCATTCCTGGTACCAATCGGAATCCGCCCGACCGGTATTGTGCGATCTTGATCCCAGATCAATAGTGCTCCGTCAATTTCCTTGATTGCCGAAATCTCTTGCAAACTGATTGAACGGTCGGGCCCGAATCGATCAATTCGCAACTCAGTGCGTTCGAACGACCAACCATCACCGTCGAACACATATTGATGGCGGTTCGTGACTGACCGCGATTTGACCTTCGCTCGAATTCGGTCAATGGCTAACTGAAAGTTGACGTCATCGTCGGACAACGATGCTGATCTCAAGGAAACTCTTTCTGGCCCAAATTCCGTTTCGAACCACAATGTCAATAGACACGTGGCATGTGTGTATTTGCCACGGCGATAATGTCGTCGATTGTCGACTGCATAACTCGTAATCTGATCGTCAGAAACAACCCTGGCCCCGTGTCGATCGTTAAGACGAAACCCGCTCTCACAGATAGCGACCGACTTTCGCCGGATTCGAACAAATCTTCCAATACAAAAGCCAGCCGCCCCCCCTAAAAGAACAACAATCAGAAACAACTTGCCGGCGATCGGAGCAAGGACCCATAAAGTCATCCCCAATGCGGCAAGTGCTGAAATGGCAATGACAGAAATTGGACTTTGAAGGGAGACCATTTCGGCCAGAGAAATCCGGCTAGCCTTAATCGACTCACTCCACAAATGGCTGGATTGGTCGTCATGGGACCCAACGCTGTGTACCAGATACATCATTTCTTTCTGAAGATCTTCGGTAGCAGAACGGGTTAATTCGTCTGAAACAGCATCGCGATTGTCTTCTGGATGACGATTTCATCAGTCGGTAGCCGAGCATGGCGGGCGCTCACGGTGACTACTTCGGCAGCACCGTCTATCGTCGCACTCTCGAGTGATACGGCCAAATCCCCGCTAACAAGTTCCTGGGGCATTTTCAGTCTGTTGATCACTCGTGTGAAATCCGGGCGTTTGGCGTCACGTGATGCCCAATGATCTACACGCCACTGAATAAGCGGTCTCAACAAATCCGCAGAAACAGCAACTCGTCGTAAAGCTGCCGAATCGATCGCTTGGCCGCGAATAATGTAGTACCGATCGAGATGCCGTTGTTCTCGGTCCTGATTGAGATAATCCAAGAACAGGCTCTCGGGACGCAGGTCATATTTGATCTGCCCTCGACCATCGTGGCGTGCGTGCATCAATGCCGCCAGCGGGCCTTGATGCAAATCACCCAACACTTCACGAGCCTCGGAAAGCCCCCTTAAATTGGCAAAGCTCGATCCGTGATGGGGAGTCCCTTGGAAAATGACCCGTCGAAAAGGACCACGTTCGACCTCGTGGTAGTATCGGAAGAGTAGCCCGCCCGCACTGTGGCAAACAAAGTCGACATCTTCGGGATTAGGGATCACCTGAGAGATATTGTTCATCATGAACTGCGCGGAGCGACTCAAGCTTTGGTCGTTGGGATAGCGGAATGCCAAATATCGCATGTCGCGTGCACGCTCATCCTGTGACAAGCTTGTTAGAAATGGGCGATATTTGCCCATATCAGAGTCCATACCATGAATACAAACGACAGCCCTCTCCCCAGCAGACAGCGACGGCCCGGACAAACGTACGAACGATTCACTCGCAGAGTCCCATTCGAATAACCCATAGTCCTGCCCGGGTACAAAACCATCGACATCCATTCTCAACTGATCCAGTCGATCCGACTGAGACACCGTTGAGTCTTGAGATTTCGGCAACAGACTTGCCAATCGATCCCACTGCGATTCGCAAGCCGGCATCATCGTATGTAACTTCGTTTGCAAGTCGTCGCTGCCAGCGACAACGCCCATTCTTAAGAGGTCGAGACCAGACTCAATGTCAAAACCTGCATTACGGCATAGATGAATAGCAAACAAATCTGTTTCGAGAATCTCAGCACGGTCAAAATGGAATCGCAAACCTGTTCGACGATCCTCCTGAACAAGATCCCCAATTCGACGTCGCCAAAATGTCGATGCCTCGTCGGGGAGATCATAGGAAGAAAGGCGTTTTCGAATATCGGAGAGCTGGTAACGTCGCCGGCAGTGTCCTCTGACAACATGGCCGACCTGCTGCGCCAGCAAGAACGCCAACGCATCTTCATTCTGCAGCAACTCATCGACCATCGACTGTGAAACCACGAGATATCCGCCGCCCGGTGTGAATACATCGCGAGTCTCTTGGTCCAGGACTGTCACGCGATAATCCCATTGTCGATTCCGCATCCCTTCCGGCAACGCGCTAGCCAGCCGATCGAGTACGCTTTCGACTGATTTCGGCGTGTCAACCACCCCCACCGTCGATGCGATTAAGTCGTGAATTCGAGTCGCACGTCGGAATTCTTCACGTGCACTTAACGGTTCCAGTTTGGCTGCTGCTTTGGCGAAACGTCCGCTGAGGAATTTGACAGGCGTTTTCGCTACCTGAGGACCCACGCTCGTTGAGCCACTTGCTCGGTCCTCAGCGACATAGGTGTCGACGGCTCCGCGAAAATCAGCAACACATCCTGCCAGAGTGAGAACGACTTTGTCGCTCGCGTGTGCAATCGCTGCAATCATCACTGCATACAGTGCAAAATCGAGCCGTGGTTTCATGCAATCAATCCAATGGTCCACGAATCAGACGATATCGGTCGAATCGACTCTGCCGTTTTTGTATGGCACAGCATCGCTCATGGTATTTGAATCGCCATGCGATTTTCGTTAAGCAACTCTCCCGATCGAACTAAATGAATTGGTGTATACCAGTTGAAGGGGTCCGTAACGGCAACCTGGATCGTTCGTCTTGGCTAACACAATTGTCGCTTTTCGTCGGCAGCGGAGTCAATGGCGAGTCCCTTTCAGTGGTCGTGATCGCCCTTTAAGATAGAGTGGCCGAACGCTTCTTCATTTATCGTCACACTGTGTCCAGACAACTCGACGACTGCTAAGATTGACTAGCCCAAATCCAAAGGGATACGCTGATCCGGGCGGCGAGTAATCTCCCATCGATGTCTTCCGCTATCGCCTTCTACAAATGAGTTCCAAATTGAATCCGGATGGACAGCAACTCCCACCAAGCACTCGCAGGAACTGGATCTGGTTCTCCTTTCAAGTGATCGTTCGCGTCGTCTTTGCGATCTGGCTACGATACCGGGCTTTCGGAATCCATAGAATCCCTCGTGAAGGCGGCGGACTCATTCTTATTAATCACCAGAGCTTCCTCGATCCGTTGCTCGTGGGTTTGCCCTTGCAGCGGCCAGTCAGTTATCTCGCTCGCGATTCTCTTTTCCACGTCCCGATTATCGGGTGGATACTGCGGAACACGTACGTGATGCCAATCAGTCGCGAATCCGCCGGAGCGGGCCCACTCAAAGAGGCTATCCGCCGTATGAAACATGGATTCCTGGTCGGCATTTTCCCAGAGGGGACGCGAAGCTCCGATGGCACGGTCGGGCCATTCAAACCGGGATTTGTGGCTTTGGTCCGTCGCTCGAAACTTCCCGTTTATCCGGTTGGGATCGCCG
Organism: Planctomycetaceae bacterium; assembly: GCA_028284485.1. Classification (GTDB taxonomy): domain Bacteria; phylum Planctomycetota; class Planctomycetia; order Planctomycetales; family Planctomycetaceae; genus JANQRQ01. The sequence continues at coordinate 56,267 of JANQRQ010000051.1, read as the reverse complement.
GAGCCGACCGCGCCTTCCCTCGAGGCAGTCTCTTTCTGAGACCTGCTAAAGTGACCGTCGTTTTTGGCGAGCCGATCTCTGCCGAACGCATCCGCCAACTCAATTCCGAAGGTGGAGAAGATCTACTCGTTGAGTTTGCGAGAAGCCAGGTCGTGCACTACCAAATCGCAGCGGAACGTCTCCGGCGGCGGGCGGTCGTCTCGCGCTAGATTCGCCCGACAGAACGCCATGAATTCCGCTAAGGTATCCCTTAGCTTTCCCAGCACATTCCGGGTTGGCTCGAACGCGGCTAATCTGTCAACACTGTGGAAGCCATTCTACTCAGCCGGTTGGGCCACATTGAGCACGATCCTTCGATACGCCGTCAATGGCGGCAGCCCCATGTCGGTCACTTCAAGGATCACATGGATGCTCTGACCCGCTGCTTCTGCGGGAACTCGAATTGTTGCCAGGCTTGTAGAATCCCGCTCGATTTCGGGGCTGCCATCAAAAGTACCGGCTTCGGGATAGATCCACCAACGATACTTCAATTGGTCTCCGTCTACATCGGCTGACTGAGAACAATTCAGGCGAACGCTCTCTCCGACCGAAACGCTGCGGATGATAATCTCGTTCGTCCGGTCGTCGTCGATCACGGCGAACGGATGGTGATTTGCTTCCGCTGTCGATTTGACGCACCAATCCATTCTCGCTTGAAAATCGGCTTGATAGGCCTCACGCCAGCGCCAAACGGTCGCCCGCCGACTGGTTGTTTTATCAACGGTGTCGGCTGCATCACGATACAGGCCGGCTCCTTCATGCGTAAATCGCCCTCCCCATCCTCCCCATTCGGGATGGGTCGAATCGTTTAACCCATGCGGCAAAAAAAAGAACCACGAAGGAGTGTCGCCTTCTTTCAACGCCGAATTTGGATTTGGGTCGGTCCATGTCTTTAGCGGGTAGAGTGCCCCTAACGGCCCATGATCTCGACTGATATGAGTTTCAAGCCAATCTCGACTCGTTAGAGATTCTTCCCCGCCCAAGTACATTCCACGATAAGAAGACTCTCGTTTGTCCTCGCCATCGTTGTGCCTGTTGAGCACAAAGGACAAGTCCGGGAATTGCTCAACGATCCAAGGGCCGGTGTTGTCCTGGTGGCTGATCGCATGCACTCTCAGCCGCCGGAAGAAATCTATGAGTTCCGATTCGGTCCGATCGGTTCTGATTCGCCACAACGCCTGCGCTAAATCGGTTGCCGCCCCCCAGATCGCAATGTTGACCGGACGTGGGTCGACCCGGTCCACTGCCGAGATGATCAACCGGGAGCCCTCTGTATCATGACCCTCACCAACGCTTGTCATCCCACGGGCGGTCGAACCACTTCTGATGCGGCTTTGCAAATCAGAGACTTGCGGAAAACCTGGTCGATGCCTAGCGAGGCTGTTGCGCACTTCGCCATAGGCACCAACGATTTCTGAGATCAGCTGTGGGTTGACGTTGCTCTCGGGCGAGTCACTCGAATCGGAAACGGCAGTCGCAATCAATCCTTCGATGTCAAAATCATTTGCATGAGTCATCAGTCGAATGAGCGATTGCTGATCGTCAGGATCTCCACCGATGTCGGTCAATACGATCAGCCGAGGCTTATCGGCCGCACAGGCACAACTGGCGACGACGATTTGGACGACAATCAAGCAGACGAGAATCCGGGAGTGCTTAGCGGCTTGAAACATAGAGATTCTTTTCGATTTGTCTGTATAGTTGGATCAGAGTTGTTTTCGGGTTTTGCCCTGCCTGTTGGCGGATTCGAGTCTGCCAACCAGTGAGAACTCCATTTTCACCACGCTTTCAACCTGCTGCAATAATCATGCTTGGCTTGGCCTTGTATTTTTCGTTTTCCGTTCTAGAAAACGAACGTTCACCAGCTTTTGGTGCAGGACTGCTTAACATGCGAATGGCCCCGTCCGGCTCCGTAATCGCGAACAACGGACGTGATCATTGAATCAAGAACCTTTCCACGGCGCTTTCGCGGCGGAAACATCTGAGGCTGATATCCATCGAGGCGGCTGCCGTTGCAGGACGACACCAACCATCCAAAATCGACCCAAATTGATGAATCAGCTCGGTCCCCAGGAATCTGTTTTCAGAAGTCATAGAATAGGTTATTATCACGATTCTGCTCATTAGAGCGGTTTACTTTTTCTCGTGGGGGGTCAGGCTCGTTGGAGCCAGCTATTACAGTACAAAACGCATTTGTCGCGGGCACAAGTCGGCTTAATAAGCGGTAGACGCTCGCCGTGCTTTTCACCCACATCTGTTGTTTCGAGATTCAACAAAAATCGGGAGTTTTCGATGCCTTCTGGACGACTCGCCATTCTGGCTGGCTCGCTCACGTCTCTTTTCCTGTCATTTGGGTTCGTGGACCTCTCGAACGCCGCAACCATCGATGACATCACCTTACGGGACCAATACGGTCAAGAAACGTCACTAGCGGAAATCAAGTCGCCGGCGATCGCCATCGCCTTTTTGGGGACGGAATGTCCGCTGGCAAAACTGTATGCTCCGCGTCTGGCGGAATTGGCGACGCGGTTCGAGGGCGACGTTACTTTCCTGGGCGTGAACTCTAACGTGCAGGATAGCTTGACCGAAGTCGCCGCTTATGCCCAACGCCACGGGATCAAATTCCCAATCCTAATGGACAATCAGCATGAACTGGCCGACCAATTAGAAGCCGAACGCACACCCCATGTCTTCCTACTCGACGAACAGCGCAACGTCTGTTACTCAGGACGCATCGACGACCAATACGGAATCAGTGTGGCTCGCACCAAACCACAGCGGCAGGATTTGGCAGTTGCCATTGAAGAACTGTTGGCCGGCAAACCAATTTCTGTTGCCAAGACTGCACCAATCGGCTGCATCATTGGTCGCCGCAGGTCGACCGCTCCACACGGCGATATTACTTACACTCGCGACATCGCTTCGATTTTGAATCGTCGTTGTGTCGAATGCCATCGTGAAGGTCAGATTGCACCGTTCCCTCTGACTAGCTACGACGACATCGAAGGTTGGGAAGGAATGATTGCCGAGGTCGTGACGGAACAACGCATGCCACCGTGGAATGCCGATCCCCGATTCGGCCATTTCAAAAACGATGCAAGATTGTCCGCCGAGGAAAAAGAATCCCTTTTGACCTGGATCAAGAACGGCTGCCCGGAAGGCGATCCGGCCGATCTACCGGAGCCGCCGGAATTCGCAGAAGGCTGGCGCATTTCCGAGCCTGACCAAATCATTAAAATGCGAAATAAGCCGTTCAACGTCCCAGCCACCGGTGTGGTCAAGTATCAATACTTTCGCGTTGACCCGGGCTTCAAGGAAGATGTTTACATTGAGGCCGTCGAAGCCCGCCCGGGAAACACAGCTGTTGTCCACCACATTATCGCTTACGTAACTGCTCCCGGCGAACGAAAGACAGGTTTGGGCAGTATGCTGGTCGGCTACGCTCCCGGTACAGCACCGTTCATCACACCACCAAACTCGGCAATCCTCGTCCCGAAGGGGTCGCAACTCATCTTCGAATTGCACTACACGCCAAACGGTTCGCCGCAGACGGATTTGAGCTATGTCGGTATCAAATTTGCCGACCGCTCGAAAATCACATCCATTGTCGGCGGTAACCAGGCCATCAACGGAAAATTTGCAATCCCTCCATATGCCGACAACTACGAAGTCGGAGCAACAAGAACCATTAAGAGGGACTTAGACGTATTGAGCGTGACGCCACATATGCACGTTCGCGGAAAGGCATTCAAATACGAAGCCATTTACCCAAATGGCGAACGGGAGGTTCTGCTGAATGTCCCCCAATACGACTTCAATTGGCAGTTGCGCTATGAGTTCGCAGAACCGAAACGCTTGCCCAAAGGAACGCGGATTGTTTGCACTGCTCATTACGACAATTCGGCGGAGAATCCGAACAATCCCGATCCAACGAAGACCGTCACTTGGGGCGACCAAAGCTTCGAGGAGATGATGATCGGCTTCTACACGTATATTACACCGACGAAAGAATAGATCGGCGATCTTCCGTTCGGAGGCCTTGACGCCTCATAGAATGACGATGTGGGCGACAGCTAGCACGGATCGCCGTCATCTAGTGAGTGAACGGCTGCATGGTCTTGGTCACGATTTATCATTATCGCGAAACCGGCGTCGGCCGATAAACCGGCCCTCGGCGAATCACCGACTCCAACAGACCGTCTTCCATGTAATCGACCCGAACGTCGATCGGCTGCGGCCCCTGTCCCGAATATCCAATCGCTTCTCGAATAGCAGGATTCATGAAGTAAGCAGCCGGTACAATCTCGGCTAATACGGCAAATTCATCCGGGGCGTGACTTTGCAGATCTTTAACAACATCGGCAGGGGACTGATCGCCAACACGAGCAAGTAATTCACAAAGTGCGTCGTGGAGATCCGGACGGGCGACGAAAACGGCATCAAGGAACTCGCCGTTCGCATCCGACTCGCTGTACGACGGCATATTCTCCGATGCTGGGATCAGCGTATCTGCCAATTTCGCAAACAGTTCTCGTTGACGCGCGTCGAGGCTCATGTCGGCACCTTCTGCTGTTGTCGTTCCTTGACCAGGTGATCGCTGCATCGCAACGCCATCGCTGCAATCGTGGCGGTCGGGTTCATGCCGCTGGAAGTCGGCCAAATACTCCCATCGAAGATGTACAGGTTTGGAATATCGTGCGTCTGCCCCCAGGCGTTCACCACCGAGGTCTTCGGATCGTTCCCCATTTTGCAGGTACCGAGCAAATGCCAGCCGGTCTCACGAATCAAAGGAGCAATGACCGTTTCGACGGCACCTGCTGCTTCCAACGATTCCTTGGCCCGCGCCAAATGAAATTCGAGCAACCGATACGAGTTTTCGGACATGCGGTAAATGATTTTCGGGGCCGCGATTCCGTCACCATCTTTGAGGTCGGGATCGAGAACAATTCGGTTCTCGTCATCGGGAAGATCTTCGGCAATAATTCCCCACATCGCTGAGCGGTTCAGCCGCCGGCGAATACCATCATGAAATCTCTCTCCCCAAATGGCGTTTTCTTCGCCCCAGGGGTATGCCCGTGTCATCGAGACCGGACCTCCCGTCGGCTGGAGTCCCCACTTCGCCCCTCGAACGAATCCACGCGATTCGTCCGTCTCATAGAATTCCAAGGAATGGAGATGTTGCCCCCATACACCACGGCTGCTCCCGAGGTCTTCATCGAACAACCCGACGACCGTCCCAAATGGATGCATCATCAACCGACGTCCAACCAGCCCTGACGAATTAGCCAGTCCATCCGGAAACTGTTCGTTCGCTGAAACCAATAGCAACCGCGGAGTGCCAATACCGTTGGCACCGAGAATGGTGACGTCAGCTGCTTGAAAATGCTCTTTCCGCTCGCGATCGATCCAAGTCGCACCTGACACGAGGCCTTGATCGTTCACTTCCAAGCGTTGCACACGCGCACCGGTCACAAGTTGAACACCACTTGAGACATTGTCGGGCCAATGGGTCTTGTCAGCCGACCCTTTGGCACCTTCAACACATCCCCACATACAAGTCGCACGTTGTGTGCATTCTTTGAGATTCCCATACGACCGGGTGGCGATCGCATTGGGAGCCGGCCACCAATGCCAGCCCAGTTCGTTGTGGGCTTGAGCCACACGCCGACCCATCGGAGCCAACGGCGGAGGAGGCAACGGTGGTCCTTTCCCCGGTGGAAAGGCCGTGTCGCCGGCTAGACCCGAAATCCCGAAATCGATTTCGACTTGTTCGTAATACGGTTCGAGATCTTCGTAAGTCAGCGGCCAATCGTCGGCAACACCGTCCAATGAGCGCACTCGAAAATCAGACGGCATGTTGCGCTGCCAATGTGCTGCAAATAAAACCGAGCTACCGCCCACGGCATTGTACAGCACGGCGGAAATGTCGGAGTCTTCATCGCTAATCGGATAGTCCGCCGGCGCCTGCCTGCGATTGGGATTCGCCGACCAATCACGTCCGGCTGTGAGTTCAAAGTCGGCGTGATCTGCACGTGCTTTGGTGTAGTCAGGCCAATCTCCCTGCTCGAGAACAACGACACGCATTCCGGTTGCTGCCAACCGCTTGGCTGCGACAGCGCCAGTCGGACCGGCGCCGATGATCAATGCGTCCGCAGCCAATTCTTTCCCTGGCATCAATAAAATCCCTGTCGTATCTTGAGCCGAGCCACCTGCAATAGACTCCAATTCGCTATTTGGCGCTATACCCCCCAACCCAGATCGGACTCGACCAAGCGGCGTGGCCGTTAAGTTGGTTCACGCGGACGTAATAGTAATCGCCACGTTGGGGAGACTCACTGTCTACGTATTCGAATTCTTGATCCCATTGTCTATCAGGGTCGATCAAGCGTGTTGTTATGGTATCGGTGAATCGCTCAATTTGCATCTTGTGAACGGCATTCCCGTTCTGAATAACAGACATCGAATGCGTGAACGATTCCGCCGGCAAAGCTGCAGAACTTCGAATCGGTGATGGCGTAGTATAGCGCTCAGTGTTTTCAATCAAAGAAATGTCGATAGCTGTGTGGGAAGTCGCCCCGTCCAATTCGAGTACAATCGACTTCATGCTGCCCCTTGTGATTGTCCGAAAATCAACCTTTCCTGGCGTGCTTTCATCGATGCGGGCGAATTCCGCCCGTGGATTGTAAAACGATGGCGACGACACACTCACCAGCTTCGCGCCCCTCACCTTCAGCGAACCTTCCCATTGCCGCCAACCTCGCGGGCTGTCACGGATGACCGGGTCGGAAGGCGACCAAAAGCGGATTTCCACGAATCGCGAATCATCAGAAGCCAAGCAATCCTGCGACCACATTTCGGTCCCATTCTTGATCAATGTAATTGATTCGACCGGTGCGGTCCCATACACCCTGCCATGGATTTTACGCGTCTCCGTATGGGAAATGCGACTTCCCATCGAGGCGTCGTTGACATTGAAATCCAATAGAATCCGATCGCCGGTCGTCGCATACGCCGATAAGTTCTTCATCGCATCGAATATCGCGTCAGTCGTTTTTTCTGGAGCAACAACGGCAGCCAATCCCCCCGAATCGGCCAACCCCCGAACCAACGGCGTCGGGTAGCCGGGATGCGACAAATGATCGTCCGACGCTGCAATGAAGCCAACCTCATGCCCGTGATTGAGGTACATAATTCCAAACCATTCGTGCCGACCGTGCATCGACATAACCTCGACCAATGTCTCCATTTCTGGATGGCTCTGTCGATACTCGCCAGGTTCATGCGCGTGCGGAATAATTAACACATCGTCCATGTCATTTTGCGCAGCGAGTTGTTGATATAGTCTTGACAACGTGCCCGCTTCCTGAATCGGAACACGGCGTCGCTCATCCGGCGTTCGAAACAGAACATTGTGATGCCCACCGCTCGCTGCTCGCATTGTCCACTCGTAGCCCAAGTACGCGATAAACTCTCCTTCTTCGTTGTACTTGCCGACGTTTTGTTTGAGTGTTTCCCATTCCCTGTCATCCATCCAGATGTCGTGTTCCGAATGGGTCAGAAAGTCAAGGCGAGCATCGTCGCGCCCGAATTCGAAATACGCGTCCGGTGTCCCCTGCCCTTCAGCAAATCCGGAATGACCGTGCGTTTCGCCCCAGTAAATTCGATGCTGAGGATTCGTTTGCACCCAAATGGGATTCGACGTACCAGCGATTTTCCCGTCAGCCGAACGAATCTTCAGTCGATAGACTCCGGGCCGGTCAAACTGAATATCTCGAAGGATCGTGATCGGGGCCTCGCCCGCCTCGATCTGGGCCAAGTGGCTGTCGCCAACGGTCACATCGTAAGCCGGAATACGTCCAGTCGCACGGTTGTAGAATTGATCCTGACTCCGCACAGACACTTCAAACGATTCGTTCACGCCGACAACCGATGGCGCAAATGCATGCACACCTGACGTGTGTGTGCCAATAACTCGATAACCGATAATCGGCAGCGTGAAAAAATTCTTCTGACCTTCGAGATCCACGTACAAGGGAAGCGGAAAGCGATTGTTGGAGTAAGTTTGCACCTGAAACCCGCGAGACCCTTGAGAGGTATCGCCGTAGGTGACGGTGATCGTCTCTCCCGGTCCCAATGTCGGACCTTCCAATTGAAATGTCAGCACATCAGCCGGCGTAAAAAAACCACCATGCATGCCACTTAAGGGTGTTTGGGTCACGATGAATTTCGCGTTGGGATTCGACGACGAAATCGTTACGTAATTGTCACCCTGGGGATTCCCCGTTTGAAACGGTGCATGATCCGCCATGAAGTGTTTGGCCACCAACACACCGCCTCCCGCCAACATCGGCATGCGTCCTACCGTGTAGGTTTGTTTGATTGTTTGATAGCTCCCCACCCGAAACGGCCCCTGACTACTGCTTGTCAGCGGCCCAATCGCTTCAGGCTGTTCTTCGCGCACCTGCAATTCATGTACGTAGCGATCAATCACCGGTGCCTGACCCTCCACAGCACCTTCAGCCGGCCAATCGGAAAGGACTAAGCCGCAAACTAATGGCAATTCGACCGGCAGTTCTCCGCCGTTGCGCGCAATCGCGTTGGCCCATTCCCACAGAACTTTAGCACGCTCCCGAACCGTTGATCCATCTGTCGGAGTCTGCGCAATGTCAGCCTTCAGTTGTTCGATTCTCCGTCGCAGATCAGTAGCCGAGTCTGGCGTTTGGATGGCGCTCACCGGATCGGGGGTTGTTCCTCGAACGTCCGTGCTATGCCGCAAAGTTGCAAGACCAACCCCTGCCAAGATCACACCAGCGACCAGGAAGAACCTCGGTTTCATTCGCTCTTCTCCGACTTAGAGTCGACTTGTCACTCAAAACGGAAATGCTGCAGCCAACGACGTACTTTGCAAAATTCTTTCGGCAGTCCAATAGACACCGACGAAGGCGATGACGCAAGAGGCTGGTATCACAACGACCTGACGATACCAACTTCGATTTCGAAACCAGCCAACCACCAAGAACGCGAGGCCAATGACTGCCAGTTGCCCAAATTCGACACCAACATTAAACGTCACCAATGCCAACAACGCATCGTCACTTGGAACGCCCAGTTCGCGCAACACGCCCGCGAATCCCAACCCATGCAACAATCCGAATATGAAAACCACGACCGGTCGCCACGGCTTCAATGTCGATGTGCAAATATTCTCAATCGCGACATACGCAATCGACAATGCAATCAGAGGTTCCACCACCTGGGCGGGGAGCGAGACGACATGATACATCGACAGTGCCAATGTAACCGAATGCGCGACCGTAAACGCAGTGACTTGCAACAATAGCGCACGCCAACTTTGATTCAGCAGAAACAAACCAAGCACAAACAGAATATGGTCGAGACCTTTCGGCAATATGTGCTCAAACCCCAAGCGAAAGTACGCCCACCCGATAAGCCACGAGTTAGGAACGCGCTCGACAATATCATCGGCGTCGGCGCTCATCAGGTAGGGCCAACTTTGTTCGCCCGGTCTCAGGATTTGCACATTCGTCGGCGCCCCATTACTTTCCAAATTCAGCATCACTTTCCCCAATCGGGGCGGAAAGATTGCTGTGAATGTGCGAGCACCATCCGGTAGCCGACCGACGAATGTCACAGGTGGCGATGGCTGTGGCTGCGTTGCGAGCGCGTCGTCGCGAATCTCTTGCACGGTTGGGAATTCGAAACTTTCAGCCCGCCAGCGTTGCTCGTCGAACTGAATCACCAATCCGTCTGCCAGACTCTGTCGCGCCAACTCGATCTTCGACTGTAGCTCCTCATCGCCCATGGCGCGGACACGCGCCATAGCATCGTCGGTCAACAATCCTGGTTCTTCATTCAGCACGTACGCTGCAACATGAAACTGCAACGTGGCATTGAACGATTCATCACGTCCAAACTTCGCAGTCGCGAGCGTGTAATCGAGGTGATGTGCTTGAACCGGGTACGGATCAGCGCAGCAAACAAGAACAATTGCTGACAAGCGCAACACGGACCGCATAATGAGTCTTCGGTAGAATCTATTGCCGGTCGTTTTCGACAGCCCAATGCGGTGGCCAACCAACGACTGGACAGTCTACCGACCGTACGGTAGATTATGCAAGCACTTGAGAATCATGCGATTCGCCGATTCCCGGCCAGTTTTCTTGGCGCCGATCGAGTCAAAAACGGCTCGCTTCAGTAGCAACAGCTGACCCGCGATATGAATGTTGCACAACTCGCAGTCGATGCACTTGACCGATTTGGGGAGTACAAGTCTTCGTACTTCGAAGGACGGTGGTACACCAATGTCGAGTTGATGAACCGCTGGTGCGCACTGGCAACCCTGCTCAAGGAACACAGCATCAAGCCCGGTGACCGCGTGGTCGTGATGATGCAATCCTGCCTCGAAGTGCCGGCGGCCTTCCATGCGATTGCTCGACTCGGAGCGGTCATCGTTCCAATCATGCCACAGCTCGTCGCTCCGGAAGTCAGATATATCGTTGAGAATTCGGGAGCCGAAACGGTTATCACTTCGCCGGAGCTTGCACCGAAACTTGTTGAAGCGACGGCTGGGATCGCTGGTTTTCGTCAGATTCTGGTGTTTGGTCAGTCTGATATCCGTGGCTGCATCAACATTCAGCCTCTCGTGGAGTCGGCGACTCCCATCGATTCGTTGGTCGACCGGCAACCTGATGATCTCGCCGTCTTAGTTTACACATCCGGGACAACGGGACACCCCAAAGGGGTCATGCTTTCTCACGGCAATTTGACCAGCAATGTCGAATCGGTCGCCTCGCTTTTTGACTTGCCGCGAGATTATCGGTCGATGATGGTGCTGCCGATGAGCCACGTTTACGGAATCCTGCTTATTTATCTGGGCGCCCTGATGGGTGGTGTGGGCACGATGTTGCGTCGCTTCGATCCGACTGAAGCACTGCAAACGATTCAAGACTTCAAAGTCGAACGATGTTCGCTGGTTCCGACAATGCTTGTGCATCTCATCAATCATCCCGAACGTGAAAAGTACGACGTTTCCAGCCTCAAAATCGTCTCCGCAGGATCCGCTCCGCTGTCGGAAGAAATACGCACAGAGTTCGAGCGGCTTTTTGATTGCCGCGTCGTCGATGGCTATGGCCAATCCGAAGCGACTTGCGCTCTGACCGCATATCGTGACGAGGATGATTTCGTCGTCGGGTCGGTGGGCCGAGCGATTCCGGAAGTCGAGTTGTGCGTTCAAGACCAAGCGAATCGACAACTCCCCCCTGGACAAGAAGGGGAAATCTGCGTTCGGGGCCCCAATGTCATGTTGGGCTACTGGAAAAATGACGAGGCCACCCGCGAAGCCATTATCGAGGGATGGCTTCACACAGGTGACATCGGGCGTGTCGACGAACAGGGCTTCGTGTTTATTACCGACCGCAAGAAAGACATGATCATCAAGGGTGGCGAGAATATTTCGCCGCGAGAAATTGAAGAAGTCATCTACCAGCTGCCCGAAGTGTCGGAAGCGGCTGTTTATGGGGTACCGGACGACCTCTTTCAGGAGGAAATCGCCGTATCAATTGTCCCGAAGCCAGGCCAACAACCGACTGCGGAACAAGTTCGCGATCACGCAGCGCGATTCGTCACGAAATTTAAAATCCCCAAATATGTCCTGTTCCACGACGAATTGCCGAAGAACTCGAACGGCAAGATCCTCAAACGCACGCTGCGACAGGAATGGTCACCGAGGCCAATCAAGCATCGCACAAATTGACTGATTAACAAGTTCAATCCGATTAAACACCCACGATTAGGTATCGTATATTCCTGCAAGGAGCCCAGTCATGCGTGAAGCTGTAGTTGTTTCAAGCTCTCGAACGCCGTTGGCAAAGTCGTTTCGCGGTTCGTTCAACCTGACGCGCCCCGACGATATGTTGGCACATTGTCTGAAACATCTCTTAGCCAAGACTCCAAACCTGGATCCCGCTGAAATCGAGGACATCATTATCGGGTGCGGAAATCCAGAGGGGGCACAAGGCATGAACGTCGCACGCATCGCTGCCATGCGTGCCGACCTACCCGATACGATCGCCGCTGTTACGGTCAATCGATTTTGTTCTTCCGGATTGCAAGCGACGGCCATGGCCGCTCATCAAATCATCAACGAAGGTGCCGATGTCGCAATCGGTGGCGGGGTCGAGAGCATCACGATGACTGCACTTCGCGAGCAAGATCCCAACCCGTGGGTTGCTGAACATCATCCGGGCATCTACATGGTCATGGGCGTCACCGCAGAAATTGTTGCCAAGCGGTACAACATCAGCCGACAGTTACAAGACGAATATGCGCTTTCGAGCCAGCAGCGGACCGCCAGAGCGCAACAAGAAGGTTTCCTTGATGAAGAACTCGCTCCGATGACTGTCAAAATGGGGTTGATTAACAAGGAAACCAAACAGATCGATGGCGAGAAAGAAGTGACTATCGAAAAGGATGAATGCAACCGCCCCGATACAACACTCGAAGGATTGTCTGCATTACCTCCGGTTTTCGACCGAGAGAGTGGCCAAGGCTCCGTGACTGCGGGAAACTCTTCGCAGTTGTCCGATGGGGCGTCGGTGTCGCTACTCATGTCCCGCGAGAGGGCTGAAGCTTTGGGGATCAAACCAAAAGTCGCATTTCGTGGCTTTGCTGTCGCAGGCTGTAAGCCGGACGAAATGGGCATCGGGCCGATTTATGCAGTCCCCAAGTTACTGAAACGACATGGATTGACTGTCGACGACATCGACTTGTGGGAGCTGAACGAAGCCTTTGCCGTTCAGGTCGTCTATTGCCGCGATCATCTGGGAATCGATTCAAACAAACTCAACGTCAATGGTGGTTCGATTTCAATTGGACATCCCTACGGAATGACAGCCTCTCGATTGGTCGGCACTTTGGCAAACGAAATGCAGCGGCGCGGTGTACGCTACGGCGTGGTGACCATGTGTGTCGGCGGCGGACAGGGCGCAGCCGGCCTGTTCGAATTGTGTGACTGAAGTTCACCGACTGCCAAACGCGCTGCATGAATGCGGACGACTTGCCCATCATCGAAAGCGGGCGACACCACACAAGAAGACAAAATCATGGTCTACGCGCTGAACGTTTTCAATCTCTTACCAGGCAAAGAAGATCAGTATCGCGATTACAGTGTGAAGGCCGGCAAAATCATCTACGGCCTGGGCGGCAAGGTTGTCGCGTCGGGATGGCATCCCATGCGCCAACTTCACGAAGATGCCACGCGCCAATACATGATCGTCGTTGAGTTTCCCAGCGACGGAGTATTTCAACAGTTCTACGACGAAGCCGATCGCCAGGGCATTCACAATTTGCGCGAAACGGCCTGCACCGATTACATTTGGACTCTGTATGAACCATGGGACCTGCGGGCCTGGGTGAATTTACCACCAAAAGAAGGTTAAAGGGACGATATGACAAATCGCCAAATATTGCTGGCGGCCCGACCCAAAGGGTTTCCCCAAGACTCCGACTTTCAACTGGTTGAGAATCCCGTCCCCGAGCCAGGCGACGGCCAGTTTCTCGTTCAAGCAGAGGTCCTGTCGGTCGATCCTTACATGCGCGGTCGGATGAACGACATGGCCTCGTACGCGCAGCCCGTGCAGATCGGCGAAGTGATGGTCGGAGAAAGCGTCGGTCGCGTCATTCAATCACGCAACGCGAAATTCCCTGAGGGGACATATGTCTCTGGAATGTTCGGATGGCAGGAATTCGCGATCAGCAACGGCGAAAGCATCCGCAAGATCGACCCGGATGTTGCCCCAATTTCAACGGCTCTTCATGTCTTGGGAATGCCCGGATTGACGGCCTATTTCGGCCTGTTCGAAGTCTGCCAAGCCAAACCAGGCGACACCGTGGTAGTGACCGGCGCAGCAGGAGCGGTCGGCTCGGTCGTGGGTCAGTTGGCAAAAATCAACGACTGCCAGGCCGTTGGTGTCGCGGGTTCTGACGACAAAATCAACTACATCACCAATGACCTCGGCTATGACGGTGGCTTCAACTACAAAACGACTGACGATTATTACAAGGCCTTCAAGCAACTTTGCCCTGATGGCGTCGACGCCTTTTATGACAACGTCGGCGGGCCGATTTCCGATGCCGTGTTTCCGTTGCTCAATGTCGGGGCTCGTGTCGCCATTTGCGGACAAATCTCGCAGTACAACGCCACTGAGAAACCACAGGGACCACGATTGCTTTGGCACCTCATTGTCAAGAGAGCCACGATCCGCGGCTTCCTGGTCTTCGACTTCATTTCGCAGTACCGCGAGGCGCTTGAAAAGCTGACCACTTGGTACCAGCAGGGCCGGCTGAATTGCCCTGAACGCGTCACCGAAGGGATCGAAAACGCACCACGTGCCTTCATGGAACTTCTTCAAGGAGCCAACACCGGAAAGCAATTGGTCAAGATATGCCCCGAATAGAACTCGATATTGCCGAGGTGCGCAAACTGCCGTTGATCCACCAGGCAACGATTCCAGAAGAGTACCTCGACGCCATGGGCCACATGAATGTGATGTGGTACACCCATCTTTTTAGTGTTTCGATGGGCGAACTGTTTCAGTTGTTCGGTTTGACGTGGGATTACATGGAGCAAAACCACGTGGGGACTTTCGCCTTGGAGACGCACATCCGTTACTTGTCCGAAGTCCGCGTCGGGCAGACAGTCGAAGTTCACTCTCGGATGCTCGGGCGTACCGAAAAGCGCTTCCACGTCATGCACATCATGACCAATCAAACCAAAAACGATGTTTCTGCAACGTTCGAGGTCGTCGGCGGCTACGTCAGCATGGAAACTCGTCGGATGGATGTTATCCCCGAGAACATTGCAGCGCAGATCGACGAGATGGTGGACGAACATCGCGAACTCCACTGGAATGCCCCCGTCACCGGCATCATGCACCCCTGAATCAACCGTCGCATATGAATCAGTCAGTCGCACCATACAAATCCATTCTGTTATTGGTGTTCCTGACCTGGCTGAACGTGCTGAACTTCGCCGATCGAACATTACTTGGTCTATTGGCCAAGCAAATCGACGAAGACCCGGGGATCAACGTCAGCTATGAAATGGTTGGCTTCCTCACCGGCTATGGGTTCATCATTTTTTACACTCTGATCGGCGTCGCTATGGGCACGCTGGCTGATCGTTGGCATCGTCCGCGGCTTATGGCGGCTGGCCTCGCCATTTGGAGCACGCTGACGGCCGCGACCGGTATTGCACGCAACTTTTGGCAAATGGCCGCCTGCCGTGCATTCATTGGAGTCGGCGAAGCAGCCCTTACGCCGTCGGCTTTATCGATGCTGGGCGACCGGTTTCCCCTTCGTCTGCGCGCCTTTGCATCGGGAACTTATTATGCCGGCATTCCGCTCGGAGCAGGCATCGGCATGATTGTCTCGGCGTACCTGTTGCCCCACTACGGTTGGCGAGGTTGTTTTACAATTCTCGGCCTGTTGGGCGTCGTTTTCGTTGTCCCATTGCTGTTTGTGCGGGATAGTGCGCGACATTCGAAACGCCTATCCGAATCGGCGGACGACGTTGCCCACACGCCCCCCCGGTTTAAAGATGTCGTGCTGCCGCTGCTAAGAACCGTTCGCACTTCGCCAGCGCTTGTCTGCACCATTGCCGGGGCTGTGTTTGCTGTCTACGCACAATCTTCCAGCATTTTCGTTTTGACCTGGCTGCAGAACGATCGCGGAATGGAATACGCGTATGCAGCGAAGCTCGGAGGTTGGCTGTATCTCATCGGTGGAACACTCGGCAGCATCTGGGGAGGCCTGCTCGGTGATTGGTTCGGGCGAGTGATTCCTTCCGGCGGTCGACTCTGGTTCTTGGCATTAGTGAACTTGATCTTCACCCCCATTTCGCTGGCTTTCTACTTGGGAGACGTACAGGCCTGGTACTTCAAAGTGATTTGGATCACATCGGCCTTCGGGAGTATGGTCTGGTATGGCGCGCTCTTTTCAGCGGTCACTGAACTTTCCCCTGCCCGCAGCCGCGCGACCGCGATTGCATTTTTAATCTTTTGCATGAACCTGCTCGGTGCTGGCCCCGGTCCATGGGTCACCGGATGGTTGGGAGGGAACTTTCAAGAATGGGCCAAAGCGCATCCAGAATTCCGCGACAGCATTTCTCCAATGTTGGATATGCTGGGTGTCAGCGTTCATCACAGTTTTACGATCGCATTGTTGGCTTCGGTCGTAGTCGGGTTCTTTAGCCTGCCGTTTAATGTCATCGCTGCCCTGCGTTACGAGAAAGACGCGGCGAAAGTTCGAGACTAATCAGCAGCTTCGGTCGGATTTAGCCGATTTCAGCGATTCCAAATCCGGTCGATCTGGTTT
This sequence comes from Planctomycetaceae bacterium, assembly GCA_028284485.1. GTDB lineage: Bacteria > Planctomycetota > Planctomycetia > Planctomycetales > Planctomycetaceae > JANQRQ01. Next base: position 39,836 of record JANQRQ010000051.1, on the reverse strand, counting down.
AATAAACTAGATACGGAAAGGATCCGCGCGCACCGACCTCCAAAAACTTCCCGTATGCCCACAAAACACATCACGAAATACGCAATCGCAGCTTTAGCACTCGTGCTGCTGGCAACGAGCGTCATCTCCGCCCAACGTTTTCGAGGTGGGCCACGATTTCGCCGACGGCCGATCCCGAATCGCAGCGACTTTCCGATGTGGGAAAACGACGCCGAATTTGACAAAGACGTCTTCACGTTCGCCCGCGTACGCTACACACCACATTACCGCCGCGGATGGGACGGCGACTATCCCGACGCCGACTGGAACATTTCGTATCGCCTTCAGCAATTAACGTCGCTGAACGTGAATCCGCATCCCGTTGTTGTCGACCTGACCGATCCGAAGCTATTCGAGTATCCCTTCATATTCCTGATTGCACCTCGATCTGTCATCTTCACCGATGCGGAAGCGGCTGCCCTTCGGAAGTACCTCCTCAACGGCGGGTTCCTCATGGTGGACGAGTTTTGGGGGCCCGAACATTGGAACCACTTCTACTATCAACTCAAGCGAGTGTTTCCGAACCGAGAGCCGCGCGAACTTTCGCTCGATCACGAAATTTTCCACTCGGTATACGATCTGAAGGAAAAACCACAAGTCGTCCCGATTCACATTTGGCGGTCCGGGTATGAATACCATCCTCACATTGGTGTCGCCCAGGATCCCGACCCACATTTCTACGGTCTGTTCGACGACTACGGCCGCATGATGGCCCTGTTGTGCCATAACAACGACTTGGTCGACGGCTGGGAACGGGAAGGCGAAGAAATCGAATTCTTTCGCCGGTACTCCGAGAAATTCTCCTATCCCATGGGGATCAACATCATCTTTTACGCGATGACGCATTGACCCATTGCGCCCCGGCCATAGTTGCAGTTAGCGAAAGGGCGAATGTCCGTTACTTCGCAGGTCGACCAAGCGACACCGAGTTCCTTACATTATCCCCAAAAAAAGCTGTCGCTAGCGCCGTTGCGTGTCGAGCCAGGCGGCCAATTCTTTGAGGTCGGCGGTGTTCATTCCCAGGACGAGTTCTTGCCGATGAATGTCGTGGAAGGCGAGAATGTGGTCTTCGTGGAACACAATCTCCTGACCTTGATGCAATTCGTGCAGACGAGTTTCCACGAGCGGATTGTCCACCGTTCCCTTCAAGAATTCGCCGGAATGCTCGGTGACCTTGACCCAAAAGTCTTCCCCCCATCCTCGTGAGGGAACGTGCTGTTCCGGCAGGGGCATCAACGTGGCCGGTTGCTCGTGGCGCAGAATTGGCTTTTTCAACTCCCCGTTACAGGACGGGCAGGCGCATTTTTCCGGGGCATCCTCATGCGCTGAAAACCGTGGCGAATCGATGCGCAATTCCACGAATTGGCCGGCGGCAACATGTTTCTTGATCACATCAGGTGGGATCTGGAATTGATCGCCGTTCTCAGCATGCATGACGACACCATCCACCAATGCGTAACCGTTGGCGAACTGTTGTCGTTCGAACTCTTGTTGCAGCGTCGACATTTCAAAATCTTACTTGCTATTCACTGCCACCAGCGGTTCTACACGAACTTGCAAGACGGCACACAGGAATTTTAGATTCCAGAATAATCGTAAGGCCGCTAACGCAGTCATCGCGACTTAGCACTCAAGTACCCGACAAATTCATCGTAGCTGCGACAATCGAAGAGTGCTACTGACATAAGAGACAATTCGAGCCTGTGGCGAATCTGTCCAGATTTTGTACAACCCGAACAATCACCGAATGCATTCGATCAGCGCGACCGGAGGCTGCTCCATAAAGCGGGACCAGAAACCATCCTCGTATTCAGCCAAACCGGTTGGTGACAAACGGGGGACATGCCAGTTCACTCTTCGGAAGCCCGCCGATCGAAATTCCTGCTCGTGCGTATGCGCCGAGAGGTAGTAGTTCTCGATCAGGAGTGGACCATCTTCCAGATAGAAGATCCATGTAATGGGCGCACCCTCTTCCCAAATACCGGTGACTTGCGTTTCAAAGTCGTATTTCCGGTACGAAGGGGCCGTCGCGAAGTTGAGCAGCGGGCTGGAATTGATTGTCACGAATCGGCCACCTGGTTTCAGGCAACGGGCAATCCCTGTGCACATCGCCTGAAGTTCCTCTCGATCTCTCGCGTAATTCAACAGATACGCAGCAACCACAAGATCGCAGGGATTGAGACCGGCCGAATCGCGTGCGTCCCCCTGAATGTATTCAATGCCAAGATTGTTTTCAGTTTCCTGTTGGCGGGCCAGATTCACCATTTCAGCAGACAGATCGATTCCGGTGACCTTGGCGGCCCCCTTTTGTTTCAGCATGCGTGAGTAAAAACCTTCGCCGCACGCCATGTCGATGACCGACAATTCCGTCGGGTCACCGATCAATTCCATCAAACTGTACGCCTCGATGTGAATCCTCCAAGGCTGCTGCTTCGACCGTTGATATTGCTCGGCGATGGGGTCGTAGTCGGTTGTCATGAAATCAACCTCACGATAAGTGATGTGATGTTTCCGTGCCTTGGAATGACCTGCAAGACTATCGCAAAACACTGTTCGCTCGAAAGTCGACCGAAACGAAATCCCGCCTCGTGGAGACTCGAGCATGCGCGACCGACGAAATTGCATCCCGTAAATCTGGTGCGATGACAAGTCATTGCTTTTGAATGAGAACGGGGACGACGGCCACGCACCGGCCCATGTCGCTTCTTGAATTCTTGAATTCGGATCGTTCACGCTCGGAAACAACCGGGGCGCAGGCTCGGCTTCGGCTCCGCCATATCATCAGTTTCGAACGAAAAATACAGGCCTATACTGCAGCGGGAAGCACTAATTCTCCCAGTGGCATGTGATGTTGCCAATTCATGCGCCATCTGCTCTAATCCCACCCTGCTGGATGATATAACATTCTTATGGTGCGTGTTTGAGACACCGGCCCGCTCCAAGGGAGTGGGCCGTATTCGTTGCGCCAAAACCATACGCCAGCAACCCAAGCTACGTTTGGATGCAACTTCTCTCAACAAAGTTTGGGAGTACCCGGCGAGAATCAACATGGTGGTGTCACGAAAGGAATGATAATTGTTCCATTGCCAATCATGTGACTCTGTCGTGCCGTCCGGCGTTCGAAGTCAGCGTTTGGTTATCAAAACTCGGGCCAAGGTCTATTCCCCCCGGGGTGCAGATCGATCGAATAGTGGTTTTCGAAGTCGAGGACCGGTCCGTGGAAAGTCACAGTTCGACAAAGGGGGACAAGGAAGCGAGATTGTGCAGGAATTGATCGTCTGCCCCAAATGCGCCGAACAGCGCGCAGCGGAGACTCCCACGCTCGCCACAAACGAACCTATTTCAGAAGAGTCGGTCGAGTAATGCACCGACGCAGAATGTTGTTTTCAATTCGGGAACCTTCAGACAGATACAATAATCAGTCACAAATTGGGAAGTACCTATCATCTTGACGAACTCGGCAGCACCATTGACGCGCAGCGCCGGGTACCACTTAGTCGTCGAAAACCGATACCACTCATGCTCGCGAAGGGTCGTGCGACTGCGTTCACGAAGTCCAAACTGCGACTCGACACGCCGGCAAGTGAGGTGATAAAAAGTTCATGGGCGATCTGATGAACACCAATCTAGCCGACGCACGCACTGCATCCCCTGCATCGGAAAACAGTCCGCAATCCAAGGCCACAGGCCGCTGGTCCCAGGGCATCGAATGGACAGCTTTTCTGTGGATCGGCTTGGTTCATGTCGGTGCTTTGGCTGCTCCATGGTGCTTCACATGGACCGGGCTCTTTCTGGCATTGGCCCTCAGTTGGATCACTGCCGGCCTGGGTGTCTGCTTGGGCTACCATCGACTACTGACACACAGCAGTTTCGAAACCTACCCCGTTATCCGCAAATTTCTGGCCTGGTGCGGCATGTTGGCCGGCGAAGGCCCCCCGATCATGTGGGTCGCCAATCACCGCAAGCACCATCAATACAGCGACCATCCCGGCGACCCTCATTCACCAAACGATGGTCCGTGGTGGAGCCATATCCTTTGGATGTTTCCGCGACATAAATCAGACGAGTGGGCCAGACTCTACGGCCAATACACGCCGGATTTGTTGCGGGAAGGCTTTATGCGATTCCTGAATCGAAGCTTCCTTTGGTGGCAGTTATTTGTCGCAGTTCTGTGCTTTTCAGCCGGATGGCTCATCGGCGGCTTACCGATGGCCGTTTCACTATTGGTCTATGGTATGTTCGTTCGCTTGGTGTATGGAATGCACGCCACTTGGCTCGTCAACTCCGCCACTCATATGTGGGGCTACCGAAATTTTGACATTAACGACAACAGCCGTAACCTTTGGTGGGTGGCCCTGCTGACCTACGGCGAAGGATGGCATAACAATCACCATGCCCAGCAACGATCGGCTCGCCATGGAATGCGCTGGTGGGAATTGGATCTTACATGGATAACAATCTGTTGCATGCGTGGCATGGGATTGGCCTGGAACGTCGTCGAACCGTCTGTGCCCAAGACACCCGTTTCGCAAGAATAACGAATCGCCGCATCACGAAATCGCCAAGGAAGGAGAGTTTGACCGATGCCCGATCTGCTGCCTGAAAATACTCGGAAGGAATTGTTCCGAATGCTCGTCGACATTCAAGATCAAGGTTCGAGCGTCGAAGCATCACGGAACCAGGTCGCCGCGCACTACCAAGTCGAAGTAGAAGAAGTTCGCGGAATCGAACGCGAGGGACTCCAAAAACAATGGCCGCCGATTTAGAGCGTGTCCAGATTTGATTTAGCGACGACCGAGTTGTTTCCGACGCAATTTACAGCGAGCCAGCCGCAACAATAAAGCTAGACAAAGCCTAGGGCAGCCTGCTGCTTTCGAACACGGCTCTGGCTAATGGAGTCCAGCGATTACAGTAGAAAACGCGATTCTCGCAGCCACGAACCAGCGTCATGCGCCGTCGTGCCAATAACACCACCCGCTGGCTCTCCCCCCAATGCCTCATGCCGGAATGATCACTTGAACACCGGCCATTTTCCTGAGGCGAACCGCTGCGAACATTTGGTGTCATGATTGTGGCCAGCCGACGTATTCACCTCTGACCACGTTGAAAGCACAACATGACACCGGACGACCTCGGGCCCTACCTCGCCTCCACCGAGATGATCGATTGGCAGAACGGCGAGATCCGGCAGCTGGCATCAAAATTGCGACTGAAACACGCGACGACCGAATCGACAGCCAAGGATTGTTTTGAATGGGTGCGTGATAATATTGAGCACAGCGCCGATTTCGACCGCGACGTTGTCACCTGCAGAGCGTCAGACGTCTTGAAGCAGCGGACAGGATTTTGCTACGCAAAAAGCCATCTCCTCGCAGCGTTACTACGAGCCAATGAAATCCCTGCCGGATTTTGTTACCAGCGTTTGAGCATTGACGGCCAAGGCCCACCGTTTTGCTTGCATGGGCTGAATGCCGTCCACCTTGACCATATTGGCTGGTATCGCATCGATGCACGCGGAAACAGGGATGACCTAAAAGCTGATTTCAATCCGCCTCATGAGTGCTTACCCTTCGCTCCCACGGCCGCAGGAGAGGCCAACGTTCCCCAAGTTTGGCCGGAACCGCTCCCGGCAGTTGTTGACGCGCTGCAGCAGTACGAGTCTGTCGCCGACCTGCTGGAGCATCTGCCGGACATATCGACCCGCCACGTCGTAGCCGACCGACGTCGAAGTTCCATTGGCTAGCATCTTGGTGATTACTGGGTCGGGCTAGTGTGTATTAACCACGGATGACACGGATTCCCACAGATTGCTGAAACATTTGCGTACGTCTGCACTTGGTATGGTCAGTAGAAATTCAAAAACTGTTCTTGAGTCGTGTAACCATCGACGTGCGGCGAGAACGACGGCGCATTCATTTTCCTCGATTTGTCAAGGGCCGTGCGAACACAGGTAACCCAGGATCGTTAATGATGGTTGCCCCAGTGTGACGAACTAGGATCGACATGAGAAAATCGATCAACGCGTCCGCTTCCTCAACACCGAACCGCGGAAGCGGAGAATGAGGATTGTGACGTTCCTCTTGCAGCTCAGCCCATATCTCACCACCAAGTTCTCGAACAGTTTTTTCACCCATCAGTCAATTTCCAATATCGTGAGTGCCCCCCACAAGCTACATGCTGTCGGAGCCGATGAAGTTCGCGAGGGCCACTGATCATGAGGAAGAGGTGCGGAGGCAACGGCCATGCGGACGGCCGGCTCCTTTCCGTTGTATTGCAGATTCCGAGTTAAATTCTTAAACCGATCTCAAGCGACACCTCCCGCCGTCCAGCCTGGATTGAATTCAAATCGGGCGTTCGATTCCCATTTTCTTCATCCGGGATGCCAGTGTTGTCGGCTTAATCCCCAACAACTCCGCAGCGCCGCCAGTTCCCGAGAGTTTCCATTTCGCTCCTTTGAGTGCAGCAACAATGTTTTCCCGCTCCCGTTGACGCATTTCGTCATCAGTACGAATTCTGACATCCCCGTCTACGTTCGAAACATCCAACGCTGATGCTTCGTCCTTGCTTAGTTCATTAGGCAAATCGAACGTCAACCGATTCGACCGCGCGGTGATTACGGCACGTTCGGTTACGTTCTGCAGTTCGCGAATATTCCCCGGCCAATCGTATCGCTGCAGCTGCATCACGTTCGCCTGCGTCAGCGTCGGAGCCGGTCGATTCAGTTTTTCTGCGTGTCTCTCAATGAAGTGAAGTGCAAGCGCTGCGATATCCTCTTTGCGTTGCCTCAAAGGCGAAACTTCCACCGGAAAAACGTTGAGTCGATAGTAGAGATCTTCCCGGAATCGACCGGCAGCGATCTCTTGTTTCAAATCTCGATTCGTGGCGGCAACTACTCGAACATCGACTTGATAGGTGCGATCATCCCCCACCCGCTCAAACTCTCCTTCCTGTAAGACTCGCAGCAACTTGCTCTGAAGCGCCATTGGTATCTCGCCAACTTCGTCCAAAAACAGCGTCCCACCGTCGGCCAATTGAAACCTCCCAGACCGATCAGAGATGGCACCGGTGAACGCGCCTTTCACGTGACCGAAAAACTCGCTTTCGTACAGCTCTCGTGGAATCGAAGCGCAATTCACTTTAATCATCGGTTGCCCTTCGCGCCGGCTCAGTCGATGGATTTCTCGGGCGACCAGTTCCTTTCCCGTGCCCGATTCGCCGAGAATGAGAACTGTCGCATCAGTGGGAGCGACAAGCTCAATTTGCTGAAGAATGGTTTTCAGTGAAGGGCTGTTGCCGACAATTCCGCCAAACGCATGAGCTTCGCGCACCTCGTCTCGAAGATAGTCTCTCTCCAACTGGAGCTGCTCTTTGAGTTGTTCGATTTCCTCGAAGGCCCTCGCATTGACAATCGCAGCTGCTATGTGGTTTGCAATCATCCGCATCCAGGTTAAGTTTTCCTTGCCCAGGCAAGCCCGGGTAAATACAGCCAGCACTCCGAGGACTTGCCCTTGATGCACCAGCGGCTGACCACCTAGCGCTCGTATCCCTTCGGCCTTAGCCCATTCGGGCCGAGCCAGCAATTCGGGGTTCGACGCAATATCGGGAACCTCGATCGGCTCACCCAACGAGGCGATCTTTCCGATCTTCCGCTCACCAAATGGCATCCGCCGGAAGAATCCGTCCAGACCATTCCATTCCTGACCATCAACTTGAGAACTTCCGGCACTTGCAGCCAGATGCAGGCAAGCCGATCGGTCTGCACATTCTTCGCGTAAGTGACACTGATCGCAAAGATCACCCGGAGCAACCAGCCAGATCCGCGTGAGCGCGGCTTCCGGTTGCTTCGAAAGCCGATCGACTGCGAGTTGCAGGATTTTCTCCACGGACCGCTCCTGTGCCATATCAAGCAGCAGCCGTTTGTGCAGATCAACATCGGTGGGGCATAACGGTGAGAATTTCATGCACGAATTGTAGACGAAATCTCGTCACCTGAGAACGATATTACGTGGATTCACTATATTCCGTCACACAACTAAAAGGCAACATATACCACAAACACATTTCAATAAACGACTTAAGACATACCCCAGCTATTGGCACGATCGTTGCGTTACAGACTCGCACAATCAAACAGAACCCAGCGACCTATTATCAGGAGTTTAAAAATGCCCAGAATCAAAGCCCTTGAGTTGGACGCAGCCACCGGACATGCCCGGCAGCTACTCGATGAAGTCAACGACAAATACGGAATGATCCCCAACTTGGCGCGCACGCTGGCAAATTCACCGGCTGCCCTTCAGGGATACCTTTCATTCGGCGAGGCGCTGGAAAACGGAATCCTGTCGCCGCAACTCAGAGAACAAATTGCACTGGCAGTCTCCGAGGCAAATGGCTGCAGCTATTGCGTGGCTGCCCATTGTGCGATTGGTAAATCGGTCGGTCTCAGCGACACCGAGTTGGCTGACGCGCGTCAGGCAAGTTCGCCCGACAGCCAAACAAATGCGGCGGTGAATTTCGCCAGGCAACTCGTTGAGAAACGCGGATGGGCGACCGACGAAGACGTCGAACGAGTTCGGAGGGCGGGTTTCGGCGATGCTGAGATCACCGAGATTGTCGCCATCGTTGCCTGGAAAACGTTTGCAAATTACTTCAACCACATAGCGGGGACTAACGTCGATTTTCCAAGCGTCCCCGAATTGGCCGTGCAGTAACCCCCGTCCTTATGTCAAAGAAAGTTTTAGTAACCGAAAGGAACGAGAAATGAGTCACGCACAAGAATTCAACGATGCCAACTTTGAAAATGAAGTTCTCAACAGCCAGCAGCCGGTGCTCGTCGATTTTTGGGCTGCTTGGTGCGGACCGTGCCGGGCTGTCGGGCCAACCATCGACGAACTGGCCGGACAGTACGACGGCAAGGTGAAAGTTGGAAAGCTAAACGTCGATGAAAACCAGCAGGCAGCGAGCCAATTTGGAATCAGTTCGATTCCGGCAGTCCTGTTGTTCAAAGACGGTGAAGTCGTGGAAACGTTGATCGGCGTACAGCCGAAAGAACGCTACGAGCAAGCGGTTCAGCAGGTCGCCGTTTGACACGGCTCGGAGATTCCCATGTGTCCCACGTCAAAGTGCGTGGGACACATTTCTCGGATGTTCCCGGGTTGTTCGCAATACGTTCGCTAACAACCACAGCGTCTGAATGCAGCGAAGCACTTGTTGAATCAAATTGCCATGACGATTCCCGCCACAGTGACCAGAGACTTAATCCAGCGGTATTGCCCTCGCCGTCGCCAAAGCATTTTATTAGATGGCTCCCAAGTGAGAGTTGCGCACCACCTTGTGGCAACCGAGGGCCGAAAACTCGTCTACTCCAGTTCGGCCGTAGAAGCAATTCCGACCGCAAGGATCACAGAATCATGCCGCCGTCAATTCGCAGGATTGAACCTGTTGTGAATGAGCTGGCATCGGACGCGAAATAAACCGCCGCCCCAACCAATTCGTCGGTCGTTCCAATGCGACCGAGGGCTTTAGCATTGGCGGCGCGTTTTTCCATTTCGGGATCGGCCCAAAGCGCCTCGCTGAGTCGCGTCTTAATAACACCCGGACAAATGCAATTCACCCGGATTCCGCTCCTCCCCAATTCGCGGGCCATCACTTTGGTCAGCATGATCAAACCCGCCTTGGTCACGGAATAAATCCCCTGATTCATGGCAGCACTTTGCCCTGCGATCGATGCAATGTTGATGATGGATCCACCATCAGCCGTTTTCATCTTTCGGGCCACCAACTTGGAAACGATGTAGGGGCCACGCAGGTTAACCTCCATCGTTTTGTCCCAAGCCGCGTCTTCCGAATCAATGATCGGTCCATAGTAAGGGTTCGTTCCAGCATTGTTGACGAGCAGATTGACGGAACCGAATCGGTCCTCAGCTGCAGCAATCAATTTCTCGATGTCAGCCTGCTTCCCGACATGCGCAGCAACACCCTGCAATCGTTCACTGTACTTGGAGAGTTCGGCGAGGGCTGAGTCCACGTTTTCCTGTTTGCGACTGCATAACGTTACGGTGGCTCCCGCATCCAAAAAGCCCTGAGCGATCGCTTGCCCGATGCCTCGCGTCCCGCCGGTGACGATTGCGTTTTTGCCCGCGAGTGAAAATCCCTCGGTCATGATGTTGTCGACTTTTCGCCGTTAAGAGGATGTGGGAACAAGTTGAAAGTCCGATATTTGGCGGATAGAATCCGGCTACTTACCGGTCGGTAAGTATAGCCGCGGCAACAACGAACTTCAATTTGCAAAAGTGTGTGATATCACTTTGCGATGCTAGTCTGGTCACGGCACAAGCAACTTCAATCGAAACGTCGCCACCTCAACCGTATCGACAACCGCAAACCAATCGCGAATGAGTCATCGACTATGAGTGAACTTGTTTCCTATGAGACACGAGATGGTGTCGCCGTCATCACCATTAATAATCCGCCGGTTAATGCCTTGAGCCCCGGTGTTCCCGAGGGAATTGGCGATGGAGTCCAGCAAGCTGTCTCGGATGACACCATCAAATCAATCGTGCTGATTGGTGGCGGCCGAACCTTTATCGCCGGTGCCGACATTAAGGAATTCGGCAAGGTCACATCGGGCGAGAAGAAGCCGAGCGACGTTTTTCACCTTCTGCTATTTCAATTGGAAGATTGTCCGAAGCCTATCGTGGCTGCAATTCATGGAACGGCGTTAGGTGGTGGTCTTGAGACTGCCATGGCGTGTCACTATCGCGTCGCTGTCGAGAACAGCCATGTCGGACAGCCCGAAGTTAAGCTAGGCATCATCCCCGGCGCGATGGGAACTCAACGCCTTCCGCGTCTCTGTGGGATTTCCAAGGCCGCCGAGATGTGTGCCAAGGGCGACATGGTCACCGCACGGGACGCCTGCGACTTCGGCATTGTCGACAAAATTGTCGAAGGGGACTTACTCGAGGGCGCAGTCGCTTTCGCGAGTGAAGTCGCCACCTCTGATACCCCACCTCGCAAAACACGCGAAATCTCAGACCGATTTGGGCAACCTCAAGCCAATCAGGCTGCCGTTGAAAAGCTGAAAGCGGGTATTGCCAAGCGAGCACGCGGCCAGATCGCACCACTCAAAGCAATCGAGGCAGTCGAAATGGCTGCAACCACTCCGTTCATGGACGCCATCAAGAAAGAGGCGGATATCTTCAAAGAGTGCCTCTACTCCGATCAATCCAAGGGGTTGATTCACATCTTCTTCGGCGAACGGACCGTTAGCAAAATACCAGGCATTTCAAAGGAAACCCCTCGTCGCGCGATCGAGAAAGCGGCGGTTGTCGGCGCCGGCACGATGGGTGGTGGAATCACCATGTCGTACATCAATGCCGGAATCCCCGTCTGCTTAAAGGAGGTGAATCAAGAACAGTTGGATAAGGGACTGGAGCGCATTCGGCAAAACTATGCCGCATCCGTCAAGCGCGGTCGGATGACCGAAGACGACGTCGAACAGCGGATGGCGTTAATAACTCCGACCGTCGACTATGCATCGCTCGCCGATGTCGACATAGTTGTTGAAGCCGTCTTCGAAGGAATGGAATTGAAGAAGAAGGTATTCAGCGAAATCGATGCCGTTGCGAAACCAGATGCGATTCTCGCATCGAATACGTCCACGCTAAACATCGATGAAATCGCTTCGGCAACAAAACGCCCAGAAAGCGTGATCGGACACCACTTCTTCAGTCCGGCCAATGTCATGAAGCTATTGGAAATCGTCCGCGGCAAAGCATCGAGCGACGAAGTCATTGCCACTTCGATGGACCTCGCAAAGCGGTTACGAAAGGTGGGAGTCCTCGTTGGGAACTGCTTCGGCTTTGTCGGCAACCGCATGTTTGGTCCCTACCTACGCGAAGCTCAATTCGTCCTTGAGGAAGGTGCGAGAGTCGAACAGGTTGACCAGGTGATGTATGACTTCGGAATGGCGATGGGACCGTTGGCCGTTTCCGATTTGGCTGGTATCGACGTCGGCTGGCGCATACGCCAGGAAATCAAGCACCTTATCCCTGAAGGCATGCGCACGCCACTTGTTGCTGACAAGCTATACGAAATGGATCGATATGGCCAAAAGACGGGCGCCGGCTGGTACAAATATGAAGGACGGGACGCCATCCCGGACTCGACGGTACAAGAGCTAATCGAGACGACAGCACGCGAGGCAGGCATCGAGAAGCACGATGTCAGTGATCAAGAAATCATTGAACGTACGGTCTACGCTTTGGTCAACGAAGGGGCGCGAATCCTTGAAGAGGGAATGGCATTAAGGTCCGTCGATATCGACATTGTTTATGTCTACGGCTACGGATTCCCAGCATGGCGCGGCGGACCAATGATGTATGCCGACTCTGTCGGTTTGGACAAGGTCTACGAACGAGTTCGCCATTTTCATGAAACACAAGGCTTCTGGTGGGAACCCGCTCCACTGCTCAAAGAGTTAGCCGAAAGCGGCGGAACATTCGGACAGTTCGTGCAATCGGCCAATTGAATGATACTAAAAAGGGAGCGAAGCGATGCCACAAGTCGATCCGACACGGATTCGTGGCCGCGCATTAGCGGCACCTTCGGAGGAAAACCGCCGGGCGATCGAACTGGCGGACACTCCAGAGGCACGCGAATTGAAGTTTAAGCTCGCTGCCGCCTATCGCATGCTGGCCATGCGCGGCCTGGACGAGGGCGTTGCCGGCCATATTAGTCTTCGCGTCCCCGGCGCACCGAATTATTTTTGGGTGAATCCATTTGGGCTACTATTTGACGAAGTCCGCGCGGACCAGTTGGCATTGGTCAACGAACAGGGAGAAATCGTCGACGGCTGGCCGCTGATCAATTATGCGGGCTTCTGTATTCATTCTGCGATCCATCAAGCAAGGCCCGATGTCAATTGTGCCGTTCATTCACATTCACCGTCCGGTACGGCCTTCAGTGCATTAGGCGCCGAATTGCAGATGCTCGACCAAGTGACTTGCTCATTCTTCGAGGACCACGTCGTTTACGACGAGTACGAAGGCGTAGTGATTGACCCGGCACTTGCAACCGGCATCGTCGATGCATTAGCTGACAAGCGAGCAGCGATTCTGGTCAACCATGGACTGCTGACCTGCGCGGAAAGCATTGAGCAGGCCGTCACGGACTTCATCGATCTTGAGCGTTCGTGCGAAATCAATTTGCGGGCGCTGGCAACGGGCCAGCCACTCACAATCGTTCCCGACGATGCCGCTCGTCAGGCCCAAAAGGTTTACACGCAAGACACTCGCTGGTCGTTCATGTGGCAGGCCTATATCAGACAATTGAGCCGACAGACCGACGAGTTTGCGCCGTCCGGTTGGGGAGGCCCGAATGCGATCCCAAACGCCGGACAACTGCGGATGGCCCTGCAACAAAGAAGCTAACGGTTCTACCGCGAGCAACTCAGCGCCTCGTTATGTCCTATTAAGTCGCACTGGCGCTGTGTCAAAATGACTCGGAACAGGTCATCCCTTCATCGAATCATGCTCGATGTCCGAAGCATCACCAATGCACGATCTGCTGCAGCGATTCGCCAATCGCATCGATAGTCCATTCGCTTTGCTGAAACCGGTGGGTCCCATGGCTCGTCATCATGCGATAGGTGAAAAGGTCATTGCCTTCAATGCCGAACGTCATTCCACTGACATTTGCCGCCGCATCGGAAGCCAAGAATGCGACGAGAGGCGCGACTCTTTTGGGATCGAGTGCCGCGTTCATCAGGTCCATATCCGTACCGGGAATGGTTTCGAGCATCCGCGTCGCCGCCCACGGAGCAATCGCGTTGACGGTAATCTGAAACTTGGCCAATTCCCATGCGGCAATCCGAGTTAGCGCATGAATACCGGCTTTTGCCGCTCCATAGTTGGCCTGCCCAAAATTCCCGAGCAATCCAGATGTCGACGAGGTATTAATGATTCGCCCGCCTTCCCCTTGGTCACGCATGACGCGGGCGGCGGCTCGAACGCAAGTGAACGTTCCCGTGAGATGGACGCGAATAACGTCGTCCCATTCCTCGTCGGTCATCTTTAGAATCGTCCGATCGCGAAGAATGCCGGCATTGTTCACCAGAACATCGATCCTCCCGAATGCTTCCAGCGCCGATTGAATAACATTCTCCGCGGCTGCGGAAGTTCCGACTGCATCCATGTTTGGAATCGCCGTCCCACCTTGGGCCTTAATCTCGTCAACGACCTGCTGAGCAATCGAGCTGCTACTACTTCCATCGGCTTCGCAACCGGGGTCATTCACAACAACTTTGGCGCCTTCTTTTGCAAACAACAGCGCATGTTCCCGACCAATGCCACGTCCAGCACCAGTAATCACGGCAACTTTACCATCGAGTTTTTTCATGGTCACCAATTCTGAAACAATCGGACTGCTGATCGGACGTTTCGTCGGTATGATTCTTCACGTGGTCGATTACGCGAACAGATCACCGGCATCGATTGCGGCGACACCGGCATTTCCGAGCGCTTTAACGCGGGTATCCATCCCCGCAAAACGAGGATCGTTTGTTTTACCCCGCACGAATCGTGCATAGATTTGTTGAATAATCACCGCAAGCTTATAGAGACCAAAGCAATAATAGAACAGCATATCGGGAACTTCGATACCCGCCTGCTCGGCGTATCGATTAACGACTTCCTTCCTTGTCAAACTTCCAGGCAACATCGTCGGGCCGAACGCCGACTGCTGTTGAGTCGGCGCGTCGTCTTCCTGAACCCAATAGGCAAGCGCCATCCCCAAGTCCATCAACGGATCGCCCAATGTTGCCATTTCCCAGTCCAACACAGCAACAATTTTTGTGAGATCGTCCGAGCCGAGCATAATGTTGTCATACTTGTAGTCATTATGGATCAGCGCAGCAGGTCCATCTCCCGGTTGACTCTCGTCCAACCATCGCCCAAGAAAATCCATGTCCGCGTGGTCATCGGTTCGAGCATTTTCGTACCGTTTCCTCCAACCCGAGACTTGGCGGCCGATGTAACCTTCAGGCCGGCCCAGATCTGCTAATCCTGCGGCACGAAAATCGAGCGAGTGCAATTGCACCAGATTATCGACAACCGCTTCAGAGAGTTGTCGGACCATCTGTGGATTCGCCTGAAGCTCCGGCGGTGGCGCGCCGTCGCGAAGTACGACTCCGAAGCGCCGCTCCATGACGTAAAATTCGTCACCAAGAACGTCTGCATCGTCGCAATAAAGAAACGGGCGTGGGGCGGGCGGGTAAACCTTCCACAATTGCGATAGCACGCGGTATTCACGACCCATATCGTGCGCCGACTTCACCGGATTCCCGAATGGCGGCCGCCGTAAGACCAACTCTCGTTCGCCCAAGCGCAACAAATAGGTCAAATTCGAATGACCGGCACGAAATTGTTCAATACAGAGCTCCCCAGTTGCCTCTGGAAGATGGCTCTTCAAATAGTCTGCTAATCGCGACTGATCCAGCTCTTCACCCTGGCGTATGGGCCCGGCCTGGTCAGCGAGCCTTGGGTGTGTATCCATAGCCCTTCAACACCTGTCTGGCGACTACATTGCGATGAACTTCATCCGGCCCGTCGTAGATTCGTGCCGCACGCTCATGCCGGTAATATGTCGCGAGAACCGTATCGTCTGTAATCCCCAGCGCTCCGTGCACCTGGATTGCTCTGTCGATGACCTTCATCATGACTTCAGCGACAAAAAACTTGATTGATGAAATCTCAACACGCGCGTGCTTTGCCCCGACTTTGTCGACCTTCCAGCCGGCATGCAGGACCATTAAACGCGCTGCGTCAATCTCGGCACGGCATTCTGCAATCCAATTCTGAACGGTTTGGCGTGACGCCAGCGGTTCTTCCGGAGACAGCTCGCGAGTCGCCGCGCGCTGACACATCATTTCGAAACACCGCTCGGAGATCCCTATCCACCGCATGCAGTGGTGAATCCGCCCAGGCCCCAATCGTGACTGGGCAATCGCGAACCCCGCTCCTTCTTCTCCTAATAAATTCTTGGCCGGGACGCGGCAGTTTTCGTAGCGAATTTCAGAATGGCTTCCCCATCCTTCGCCGGCATGTCCCATGCAGGAGATATTTCGTATTAGATTGAACCCTGGATTGTCTGTCGGAACGATGATCTGGCTCGCGCGCTTGTGCGGCGGCGCTTCAGGGTCCGTCACAACCATAACAACGGCGAACGCAGCGCCGTCAGCCGCCGATGTAAACCACTTATGGCCGTTAATGACATATTCGTCTCCGTCGAGCGTCGCCGTTGTCTCCATCCATACCGGGTTCGACCCAGGGCGGTTCGGTTCGGTCATGGAAAAACAACTTCGAATCCGACCATCCAGTAAAGGCTGCAACCAGCGTTCTTTCTGCTCGTCCGTGCCGAACTCCATGAGGATTTCCATATTCCCGGCATCAGGCGCCTGTGCGTTAAACACGAAGTTCCCATAGGGACTACGAGCCAACTGCTCACAGGCCAGGGCATATTCCATGAACCCTAAGCCGACTCCGCCAAATTGCTTAGGAATCTGAGGAAGCCACAACCCGAGTTCCTTCGTTTTCGATCGCTTTTCTTCGAGAAGCGGCAGAACCTCACTGAATGACTTTCCAACCGTCTGCTCTTCCAGCGGTTTCATCTCTTCGTCGATAAAAGCCCGAAATCGGTCAAGCAATGCTTGTGTTGCATCAGGAATTGAAAAATCCATTGAGCCTCCGCTGTCTAAATCCTGGCTCTCATTACCGACATATGCACAAGCTGATCGGTTCCGACCGTCGTGCCATCATGTGCGTCACGTAATTTCAATCGATTTCGAATAGGTCTTACCGATACGTCCATTCGCTCCGCTCATTAAGATGCGGAACAGTATTGAATTGGTCCAGCGAAAATCGATCTCCCGAAAATACGAACTGGGTCAATGAACAATTCCAGATTCGCCAGCCGAGCCCTAAAGCAGTTTCACTTGAGCAATTCAATGCCCGCTGCATGGCGGCAACGATGGCCCCTGCCGATGTAAACACGATAACGTTTCGGCCACGCCCACCTCGATCTAAGATTCTACCAATTCCCCCGTTAATTCGTGCGGAGAATTCGTCCCACGATTCGATTCCAAAATGCAGGCAGCGATCAGTCACCCACAATCTTGCAACGGCTTCGAATAATCTCGCGAACGACTGTTGCCGCTCGATACCATCCTGCGCAGATCGAAAGGCCTCTTCCAAAGGTCGAATCTCGGGGAACTCTTCGAGGATTTGCGCCATATGTTCCGTCGCGAGTCGGTCAACCTGATGCTCATCCAATTCGGAGATTTCAAGAATCTGCTCGGCGCCAGTTCGTTCAGAATTGTCGGTCACGAGCTCCGCGGTTTGCATGTGACGTTTTCTCGGGCCGACATACCATTCGTCGAACGCAACTCCACGGCATCTGAAATATTCGCGGAGCCGAACTGCCTGGCGGCACCCAAGCTCGGAAAGTTGGTCATAATCGGCAGCAAAAAGCGACGCTTGCGCGTGTCGCACAAACACAATGCTACTCATCAAATGTCATACTTTGCGAATTCGTGGCGACGACCACATAAAGATTGTGCAAGCAGCGACGCAGTTGAAATTCACCGTGCTCGCCACTGATTGACCCCGGAAAATTCAGTTGGTATTCTACCGTACGGTCGGTAAAAAACAACTCGTCGCAATGCGATAAAACATTTGCGAAGGACAGCACGATGGCACGCTTGGCAACGCTCGACAAACCCGACGAGCCGCGGTCGGCAGCCGAAGATCGAGCAGCTCAAGTCTTAATGACCGCAGCGGACCTCATTTTTCGAAATGGGTTCGATGCGACAAGCATGAATGACATCGCGCAAGCCGTCAATCTGACGAAAGCCGGTCTCTACTACTACACGAAAGGCAAGGACGACCTCTTATACAAAATCATGGCTTTTGCGATGGACTGCGTCGAAAGAGATATTGTCGCGCCATGCCGAGAAATCCAGGAACCGGAAGAGCGACTACGACAAATCATACTGCACCACTTGAATGTCATATTTGTGACCGGTGGTGCAATCACGATCCTTACCGAGGAAGTCAACAAACTGGCAAACGCGCAAAAGCAAATTATCGTGGCACGCAAGCGCGAATACTTGGATCTCGTTCGCGATACCCTCGGACAACTTAAGGAATCCGGCCGACTACGTGATTTGGATATCACAATTGCCGCCCTGAACATGTTCGCCACAATTCTTGGAGTTGCCCGTTGGCATAAACCCAAAGGGCGTCTCACCAAGGACCAAATCGCTGCTGAAACGACTGAGTTTATCCTGGCGGGACTCCTTTTGGACCAATAGCTACCTCGATTCATGAATCTACTCGTTTGTTTAAAACAAATTCTTGACCCTGAGGTTCCGATCCGAGATTTTCGGATTGATGCAGAAAAACTCGAGGCCGAACAAGGATCAGCGAATCTCGTTACCAACATTTTCTGCGAAAACGCGTTGGAAACCGCCTTACAACTTCGTGACCGATGCGATGGTGAGATCACAGCACTCTGTTTCGGACCAGAACCGGCAGAAGAGGTCCTGCGAAAAGCATTGGCACTGAAGGTGGATCACGCCTACCTGGTCGAGAATCCTGGTATTTCTCAATATGGTTCCTCTGGCGCGGCAATGGTCCTCGCTGCAGCAATCGAGAAGTTACCCGAATTCGATCTGATCGTTCTCGGCCGCGAAGCAGGCGACTGGGGCGAAGGTCAGACGGCTGGTCTGCTTGCTGAGCGGCTTGGAATGCCAAGCGTTTCCTTTGTCGACCAAATTGAGCCAATCGAGGGGGGCGTTCGCTTACGTCGACAGACCGATTTCGGTTCCGAACAACTGACGGCGCAGCTACCGATCGTCGCGTCAATCACCAACAGCGATACCAATCTCCCTAGGATCCCTAAAACGCGTGACATTATGTTGGCACACCGCAAGCCGTTGACGACTTGGTCACTTGAGGAAATCGGGCTCGACGAGCAAAGCGTTCGTGCTGCAGCATCTGCAACAGAGGTCATTTCACTTAACGCCCCGGAGAAAACAGCGGCCTGTGAGTTCGTCGCCGGTGACTCATCTGACGAGCGGATTAACGATTTTGCTGAACGGGTATTCAAGATCATCGAGTCGCTTTGAATCTGTAAGGAAGAACTAGCTTGCCAAATGTCATAAGCTGCCTTCTCCCTGGTGTCGACTTTGATCGGGCTGTCGAAGGGCTCCTCGGAGAAGCAGATCGCGTTGCAAAACAACTCGGACTTAGACATGTCGCCGTCACATGTTCGTCGTCCGATGTGATTCAGCAATACGCTGCATCACATTCCGACCGGGTCGTCTCCGTGCAGAGCCACGACGACTTGGATTATCAACCCGAGTCTTGCTTGGCCATGCTCGATGCCGCGTGTGCAGCACTCGAGCCACGAGTCGTTCTGCTCGGACAGGATACATATAGCCAGGAACTCGCGCCACGATTGGGCTATCGCTTAGGTGGTAGCTCGATCGGTGATGCTCAGCAGATCGATGCTGATGGAGACCGCATTCGCGTCCACCGTAGCGTGTACGGAGGCAAAGCGACCGCGGTTGTTCAAGCAAACGTTGAGCCGGTTGTTATCTGGCTCCGTGCGCGTGCATTTTCTCCCGAGCCGGAGCGACCCAACGCTGCTCCGGTCGAAACCGAGCATTTTGACTTGGATGGTTCCGGGAACGCAAATTTCCAGGCCACCCAGATCGTCCAGCGACAGCATGAATCGGCGGCAGGAGTCCGATTGGAAGATGCCCAAGCGATCGTATCAGGTGGACGTGGGTTGGGCGGCCCAGAGCCATTCGATGAACTTCGGAAACTTGCAGCCGTCATCGGCGCAGAATTGGGCGCGTCTCGTGCCGCCTGTGACTCCGGTTGGGTCGCACCCGGATTACAAGTTGGGCAAACGGGAAAGAAAGTTGCACCGGAATTGTATCTCGCAGTCGGAATCTCTGGCGCAAGTCAGCACCTCATGGGAATTGCCGACGCGAAAGTTGTGGCCGCCATCAATACCGACGCCGAGGCACCCATTTTTCGACACTGCCAATTTGGTTTAGTCGACGACTATCGCAACGTTATTGGCCCACTGACAGAACGACTGGTCGATTTGAAAAGTACAAGCAATGAGTAGCGAGACGCCGGACTTGCAAAGGCGAAACCAGTCTATGTGACAATCCCTTACGTTGCTCCACGGCAACGACACTTATTGCCAACCGAACGCCGCTCAAAATATGAATGCAGCTACCAGAGAGGTCTTTTGGAACATCTCCCAGGCTTGGGTGATGTACCTGCTGCTCATACCGACCGTTGCGGTCTTTGGATACGGGATCTTTCGCCGATTGCGGCAATGGCGGATTGGAAGGCCTGTTTCGCGATTCGATCGACCTGTGCAACGGATGATCCGCGTTCTTCGACTGGGCCTTTTGCAAACAACGATTTGGCGCGACCCGATCGCAGGGATTTGGCACGCGATGCTTTTCTGGGGGTTTGTCACATTGACTGTGGCAACAACCATCGTCCTGATTCACCACGACTTTAATATCCGCATCATGCAGGGCCGGTTCTACCTATATTTTCAGTCTTTATTTGTGGACATTCTCGGCGTTGTGGCGATGATCGGAATCACGATCGCCGGAATCCGTCGGTGGTGCACACGACCGATTCGCCTCGTCTATTCTGACGAGGCAACATGGATATTGATCCTTTTGTTGGTCATTCTGGCGTCGGGATACTTGCTGGAAGGATGGCGAATTGCTGCGACTGACGACCCTTGGGCCGCTTGGTCACCGGTCGGCAATGGTGTCGCGGTTGCTTCCTTGGCCGTCCTCGACCGAGAGTCGCTTCGCGTCGCACATGTCATAACGTGGTGGGGCCATATGGCGCTCGTATTCGGTTTGATTGCCTGGGCGCCTTACACCAAGCTGCTTCATATCGTCACGGCACCGCTCAATATTCTTACCTCTAACCTCGATGCTCCGGCGGGATCGCTCGAGCCGATCGACTTTGAAACTGCCGAAACATTTGGAGTCAGCAGCATCGAGCAATTTACTTGGAAAGGCTTGCTCGACCTCGATTCGTGTACGGAATGTGGTCAGTGCACGGCAATGTGCCCCGCAAACGCCATTGGGAAGCAACTGTCCCCGCGCGACATCATCTTGAGTTTGCAGCAGCACCTTTCCGCAGCTTCGCGTCAAACAGAAAAAGTAAACGGCGACCAGCCGGATGGTAGTTTCTCGGTCATCGGAAGCTCGTCGTCATTGGCACCTGAAGCACTATGGCAATGCACAACGTGTGCCGCCTGTGTCCACGCCTGCCCCGTGGCCATTGAACAATACCCAAAGATCGTTGATATGCGACGCTATCTTGCCATGGAACAGGCTGACTTGCCGGATACCCTCCAAGATGCGTTGACATCGATGGAGCAGCGCGGTCATCCTTTTCGCGGAACTCAACTCTCCCGTATGGACTGGGCGGACAAACTCGGTATTCCGCACATCAAGGACGTCGATAATGCGGAAGTCCTATTGTGGGTTGGATGCGGCGGAGCTCTGGTCGAGCGCAACTTGCGATCCACGCGCGCACTGGCGAAACTATTGCAGCGCGCCGGAGTCCGATTCGGAATCCTGGGCCGCGAAGAATCCTGCACAGGTGACCCGGCTCGCCGAATTGGAAATGAGTTTTTGTTCGACACCCTGGCCCGTCAGAATATCGAGCAATTACATTCGCTGGGCATCAAAACTGTGGTCACGCCATGCCCACATTGTTTCAATACATTTGCCAACGAGTATCCAGAGTTCGGCGCCCAGTGGGAAACCCTACATCATACGACTTACTTGGCGAAATTGATCGGCGAGAACCGTCTGCAACTCGATTTGCAAAGCGCTCGACAAATTACGATGCACGATCCGTGCTATCTCGGACGCCACAACGGCATTACCGAAGAACCTCGTGATCTGCTGCGACACACCATCGACAGCGATCTATTGGAGATGAAACTGAACGGCCCTGAAAGTTTTTGCTGCGGCGGTGGTGGTGGAATGAGCTTTATCGATGAACCATCTGATCAGAGAGTCAACGTGGAACGTGCGCAGCAAGCAGTCGCAACCGGGGCAGATACGGTCGCAGTTGGTTGCCCATTCTGCGCAACAATGCTGGAAGACGGTATCGGAAGTCTCGCGCACGACAGCCCAGTTGAAGTAAAAGACATCGCTGAATTGCTTTGGGAAGCGATCGACGACCAGCCGACAACAAGCGAAACAAATACCTGATTTTTTTTTGCGAAAACTCAACGTGAACTACTACACGGAATAATGCGATGGATCTGAATCTCACACCGGAAGAGCAAACGTTCCGGGACGAACTGCGATCTTGGCTAGCGGATAATGTTCCCGAGCCTTGGCCGCTCAGTCGACGCGGAGAAAACGTCGAAGACTACTGGAATTTTCTCCGCGCATGGCAACGGAAACTATTCGACGGAGGTTGGGCAGGAATCTCTTGGCCGAAAGAATTTGGGGGTCGTGGCGCGAGTCCGGTTCAACAATCGATCTTCCTTGCGGAAGTCGCGCGGGCCCAAGCGCCGCAGCACTTGGGAGTGATCGGCGAAGGCTTGGTGGGCCCGACGATTATCGTCGCGGGTACCGATGAACAAAAGCGCCGTTTTCTTCCGCGCATCCTGACCGGCGAAGACATTTGGTGCCAAGGATACTCCGAGCCGAATTCCGGCAGCGACTTGGCCTCGCTCGGGACTCGGGCGATCCGCGACGGCGATGAATACGTCGTGAATGGACAAAAGATATGGACCAGCTTTGCCCATATCGCCGATTGGTGTTTGCTTCTGGTTCGGACCGATCCTGATGTGCCGAAGCATAAAGGAATTACTTGCTTATTGGTCGACATGAAATCACCCGGCATCTCGGCCCGTCCGCTTCGACAGATGTCCGGCGAATCAGGATTCAACGAGGTATTTTTTACCGACGTGCGTGTTCCAGTCGACAACCAACTTGGTGAACTGAACAACGGATGGCGAGTTGGGCTGACTGCCTTGATGAACGAACGAGCGAATCTCGGATCGAGCATGTACGTCGCGTTTGAAGAGACGATGGCAAAGCTGGTCGACTTGTGCCGAATGCACAAACGCAATGGACAACCACTTTGCGCAGACCCTATTGTCCGTCAGAAGATTGCTCAGGCACAGGTCGAACTCGAAATCTTCCGCCTCAACACGGATCGTGCACTGAGCCGCGCCAATGCAAATGAAACCCCCGGGCCAGAGGGGTCTATCCTAAAGATCTATTGGAGCGAGATGAATCAGCGATTGTCACAAACCGCGATGGAAATTCTCGGCGACGTCGCACAATTATCAACGTTCGATAACGGTGCCTGGGCGTACTGCTACCTCCGATCGCGTGGCAACACGATTGAAGGCGGCACGAGCGAAATTCAGCGCAATATTCTGGCAGAACGCGTTCTCGGACTTCCCAAGAGCTACTAGCTTTCAAATTAAATCTGGAATCAACATGTACTTTGACCTTTCCAAACCGCAAAAGTTGCTGCAGCAAGCCGCCCGCGAATTCTGCAAACGCGAATGTCCTACCACGCGGGTACATGAACTCTTGGATGCGAAAGACGGTGTGGACTCGGAACTTTGGCAGGGAATCGCTGACCAAGGTTGGGTTGGGTTGCATCTCGCGGAAGAATTCGAGGGATTGGGACTCGGACTCGTCGAATTGGCCGTCGTTGCCGAGGAACTTGGCCGTGCCTGTGCTCCCGGACCGTGGCTCTCAACAAATTGGGCGTCAACGACGTTGGCACTCGCGAACACGACTCAAGCCAAAACCGTTCTTCCGCAAGTCGTCGACGGAACGTCCCAGATCACGCTCGCGATTCTCGAAGAAGAACATTCCTGGGAAATCTCTGCCGAAACCAAGGCGACTGTCGATCCCGAGAGAAACCAACTGAGCGGTACCAAGCAATGCGTTATGAATGCCGCCGAAGCCGATTGGATCCTCTGTGTTGCGAACTTAAGTGGCAAATTGTGCCTCGTGTCAGTCCCCTCGGATGCACAAGGCGTTCAGATCACATCGACACCGGGAATCGATGCGACTCGCAAGCTGCACCAATGCGATTTCAACCAGGTGACACTCGACACCGATGACATCCTCGCTAAAGGAGACGCCGCCAAATCGGCTTTGCAAATCAGCGAACATATCGCAATCGTCGCGGTGTGTGCCGAAATGCTGGGGCTGATGCAACACATGCTTGAAATGACTGTCGAATACGCAAAAACCCGACGCCAATTCGACCGCGTCATTGGTTCGTTTCAGGCGATCCAGCATATGTGCGCCGACATGCTACTACTCACGGAAAGTGCGCGATCAGCGGTCTGGTATGCCGCTTGGTCGCTTGATAACGAAGAGGCGGATGCTCAGCGGGCTGTTACCGTTGCTAAGATTTACACATCCGATGCGGTCAGGCAAGTTGGAAACCTGGCAGTTCAGGTGCACGGCGGCATCGGTTTCACCTGGGAGCACGATTTGCATTTGTATTACAAACGGGCCAAGGCGACCGAGTATCTGCTAGGCGATGCCACGTTTCATCGTGAACAATTAGCTCGCATGACATTCGACGAATCTTGTGGAATTTGACTTCAGTGATCAGATCGGTAGACCACTGGTGTTCCACGACATGAAGTGAACATTGCCTGACTCGACTTGAGGTTCGAAGAGCATGCACCTTCAAGACAAAGTCATCATCGTTACAGGAGGCGCGCATGGTATCGGGCGGGCTTTATGTCGACGGTTCGCCAACGAGCAGCCACGTGGCCTGATTGTTGCAGATATCGACTTCGAATCGGCACATGCGGTCGCTAACGAATCGCATGGTGTGGCCGTTAAATGTGATGTCAGCCTGGAACAGGACGTGAAGAATCTTATCGAGCAGGCTCAAAGCACGTTTGGCTCGGTTGACCTATTTTGTGCCAATGCCGGAATCGCCATGTCCGGCGGCGCGGAACTCACGAACGACGAATGGCAACAAGCGCTGCAAGTGAATTTTCTGTCGCATCTTTATGCCGTGCGCGCGCTGATCCCCTCGATGTTGGAACGGGGGAGCGGGTACTTTTTGCATACGGCATCGGCAGCTGGCCTATTAACCGAATTGTCGTCGGCCCCTTACTCCGTGACCAAGCACGCGGTGATCGCGCTCGCTGAATGGGTGGCGATTACGTATGGCAAGCAAGGAATCGGCGTTTCCTGCTTGTGTCCTCAAGGAGTAAAGACTCGCATGCTCCAAGGTGACCATCCTGTCGTCGACATGTTGCACGAAACTGCGTTAGAACCACAGCAAGTCGCAGACTGCGTCGTCGAAGGTCTCGCTTCAGAGCATTTTTTAATTCTACCTCATCCCGAAGTGGCCGAGTACTTTCAGCGTAAGGCCGGTGACTACGATCGTTGGCTGGGTGGAATGCGAAAACTGCGTACGCGGCTGAAACTCGATAGTACAACTGCAGATTAACCGACTTCGAACTCCCAATCATCAAACGGTCCTTGAAGGATGATGTCAGGATGAAAAACAAACAGCCAACGAAACTCGTGATCTTGGCCATTGTCACTTCAGCCATTGCAACGGCATTACTCCTCAATCAATCCGATTTGTCGGGAAGTGCGAATGTGAGCAGCATCGCAACTATGGCACAGGGCGGCCAAGCGGCGAACCGTTTCAGCGCGACGCGTGGCGACTATCTGTCACCGAAGCTCCGAGAAGAAGTAGAGCAACTCAAAACCGATGTCGCGAGCGCACCGTCGACACTCGACAACGGAGTCGACCGTGCCCTTGTCCTGTGGAAATGGTCCAATGCATTCGCACAACAGGGCGGCGTGCTTCCCGTCGAATTGCCGGCAATCGTAGCGCTGGTCACCGCACAACAAGAGCCACCCGCAACAACGTTACAGCGCCTCGAAGTCATGGATCGATTTGTTAGGGAACTACAACTTCGTGAAGAGCAGCCGACCGCCATTGGTCATTTGACGTCTGACAACGGCGGACCGTTTCTCCCAGGCAGTTTTGTCACGATCGAACAGACGTACCACGTCGGCGATATGCCAATTGTGCCGGGCGGCGGCTTCTTCATTGCACGACATTTCATGTCGAACCAAGGCCAATTTCAAACCGACGACCCCCAAGGCGACAATTACATTTCCATTCGATCGACAAATCCCAGCGCACAGTTCATTCCGGGAACCGTCAAGGTTGGCGGCATGCATGGCGGTTTTCGCACCGAAGCCGATGGATTGGTCTTCCACTTAGAGGGCGCCACATTGACGAAACGTGACACGGTCACTGTTACCTACGGAGATCGGTCCGGCGGATCAAGGGGGTTTCAGGTTCAAACCTACAGCAACGACGCGTTTCCTTTGCCGATCTATGTTGACCCACGCGGCAATAGCGACTTTCTCACCCTGCCCCTGCAACCGTACAAAGTCGTTGGCGGCCCCGTCCATGCCGTTCACGGATTCGCCCCGTCAGTGGCCAAAGTTGGAGAGACGATCGAAGTTTCCGTCCGCAGCGAAGACGTCTACTACAATCGAGCATCTGGTGCGATTCCTGGATATCAGGTTTTCATCAACGGTGCTCGGCATTCTCGCATTGAGCCGGCAGAAGAGGCCATCACATTGCTCGACGATATTCAGTTCAACGAGCCCGGCGTGTATCGGTTTTCGTTTGAATCCGATGACGGACAGATCCGCGGGCAGAGCAATCCCATCTGGGTCCAGCAGGATCCGCAGTACGGGATTTTCTGGGGCGACACGCATGGACATTGCGGGTTTGCCGAGGGACAAGGAACACCCGAAGCATTCTTCGAATTCGGCCGAGACGATGCCCGTCTCGATTTCCTGACTCATTCGGAGCACGACCTGTGGATGGACGACAGCGAATGGCAGACGCTGATCGAAAATGTCAATCGCTACAACAAGGATGGCGAATTCATCGCGATTCTCGGATACGAATGGACCGTCAACAACCAATGGGGCGGTCACCACAACGTGTTCTTCCGCGATACCATCGACCGCAGTCGCGTCCCACGTCAGACAGCTCCAGACCTATCGCAGCTGTATCAGCGGCTCGCTGTCGAAAACGACATGGATGATGTCCTGATCATTCCACACGCACACCAGGCCGGTGACTGGCGCATCAGTCATCCACAAATGGAGACACTCGTCGAAATTATGTCGATGCATGGACATTTTGAATGGTTCGGCGTGATGTACCTCAACCATGGACACGACATTGGGTTTGTTGCGGCGTCCGACGATCATCTCAGTCACCCTGGCTATTCCACACCTCTAGCAAGTGGTCTCGCTGCACGGGGCGGTCTCGCTGCAGTTCTCGCCCCCACGAAGACCCGCGATGCGATTTTTGACGCCATGAAAGATTTGGCGGCTTACGCAACGACCGGCCAGCGCATCATCCTCGACGTTGACTTGAACGGTGCGCGCATGGGGACCCGCACAGTCAACCGCGACGATCGGCATCTCACCGGACGTGTCTTCGGTACCGCTCCGCTTGATTCCATCGCGGTGATCAAGAACGGCAAGCAAGTCTGGAATAAGGACTTGTTAACGACTCGCGACGAGCCTGCAAGCACAAGACGCGTAGAGCTTACCTTTCATTCCACCAACGACCCACAAATGCGAGACAATCCCCGCGGATGGCGGCCCTGGCACGGAACCCTCGTCGTCAAAGGTGCTCAATTGAAGGCAGTATCCTCTCCGGCGTTGGAGAATCGACTTTGGGAATTTGTTGACGAAGACGAAAACGAACCGAATCGCGTGCATTTCGCGTTGCGCACTCGCGGCAGCTACAAAAACCTCGTGTTGGATCTCGAAAATGTCACAGCAACAGCGTCGATTGAAGTCTATCTTGATGAAGTCCGCGAACGGACAACCGGGCCATCGATCTATCGACCATCAGGATTGCTGCCCGAAGAGACCCTTCGGTTTTCACTTTCGGAGTCAAGCAACGAACCCGTGACCCATTCGCAATCGGTCGACCAGTTCACCGACTCAGTGACCCTCCGTTGCATCCGTTCCGACCCGCTTCTGGATTACGAATTCGAATACACCGATTCCGAAGAAACTAAGCCGGGCGACTACTACTTTGTCCGTGTCAGGCAGATGGACGGCGGGACAGCTTGGTCCAGTCCGATTTGGGTCGGTGGTTTTTCGACAAGATACTAAGCAAGACATCTTCTCGGCATCGTGGCAACCACGAATCGCATCTCGCAGACATATTCAATGAAAGGCACACCATGTCCAACGATACTATTCTCTACGACGTGGCTGACAGCATCGCCACGATTACCCTAAATCGGCCAGACCGCCTCAACGCGATTACCAAAGAGCTTGAAGCGGAACTGCTGAATGCCATGCAAACGGCCAACGCGGACTCGTCTGTTCGCGTGATTATCCTAACGGGAGCAGGTCGCGGATTTTGTGCCGGCGCCGATATGGCTAATCTAGGCAATGCCGTTGAAACCGACTGGTCCCAAGTCGAACAGGCCGAGTTGCGGGAACGATTGTTGCCACCTCGGCCGCATCACGATGCGCGCAATGACTTCCAAAAGACATACAGTTACTTTCCCGCCATCAGTAAGCCGATCATCGGAGCCATCAACGGGGCCGCAGTCGGCTTAGGGTTTGTCCTCCCACTCTATTGCGATATTCGCATTGCATCCGACAAGGCACGCTTCGGCACAGCCTTTGCGCAACGCGGACTAATCGCCGAACATGGCGTCAGTTGGATGCTTCCCCGACTTGTCGGGATTAGCAATGCCTTGGATCTGCTGTATTCTGCGCGGTTGATCAATGCCGACGAAGCACTGCAAATGCGGCTTGTGAGCCGAGTCGTGCCCCATGACGACTTAATGACCGAGGTCCGTAATTACGCGGCATTGCTGGCGACCACAGTTTCTCCACGATCGCTTCAGGTCATTAAG
The DNA here is from genome assembly GCA_028284485.1 of Planctomycetaceae bacterium. Classification (GTDB taxonomy): domain Bacteria; phylum Planctomycetota; class Planctomycetia; order Planctomycetales; family Planctomycetaceae; genus JANQRQ01. The sequence goes on along the minus strand of JANQRQ010000051.1, from coordinate 10,739 downwards.
AGACAAGTCTACAATGCGTTATTCACCGACCTCGATGAAGCGATCGAGACCGCAAACGATGAAATGTTACTGAGTTTTCAGTGCGAGGATTTCGGCGAAGGTGTCGCCCACTTTGTGGAGAAACGACCGCCAAACTTCACTGGTCGATAATGCGCTGCTCGCCGAAACGCATACACAAAATCGATTTGCACAACGAGACATCGGCGAGCAATCACAATAGAAGGCGATCATTTCAGATTGGAGACTATAACCATGGACGTGGTGGAAGCCATCCGGGATCGAGCGTCAACTCGTGCATTTCTCGACCAGCCCGTCTCTCGAGAAACGATCGAACAAGTTCTTGAGACCGCGCGCTGGGCACCTTCCGGCGTCAATACTCAGCCGTGGCAGGTTCACGTCGTCACAGGCGTAAAGAAGCAGCAAATCGGAGACGATATTGTCCAAGCCAGAAAAGCAGGACAAGAACCGAATCCCGACTACAAGTACTATGCCGACAAATTTCCCGAACCATATCGGTCGCGGCAGAAGGCATGCGGTTACGCTCTGTACAACGCGTTGGGCATCACACGTGAGGATCACGAACGTCGGACTGAACAGTGGTTCAAAAACTACTATGGATTTGGAGCACCTGTCGAACTGTTTGTATTCATTGATTCGGCGCTCGAGAAAGGCTCCTGGGTCGACATGGGAATGTTCATTCAAAATGTCATGTTGGCCGCACGTGGATGTGGATTAGAAACCTGCCCGCAGGCTGCCATGTCGGAATACCCGGACATTGTCCGCGGAGTCCTAGATATCCCCAGTTCGTTGCACTTAATTTGTGGAATCGCCATGGGGTATGGCGACAAGAGCCATCCTGTTAACGGCTATCGAACCGAGCGTGAGAAGGTTGATGACTTCACTCAATGGCACGAATGACGCGGAGAGACAAGTTTCGAGACCAATAAGCATTTGATTGATGAGGAATCACCTCGTGGGCACGACAAATAGACTTGCCGAGAACCTGCAGGCTTTGATCGGAGCCGAATCGCCACCCGGGGAGTGGTTTCGTATTCGGCAAGAAGACGTCAATCAGTTCGCTGACGTGACCCATGATCACAATTTCATACACATCGACCCCGAGCGAGCAGCCCGAGAATCACCTTACGGCACGACGATCGCACATGGCTTCTTCACGATCTCGTTGATGTCCCACTTGATGAAGCAAATTCCCGCACCAGATCCGAACCCGTACGTCGATTCGTTCAATGCCATCAACTACGGCTGCGATCGTTTGCGACTCATGTCACCGGTCAAAGTCGGGTCACGGATTCGCGCCCGGAAATCTGTCGCTGAGGCTAACGTCAAATCTCCCGGAATGGTCCGAGTGGCATACGATGTGACGATCGATATCGAGGGTGAAGAGAAACCCGCTTGTGTTGCCCGACTGCTTTCGTTGCTGTTGTGTAGTCCCGATTGACGAATGCCCGCCTCCACGAGTCAGGGTCGCCTATAGAAAAGCAACTCGCTCTAACCAAGGCGATACGAAATGTGTTCTTCCAGGACTCGACGAAACTCGTCGATATCAACATCACGCTCGCAGCAGACCAGCATCAGCGTGCCGTCGGACCGGAAGTTTTCGTCCCACTCAATCACTTTCTCATCTGACCATTCGGCATCGTACTCTGCTAACTTTTCGTCAGGAAGCCGAGACAAGTAAGCGCGCAAGCTTACATCGGTCTCATCCATCGGCACGCCGGGAGGCATATGTTCAAAGTCGATACCGTTCTCTGTGTCGTTCATTTCACATTTCCTATTGGCGTCAATAGTCGCAAAGCTTGCTGTGCACTTCGTACGATTTGCGTTTTGATTTGGGCCCCGATTCGTAGTGGCAGTCCAAACACAATGGGCTTTTCAAAACGCGATGGTGTTTTCGGCTGCTATTACCGTGAACTTGATGACAAGAAAGGCAGGTCGTTTTCGAAACGCCGTGAACAACCACATCGCGAATATTCTTCAAGATATGTCGATCTGCCGGATTAAGACCGGCGATCGCCTCGTCAGACAAATCGACCTCGAAGTCGCGAAAGAGGTTGTCACCGGCAATGAAATTATTCGGAAACGGGCTGCCCGTACTCCGCGATTTGCCGGTCCGGATATGGCATTGCCCACAAACTGAGATGACCACACGCGCTTCGTCGTCTCGCTTCTTCGACAAATGAATCGTCGAGGAATCGTTTGAATGGTCGAGCGAAGCATTCCCATGGCACACATAACAATCGAGTGATAGTGCAGAAAATGATTCGGTGGCGTGGTCGACGGCTGTGGCATGACACCCAGCGCACTTCTGCCCAAATTCCTGCCCCTTCCAATGGACATCGCTACCCTCTGCACGATTGTCATCAATTACCGTGCCATCGGGTAAAAGTCGGGCGGAAAGGATTGCCAAAGATCCATACGCTGGATTTCGCTTCAGCAGTCTGATGCTGCGATCCCGTCCCATCAGAAACTCCGCATCGGCTGCAGGTTTCTTAATCGCAGCAATCGACGCCCATGCATCTCGCTTTTCAGATTCCAGTCTTCGAACAGTTGTCGCATGCGGGTCATCGGACCAGGTCGATCCGATATCCTTCCTATGGCAGAACAAACACTCGTCGCCTGAAACAAACTCGGGGATCGGTTGACCCACGTGATCGCTACCCCAAGCTGCGGGGTCCAGCTGCTGATCAACTTCCTGGTTCGCGGCGACCGGTTCGACTACATCTGAACGGAGAATCGATGAAGTCACCACGGCGACCGAATAAAGCGCTAGCAGAATTGCTGAAGATTTCATGGTGCGCAGGTTTGAGACGAGTGTTTTGATTGTTCGACAATAAAGCGTCTCTTGTGTCATGTGTTGCCGCTGTTGATCCGAAGATGTCGATACCGATGGAATGACTCACACCGTGAATTCAGTACAGACAGAATTAGACATTATCTTTGACCCATCCATAAGCGGCGTTTTCCCGCTGGCCGCCGAAATCGATATAGGCCGTTTTCAGGCGACTCAACGAATCAGCCGGTAACGCGTTTCGTTTGGCTTCCACGTCAATTCCATAAACCTTTGCGGCGTTCAATCCGAAAATCTTGGCTTTGTCTTCTTTCGATATCTTCTCGTATCCAAATCTTTCGCAAATCTCATCACTGATCTGGAATCGTTTGAAGGCATCGATGACCCATTGTGGCGACCCCCACCACAGACAATCTGTTCCCCAAATGACGTGGTCCGCACCATAATTTTTGATGTTTTTCCCCATGAGGTGCATGCACATCACCGGGTGCTGTAGCGCCAATGTGCCGAACGCCGATCCGATCTCGCAATACACATTGTTCATCTCGGGGTTGCGCTGCTTGATCTTCATCAGCTCAGCGTGCCACAAAAAGTCTCCTGACTCGGCGTCGTAGAATTCCGGCGCTTCGAACTGTGGCTCCCCAGGACCATGTTTCAGCGCGGAGTGGTAAATAATAAACGTGATATCCGGATGGTCGATCGCCGCCTTCTCTACATCGCCCGGATGCGCGAGATGCCCGAGTGTCCGCGATTGCGACGCATACCCTTTATGGATGCTGAAAATCTTCATACCGAGTTCTTTCGACTTCTCGTAGAACGGGTATGTGAGCTTCTCATCATCGAGCGCGAATCCATTCCCCGATCTACCCGGGTCGGTGTGGCAGTACCACTTCCAAGAATCGATGTTGTAAGTCTTGACCTCGCGTTCCATTTGCTCGAACAATTGCGTTCGATCTGCACCGTTGCTGGTCCGGTCCCAATAGTGATTCGGCGCGCAGTTGCCCTGGCAAAGGGCACGCACACTGCCGGCTAACTCGTTAATGTCGTTCTTACGGTCCGACATCAGCCAACTTGGCAGCAACCCCCCGCCACGTGCCTGCTTTTCCAGCTTTTCCCCCAGCGCATTTTTGTCGATTTCGCGCCCCGGCACTCCCGAAATGACAATCATGCTTGTATCACTGTCGAAGAACAGTTCTTTGACAAAATTCGTAAAGCCGTACGCCTCCGCGTCATTCTCCAGGTCGAATCCCATATTGCGGATGAATTCGGCATTTCGAAATCTTAGGGCCCGCCCGTTCGTAAAATGCGTCTGCACGTCAAAAATGAAATACTCATCTTTGGGCCACTTTTCCGCGTACGCTTCGGGCTCGACCGTCTCGGCTGCATCGACGTCCCAATACGCACCGAAAACTTCATTGGCCGCCAGAAAAGCGGTCGCCATCCCCATGGAACTGGCCATGAACGAACGGCGATCCATCCCCAGCTTTTTGGAACGTTCATCGGCCATTTGGCCAATCAACGCTTCCCATTCCTTTTGTTTTGAGGTTTGCGGTCGCGGAATGAACTCTTCGTTGGAGACCACCTGCGTTGGGATCGGGCTATCGACTCCTTGATCTCGATCGCGTTGCCATTTTGGAATCCACATTTCAGGTCCTTCTCGAAGGTGAAAACAAGAATGTACTATTTCATGACGGCACGTCGCTTCGCGCCCTTTCCACAACGCTTGCGAGGATGGGCGCGACACACCGATCAACATCGCTCGTCGCGAAAGCGAAGACTCGCTGGCTCTGCAATCGGCCGTTCTATCATACGTTTCCTCACCAAGGAAACAAAACTTTTCTCGACTTGATGCTGGATACGAATTCTTTGCTCAGTAGAATGAATCGACATCCATTCACACAAGAATTTCGCCTTAAAGAGATCGTTCATTTGCATTTTTCGGGTTGTGAAGAGTTCCCTTTGGATCAAATGTCTTTGTGGAATCAATTGACGGATATGCAATTCATATCTCAATTGATCCCTGACGTGGAGCGTGTCAAAAGCGTTTCGCCGACTGAACTCACCTGTCGCGTCCGGCCGAAATTCTCATTTCTCACCGGGGCACTCGACCTGATATTTGTGGTCACTCACGCGGACGAACCTCAACTGCTGAACATCCAATCCACGGGGAAAGGAATCGGCGCGAAGATCATCGTTGAGTCAGAATTGTCGTTAGCCGAACTCGATGCTGGGACCCAACTGCAGTGGAAAGCAAGCATTGTTGAGAGGCAGGGACTGTTAAAACCAGTGAGTATGTCCCTTATTCAGGCTGCCGCGCAGCGCGTCATTGCTGATTTCTGGAAAGCCGCACATCAGGCCATGGGAGTCTCCGATGGATGACAGGAAGAACGGCGCCGATCTTGCAAAGTGGCTGTTCGGTTTGCTGATTGCAATCTGTCTCGCAATTGGATTGTCGTTGGTAACAACAGAGGTACAACCGAGCCACGGATTTGCTCACCCCGATTTTCCAAACACCATGCAACAAGGCGGACCCGGCTCGGAGCGCCACCAAAACGTTCGTTGGATCGGTATGGTGTTCGGGGTTCTTGAAGCGGCGTTCTTTGTCGGCTGCCTGTTATTGGGCGTTAAGAAACAGAAACGAACCGTCGGCATCTTTCTATTTCTCGGAAGCCTCTACGCAGCAACGATTGTGCTGACGGTCGTTACCGATCACTACTACGCCAACGGTACGATGCGGGAAATCATACTCGGTTTTCCCGTACCAACAGCTCTGATGGTGTATGGAATCGGGGGGATGCCGTTAGCCTTCGTTCTGTTTTATGTCGTTCGCTTTGATGACTGCATTATTTCGCCGGAGGACCTTCAGAAGTTTGAACGCCTTGTGCAGAAAACAGCGAATCGAGAGGAGTCCGACGCCTGATGGAATCTTCTCGTCAAACGATTGTACTGATTTGCGTGGCAGCCTATCTCGTCGCCTGTATTGGTGTCGGATTGTGGGCGATGCGCCGCACGAAAAACGCCACCGATTTCTTTATGGCGGGCCGCCACCTAGGCGCATTTGTCACCGCCATGGCCGTGTTCTCCAGCACACTTAGTGGTTTTGGGTTTGTCGGCGGACCCGGGCTCGTTTACCGCATGGGAATGAGTTCCATTTGGATGGTCATTTGCGTGACCATCGGGTACTCCATCTCCTTTTTCCTGCTTGGTAAACGACTACGCCTGTTTGCCGAAGTCCATCAGCCCATCTCGTTACCCGATGTCGTCGCCACGCGCTACAACAGTCAAACCACTCGGTTATTGATTTCGATCGCCATTCTCTGTGGCGTCATGGGATACCTCGCTTCACAGATTAAGGCGATGGCAACAGTTCTGCAGGACCTGATCGCTCAAAACGGTGGGTTAGGAATTCCGCTGGAAATGTGCGTCGCCCTCAGTTGTGCAGTCCTCGTTTTCTACTGCGTCACCGGTGGAATCATTGCATCGGTTTACACAGATGTGTTCCAGGGCGTCATTATGGTGGTTGCCGCCATTCTCGTTTTCTTTACTGCTGCCAACGCATACGAAGGTGGTTTCGCAGAGGTTTCCCGCACAATCATGGAAGACGATCCGGAAGCGATGGGTCCCTGGGGAACGTTGGGAATAATGGGATGCCTGTCGTGGTATTTCCTCTTTGCTATGGGTGGTTGCGGTCAGCCGCACATTATTACCAAAGTGATGATGAATCGCCGCATTCAAGACGCCAAACGGATTCTGCCGGTTTCACTCGCCGGCTATTGTTTGTCGGCATTGTTGTGGTTGAGTATCGGGCTGGTCATGCGGGCTATGGTCATCCAGGGAAAGCATGCTGCCTTGGAGGTTGCCGACGCAGCCGCCCCACAATTCTTGCAGGTCTATGCCCATCCCATTTTGGCCGGAGTTGTTTTTGCCGGCCTGTTTGCAGCGATCATGTCGACGGCCGATGGTTTTCTAAACGTAGGAACAGCTGCCATCGTTCACGACATTCCGCAATCCGTTCGCGGACGATCACTCAAGCGCGAACTGTTCTGGGCAAGAATCGCCACGGTCGGATTGGCAATCGCCGCGTCGCTGTTTGCCCTTTATTCCCCGTTCGATCTTGTAGCCTTGTTGGGCAAATACGGATGGGGAATCTTCGCATCGGCAATTGCTCCCGCTGTCGCCATTGGCTTCAATTGGAAAAGAGCCACAGCCGTCGCTGCGAATGTCTCCATCATTGCCAGCCTGGCGATTAATGCGCTGGTACTCGTGCTATCCGGGTTAGGCGTTCCAATTCCCTATGGAGTCGACGGCAGCGCGCTCGCCTTAATCGCATCCCTGACGCTATTCTTCGCGGTGTCGTTTATGACAAAACCCCAAGAGTTGCGGCCCGACGTCGAGGGTGTCATGGACATCTGAATTCCTTAGGCAGCGCAGGACTACCGAAATGCTGCGTATTCCTTGCCCAACAAGCTAGCCGCGATTTTGAGTTTGAGAATTTCATCCGTTCCTTCGTAAATCCGGCAAACTCGAGCGTCTTTCCAATGCCTTGCCGGGCGAAATAGCTCCGAATAGCCTCGCCCGCCGAAAACTTGAATCGCTCGATCCGCAGCATCGCAGGCCGCATTGCTGGCATGATACTTGGCTTTTGCTACGAGAAGATCAGCTTCTGCGGCAATTGCCCTGTCGCCTGGTGCAGCATCCTGGGCGACTTTGGCATCAACCGCCGATGCCAAAATCGACTGAGTCGTTTGCCGTGCGATCTCGATTTCAGCGATGTGTTCCTGAACCAGCTGATGCCGGGCAATCGGTTTGCCGTGCTGTTCCCTGTTTTTCGCGTATTCGATGGCTTCGGCCAGACAATCTTCAATCACGCCTAAACAACCTGCAGCGACACTCAACCGGCCACTCACCAGAGTTTCCATCGCAATTCGAAAACCGCCACCCTCTTCGCCCAATAAGTTGTCCGCAGGAACAGAGTAGTCGGTGAGTTGGAACATCGCCGTATTGCAGGTGGGCAGTCCCAACTTGGCGGTCATATCTTCACGTTCGATTCCCTCACCATCCGTATCCACAATGAATGCACTGATGCGATCAATGCGGTCTTCCGGGTAGGCGAATACGATAACCACATCGGCGATGCCGCCGTTTGAAATCAGATACTTGATGCCGTTGAGCACATAACGATCACCATCCCTTCGGTAGGTCGACGTCATTTCCAAGGGATTGGATCCGGCTTCCGGCTCCGTCAGTCCGAAAGCCATAATCGAATCGCCACGGGACGACGGCTTAAGATACATTTCCTTCTGATCATCGGTCCCGAATTGGCTGATCGGGTATTGACCGATCGACGAATGTGCAGAAAACAAAGTCCTTACTCCGTTCCCCTCACGTCCGATGCGGATGATTGCGTCGACATACGTTCGCAAATCTGCACCCCGACCACCGAAATCGGTCGCGATCGGCATTCCAAAGAGATTGTACTTTTTCGCGAGTGTTATCGACTCTTCATTGAAGCGATGCTCGAGATAGCACAACTCTTCTCGTGGCCGAATCTCTTCGCAGAATGCCTCAACATCATCAAGCAACTGCCTACGCTGTTGTTCATTCATCTTCGTTAGCTAAGGTTGATCCTATCGCGCGACGTCAGTCCTGTCGTACAACTTGTGCCCCGTCCTCGATAGCTACCAATGCATTTGCAGCCGCTCGAGCGATGACAGAGAGGTTGCGACCCTCCACAGAATCCATGCCATCCTGGTCAGTATGAAACCAGGGGAATGGGTCGGCTCCACCAACTAACCCGAATGCCGGGTAGCCGTGTTCCCGAACGTTTATCAGTTCTCCAATGAATTCTTCTGTTGCGACTCCGTACTTCGCGATGGACTCGATTTGCGGTTTCACGATCGGGGCAATGTGCGGAGATGCCATCACGTGAGTTTGCACCTTTTCGGAGTTTCGATGAATTTTCTCGCCAATTTTCTGGAATTCGACAACACCAATATTTGCCCCAAGATGCAGCCAACAAATCGATTGCTGAGGACTAGGGATAATCCCACTCGTCAACGTCTTTTCTGCCCCGATATAGCCAAGTTCATGACCGGAATTCGCCACGAATAAATAGCTGTGTTTCGAGTCGCGTTCCGCCACCCAGCGAGCCAACGCCAGCCAAATGGCAATCCCCGGACCCCTCTCGCCAGCACAGGTGTACCAACCACTGTAGGGAGTCGAAACGATGATCCATTTGTTCCCCCGTTCGATTTTGCCGATAACATTTCGGGCCCCGATTTCCCGATGCGATTCCCCTTCGATCACCAATCCGACTTCGCTCTGCCGGGCCGCCACTTCTTGCAATTCCTGAAGGACATTGCGACTCACAACGACCGACGGAATCGGTTGCACCTGCTCGACAAACGGAGTCTTCGAATTCTGAGCAACGATGGGTCCCCAGGGATGATTCGAAACAAAGATCGCCCCGACGGCACCGTTTTTGTGCGTTTCCTCAATGAAGCGATTCATGGCGGCGCTCGTCGTAAGCCACTCCAGGTCAACCAGCGCTATCTTACCCCGCATAGACTCTGCGTCTGTTTCCTTGGTCACCGAAACTAGCGGTGCTCGAACCGGCGTGGCTCCTGTCGGCTTCGGTAGCCAATAGGGCATGCTCTCGATTTCGCGGTCGCCGACGACCACCTTACTTTCTTTGAGAAAGAACTGCGGGGCTGTCCATTCATGATAGGTGGCCACCAATCCGGCCGACTTCATCTGGTTATAGAGCCATTCTCCTGTTCGTTTGTCCGCCGCGGTGGCTGTGCGGTGAATCCCGAATTCGTAGTAAGTTTCTACGGTCCTGTACAATTTGTCCGCCGAGAACGGATCACGATCCTGTGCTTGGGTCGTCGTCATCAGACTATTCACAACTAGGAACAAGATCGAGGTACACCAATATCGTCGCTGCCATGTCCATCGAGTTTGATAGCGTGCCGCAAATCGCCCATCCATCGATTGAATTCCTTACATGGCTGATATCAGGTTCGAAATGATCCGCCGTCTTAATGGGCCTGATATTCGCCTTTGCATGGCCGAGCGAATTGACGAGTCGACCCACAATCCTCACGACCCAACGCGAAAATGAAAAAGCTTATCTGCCTGTTCGACTGCCGCCGGGTCAAGTTTTTGTAGCTCTCGAATATTCGCCGCAGCCTCTGGCAGTGGACACGAACGCAAGTAAACTATGATTGGTACACGTACTCGTTGCGATTCGCCTTTGGAATCTTTGAATAACTGAACGATCGTCTGCCTCGATTCCCAATCCTTCCAACGTGCCAAGTCGGCAATCACCAAATCTGCAAGATCGGGGCGTTCTAGCAGACACCGCATCGACTCAATAATCCGACGACGTGGGATGGCGTTGCCTTCGCTGCCGTGAAACCTCAAGGCCATAACCGCTGCATAAATGTCAGCGTAATCGGAGTCCTCGTTTGACAAGAACAATTCTTCCACAAGCGGTAAGCCGGATGCGCCTTTCAGAGTCAAATAACAACCGATCAAGGCATCGAGGCTCGACTTGAAAATGGGCGTCCCCGCACGTATCCACCCTTCAACAACCATTGAATCATCTGGCTGCCCGCAAACTCCGAGCAAGGTCAAATAGAGACGGCGTCGACTGCCCGGTACTTCGGAAGCGGTAATCCACGAAATCAATTGGCTGCGGTCAAATCTTGCCTTGGACTTTAGAACGTCGGAGTACGGCGCTTTCGCAAATTCGTTGTAGGCATCGACAGAAATTGTTTCGTCGTCTGATTCAAGGAAGCTGTAAAAGAACTTCAGGCGGTCTTCTCGTTGATTCGAGAGCTTTGGGAGTTGCTGAATGTACTCGATCGCTTGAGAAGAAATCGGGCGGACTTGACCCCATTCAATAAAGGATTGACCGGCCCCCAAA
>JANQRQ010000038.1 GCA_028284485.1 Planctomycetaceae bacterium | reverse complement strand
TATGAAGCGAATCCGAACTTTCCGAATCGCCGCACGTTGCAGGCCCCTGTTGCCGGCACGATCGCTAGGGGTGAAATGCCATTACATTATGCTGCGACTAAGGAAGATGCTGTACGAGCTGGAGAGGAACTACAAAACCCCATCACTTCCGCCATGGCCCGTGCCGTTACGACGGCCCCACCAAACGAACCAGCGGAAGACTCGGTCACCGAGGCTGCCCCCGACAACGAGCCGGGCTCCGCGACACTCGGCGAAAAGCAAGAGGTCGATCCCGCGCAAATCTTGCGAGAGTCCGTCGATCGCGGAGGCGAAGTCTATCGCGTCTTTTGCATTTCGTGCCATGGGCCAACCGGTGCAGGGGATGGTCCGGTTGCCAAGCGCGGCTTCCCGCCTCCGCCGCCATTAACGACCGGAAAGTCGGTTCAGATGAAAGATGGCCAGCTCTTTCACATCTTGACCTACGGGCAGGGGAGCATGGCACCGATGGACGCCCAACTGTCACGCGATCGCCGCTGGGATGTCGTCAACTACGTTCGCGATATGCAACAAAGTGCGGCCGAGAAACTGTCAAGTATTGATCCGACGGCAGGCGAAACTAATTCACGCACTTCGAATGGGTCGGCTGATACGGGGGGCACCGAACAATGAACCTCATCCCGGCAGGCCCATCCTCACAACTTGGTCGGCGGCTTGTTGTCGCGACAGGTATCGCAGGTGTTGTGCTTGCCGCAAGCTCATTAGTTTCTCCACATCGAGCATGGGCTAATTTGTTTCTCGTGTCGTACTACCTCGTCACCATCGGCCTTGGTGGCACGTTGTTTATCGCCCTAACGACGGTTTGTGGGGCCGGGTGGAACGTCGCGTTCCGTCGCGTTCCAGAAGCTATGACGGCCGTATTGCCATTTGCCGGGATATTGCTCTTGTTGTCGCTGGCGATCCGCCTGCCACAATACGGCTGGCATCATCATGGAGAGGGCGACGCAGGAACGTTTTGGTTCAAAGAACTCTGGCTTACTCCGACATTTCTAGCAATCCGTGCCGTTGTGTACATCTTGCTGTGGATCGGTTTCTCCAAGTGGATTGTCCAGGATGCCCGACGCCAGGATGATGGTCGCGATCCCCAAAGGATTAGCACGGCTCTTTGCGCAACATTCCTAGCCGTCTTCGCGATCACGATTTCGTTGGCCGGAATCGATTGGATTATGGCCCTCGAGCCAATGTGGTTCAGCACGATGTGGGGCGTCTATCAGTTTTCTGGATTGATTATGGCCACTTTGGCGTCGATGATTATCGTAGCGGTCGCGTTACGAAAACATGGGCTTTTGGAAGGTCATTTTCGAGACGATCACCTGCACGATCTCGGCAAGCTGCTGATCGGGTTTAGCTGCTTCTGGATGTACATCTGGTTCAGCCAATACATGTTGATTTGGTATTCCAACATTCCCGAAGAGACATCGTACTTCATTCACCGAACACATGGCCCTTGGGCACCGGTCGTCATCGGCAGCTTGGTGCTGAACTGGATCGTCCCGTTCTTCGTCTTACTTCCGCGCGCCAACAAGCGGAACGACGGGGTGATGTTAAAAATCGCGGTCGTCGTGTTGATTGGTCGCTGGGTCGACCTCTATGTCATGATCTTCCCCCCCGTTCTCGAAGGCAGCCCGCCATTCGGAATCCCCGAAGTTGCGGCTATCGTCTGCCTTTGCGGTCTGGCTGGCTTGAGTTTCCTACGTGCGTTTTCGGCAGCGCAGCCAGTACCACAAAACGATCCGTATCTTGCCGAAAGTCTTTCGTACCACGCGTGACCGAATTGACACTTTTGTTACTGTCCCATTACAAGAATCGACTTAATACAGAAACAAAGGGCAAATTTCTCGAGAAATCAAACCAATCCGTACAGATAGATTCTTTCACAAACCTAACTTGACGACATTTTTACTTTCACAATCAAGGAATTCTCAATGTTCTGTAATCAATGCGAGCAAACACAAAATGGCACTGGCTGCACCGATATCGGAGTTTGCGGCAAGGATCCCGACATGCAGTCGCTGCAGGAAATCTTGCTATACGGCGTGAAAGGAATGTGCGCCTACGCTCATCATGCTCGCCGTCTCGGAAAAGTCGACGAAGAGGTTGATGGTTTCGTGGAAGAAGCCCTGTTCGCAACGGTTACCAACGTCAATTTCGATTTGGAAAGCCTGTTCGAGCTGGTGCTCGAATGCGGCCGTAAGAACATTCGTGTCATGGAAATGCTCGACGAGGGCCACACAGAGCGCTTCGGCAAGCCCGAACCGACGACCGTGTATGAAGGAACCAAAGAGGGCCCGGGAATTCTTGTCACTGGGCATGATCTGCTCGATCTGTCAGACCTGCTTGACCAATCGGCGGGGCAGGGGATCAATGTCTACACTCACGGCGAGATGCTCCCTGCGCATAGTTACCCCGAACTACGCAAGCATTCACATTTGGCCGGACACTACGGCGGACCGTGGCAGAACCAGCTATGGGAATTCCCCATGTTTTCCGGGCCGATTCTCGGAACAACAAACTGTGTATTGATTCCGCCCGACACGTACGCCGACCGCTTGTTTACAAATCGCGTGACCGCCGTTCCCGGAGGGACTCGGCTCACAGATAACGACTTCTCTCAGGTCATTGCAAAAGCATTGGAGTGCCCTCCGCTCCCTGAGAATAAAGTTCGAGAATCGACGATTGGATTCCATCACAGTGCCATTCTGGGTGTCGCCGACAAAATTGTTGAAGCCGTCAAGTCGGGCGACGTAAAGCGCTTCTACCTGATTGGCGGATGCGACGGCGCCGAAGCGGGGCGCAATTACTACACGCAGCTGGCCGAATCGTCACCAGACGAATCAATCATTCTGACCCTGGGGTGCGGCAAGTATCGTATCCGCAACCACGACTATGGAACTGTCGCTGGGCTGCCTCGATTCCTCGACATGGGGCAATGCAACGACGCCTTCGGAGCCGTGCAGGTCGCGCTGGCTTTGTCGAAGGCATTTGACTGCGGCGTTAACGACCTGCCCCTGGAGATCGTCCTGTCGTGGTTTGAACAAAAAGCAGTCGCAGTCCTGCTGAGCCTTTTGGCATTGGACGTGAAGGGAATCCGCGTCGGGCCCGTTCCGCCAGCATTCGTTTCGCCGAATGTGTTCAAGATTCTTCAAGAGAAATTCGATCTGAAGGTGATCGAACAGACTCCACCCGCGGAACTTGTCCAACTGGGTGTGTAGTCACCCCATGGCGATCGGCGGCGGATGGAATTTCGCGCTGTCGAGTTGGTCGCGGCAGACACCCGCTAGAGCCTAAGATAAGCGGCTGTAGCGTTAGCGCTCGACGTACCGAATCGGTATGCGCACTCAAGCTCCGCGCGGGACGCCGTCTACGTATTTGTTCATCCGTAATCGTGAATGTGACATGCAAACAATCGACGAAAGCAAACTCGAATCCGATCCACAATTCCGCTACGAGTATCTGGCCGAGTTTATCGGCTTTGGCCCTGACGACGTTCGGCTGATTCAGGGATTTGCGCCGCACCTTGGTCCGCGGATCGCAGAACTGGTGGAACAAACGTACGCCACGCTGTTGAATTATGACGCAACGGCTAGACATTTCTTGCCTAAACAACATGGCTACGAGGGAGACATCCCAGGCGATCTATCGGATATTGATCCGCAACACCCGCAGATTCAGTTCCGAAAGGACCACTTGAACCGCTACTTCATGCAACTGATCGGCCGCTCTTACGATGCCAAGATGGTGCAGTACCTCGATATGGTCGGCAAGATGCACACACCAAAGGCGGGGAATAAAGAAATCGACGTCCCACTCGTTCAAATGAATGCCTTGATGGGGCTGATTTCCGATATGCTCATCGGAGCCATTAACGACTCACCCCTCGATCCGGCGACAAAGGCACAAACCCTTCGAGCCTTTAACAAGCTCTTGTGGATTCAGAACGACTTTATCAGTCGACACTACTCCATCTCGGAAAATGCCTAGAGCCTTTGGCTGGATCAAGCAGCCAAGCGTCGATGCTTCGTCTATTCGAAGGTCGATCTCCTCAACCATTTCGGAACGGCGCCACGATTGGACTGGATGACGTTACGGCAATCGGCGTCCCCGCAGCGCACAAAAAAACCAGCCCGGTTATGCGGGCTGGTTTTCGTTGCTTGTCGGCGGCAAATCAATCGACGATCGAGACCGGCCCATGGTCGTCGCAGTGATCACCGTGCGGATGGTGAAGATGCCCATCGACGAGATAGTCGACGTGGTCGCCGTGAGCCACCTGTTCGTGTCCGCACCCTGGGCCATGAACATGATCGGAATCGTGTCCGTCGCAGGAATGTGCGGGTGTGCAACCGGCTGGATTGACGTCGTTGACCTCTAAAGTGTGCTCTTCAACCTGCCCGTCTGAACGGACGTGATGCAAGTGACCATCATGCAGGTAGTCGACGTGGTCGCCGTGTTGAATGCCGGTGTGTTCGCAGTCCGGGCCGTGCTGATGGTCGTGATTGGGATGCAATTCGGTCATGGTAAAGCTCCTTATTTATGGTTGGACTCTTCTTCCATTGCGTGCATGACCCCGTTGGTCACCAGGCGCGAAATATGTTCGTCGGCGAGTGCATAAAAAACGTGCTTGCCCTCGCGCCGCGAACGGACAATCCGCTCGCTCTTGAGGAGGCGTAATCGCTGTGAAACTGCCGGCATCGGCTCATCGAGAATACTGCAGATTTCCGAAACGCACCGTTCGGAGGCCTCGAGCAGCATCAGCACCCGCAACCGCTGCGTATCACCGAGGACGCGATAAATCGCAGCGGCTCTTTCGCAGGCCTGCCAGTCGACCTGCATCGGCAGCCCGCGATGCTCATCGCCACTGCATTGTGGTTCGTCGTTAGTCTCTCGGACGGTTTTCGACACTGCCGCCTCCGGCAATCAATTCCTCACTTGCACAATATAGCAATTGTACAACTGACCGTCTTTCCGTCAACCCCAAATAGGTCAGGGCACGAGGATCCCAGTCGAAGCGGACAGAAGATCGAGCCTCCAGATATTGGTCAAAACTCCTGCCACAGAGAGTCCACAGCGAGCTCGCGAGCCATCCAAACGTTTTTGGGCGTCCAAATGGCCGGCAGCAGAAGATGGGACTCAATTGGCTGCGATTCGTCACACGCGACGAAATCGCAAAGGTATTGGATGCATGCGTGGCAAGTATCCGATGATGCGAATTCCTGCCGAACTGGAAATGGGCAATGAGAATCGATTGATACGACGATGCGTTTCTACGTTGGGCGCAACGCCGAAGCGACGGCGGCAGTGCAATACGCAGCAGTCAACACAGACAAGCCGCAGCAGGTCACTGTAGCAGCCTCGTGTGGGTAATTCATTGATGGCCTGGCACGGCGTCCATCAAACCGGAAAGGTGAAGGACTTAGTTCGGTCGTCAAAGTACGGGGGATCCGTTGGTCGATGTCCAACAGCGTTCCAGAAAGCAAAGCAACTCGCAAATGCAACGGACAAAACGGACGAATCCACAGGATTCGTGTCGAGGGAAGTCACACGTACGACTACGTCACGGTCACGCAAGGGCAATTTAGATAACGCATGTCGGATCCCGAATTGTATCCCTGCCAACCAGTCTTGGTGACTTGGATCTCGGTCAAACTGATCGACTTCGATGATCAATGCGGGTGGACCAGATTCAACAACAACCTCGACTTCGGCGAAAGATGCCCAAGCCCCAATTTGCTTTCCAAATCGGTGTTTTCCTCGATGTTCAGGCATGGCCTTCGAGGTTGCGTTGGGGTGTCGCCGTGCGGTTGCTAATAGCGTTCGACGTCTGCGACAGTTACATTGAATCGTCGCAAATTCACGAGATGTCAGCCAAAGCTCAGCGAGCGGAGACCCTATAAAAGAAGGGTCAAAAAGTAGCGGAGGAGGGACTCGAACCCCCGACACGCGGATTATGATTCCGCTGCTCTAACCAGCTGAGCTACTCCGCCGAATTCACTACCAGTTACCCTATTTTGGCAGTGCACAGAATCGTACTGACAGCCATTCGATCGGTCAAGCGAACCCGGCGCGACGCATGGCCGTTCGCCCAACTTCGGTGGCACCAAGACAGATTGTACCGTTTTGATCGATCAGATTGGCTCGGCGGGAATGATCACAACCGGTGTCCCGTTTCCTGCGGGCACCGAAACAAAGAATCGCATTTCTATAGAAGAGTCTGCGGCGACAGATACGCGCAAGAGTTGCCAATTGATATCAAGTGAGGCGAATGATTGATTCACTCTGTAGGCTCGATTCTCTCTGCTTATCGAATACACGTATCCGATGCCAACCAGATCAGGTCACACAAACGCAGGACCAGACTTCAACGCCCAACGTTGGCCGTCATTCTGTTTGCCGATGTTGCTTTTCATTTGCGTTGGTGCCGAATAGCATATCTCGGTATCAAGCACCCTCATGAACAAACATGCTTAACACCCGGGAGAAACAAATGATTCACGTGATTGCCAAGATCGAAGTTGCCGCAGGAAAAAGAGCGGAATTCTTAGAAGCGTTTGCAGGGCTCATTCCCCAGGTCCGTGCCGAAGATGGTTGCATCGAATACGGCCCGGCGGTCGATGCGGAGACAGACATCTCCGCACAACAAGCTGTGGGTGCTGACACTGTGGTTGTCGTCGAAAAATGGGAAAGTGTGGATGCGCTGAAGGCACATCTTGTCGCGCCCCACATGAACGAATACCGCAGCCAAGTGAAGGAGATTGTCACCACGACGACGATCCATATTTTGGAACCGACGTCCTGATGGCCAGTCGCGTGATATCAACTGCTGACTCTCTCGCGGACATTTTGGCATAGCACTGCTGGGCGAGCCAGCAGTGGCACCCGGCGGGCTGTAGACTAACGACCGTCGCGCCGACAGATTGGTACAGCACTGCCGGTCGAATCAGCAGTGGCACCCGGCGTCCCACATGAACGAGTACCGCAGCCAAGTGAAGGAGATTGTCACCGCGACGACGATCCATATTTTGGAACCGACGTCCTGATGGCCAGTCGCGCGATGTCAACTGCTGAATCTCGCGCGGACATTTTGGCATAGCACTGCTGGGCGAGCCAGCAGTGGCACCCGGCAATGACAATTCGAAATTGTCGAGCCGCTCTAACGCCAGGCTGCTCCCCAATCGGCGGTTTCGTACTGGCTACGAATCCGCCATTCTCTGAGCACGTCCAGCAGCTCGCGTTTCTTTGCATCGAATGCGGGGTCGTACCACAGGTTGTTAACTTCGTCGGGATCGTTCTGCAAGTCGAACAGTTGACCGTCGGGTTCGTCGAGGAAGTGCACCAGCTTCCAGTCCCGGTTGCGGACCATCGACATGAATTCCGTCTCTTGCAAAATGCCGTCTCGACTGTGCTCGGCGAAGACATACTCGCGCGGCTGCCAATCCTTCCCTTCCAAGGCCGGCAATAACGACTTGGCTTCGAGGTTTTCCGGCACGCGGGCGCCGGCCATTTCGAGGATCGCCGGACCGATGTCCATTTGCTGACACAGCCCGTCGATTCTTCGACCAGCCTCAAATCGATCGGGAGCCCAAACAATCATTGGCATGCGAGTAATCGTATCGTACATCGTCCATTTCTGGCTGTGGCCATGGTCGGTCAGACAGTCGCCGTGGTCCGAAGTAAAAATCACTACCGAATTCTCCAAATAGCCTTTTTCATCGAGGGCCGACAGAATCTCTCCAACTTTCTCGTCGATCATTGTGACGTTGGCGAGATAATAGGCACGCTGTCGATGCCGTTGTTCCGGCGTGGGATCGAGCAGATGCACAACCGAATCGTGGTCGACCTCGTTGTTATGCACGCGCATTTTTTTGAAAGCGGGCGGCTGATTCTCTAATTCTTCAGCAGTCACTTCCTGCAGCGGCAGGTCCTTCTTTAGGTATGGCTCGGCATATCGCGGGGTCGGATCATACGGCGGATGCGGTCCGGGAAAACCGATCTGCAGGAACAACGGCTCCGTTTGCGGATAGGTTTCGATCCACCACTTGGCCATATCGCCGACAAACATGTCGGACTGCAATTCTTCGGGAAGTTCCCAGTCGAACGCCCCCAACGATTCCCGGTAGTCGGACCGCAGGCGATACGATTCGCGCTGTTGCTTGACCATTCCTCGGGCGCGCAGAGCTTTGTCCCATTCGTCGAAATAGTAGCGTTCTTCCAGATAGCGATCTTTGTTTTCAACAACGTAGCGCTCGTGAAATCCCAACGGGGAATGATAGGGATACGAGTGCATCTTGCCGACGTTGACGCAGCGATAACCGGCCTCCGCGAGGTTTTCGATCCAGGAATGGTTCCAAGCGTCGGCATTTTTGAGAATTCCGGTCGTGTGCGGATAGTACCCGGTAAACAAGCTGGCGCGGGACGGCGCACAGGAAGGTGCCGAGATATGGCAGTTGGTAAAGGTGGTCCCTTCCCGGACGAGTCGGTCCAGGTTAGGGGTCTCCATGTAGTCGAATCCGAGTTCACGAATGGTATCGAATCGCTGCTGATCGGTAATAATAAATATGATGTTCGGGCGTTCGGCGGACATGAAACACTTTCGAATTAAGAGTCGTTATTACGGTCGTTGGGTATTGAATGTCATCTTTCTGCCAAGGTAGCGATCAAGTGAAACCGGGACAACCATAAAGGGTTGCTTGCGCCGCGTTTGCCCCAACCCGGCATTTGAAAAGCGTTTGCTCTTGAAGGACCGCAGCGATTATGCTGCAGGCTGCGGCCTCTGAATGAAAATCCATTGAAAAACTCCTTTCCCCGGTGCTTCGAGGACCATAACGCATGACCTACAAAATCGAGTCGATTGATTTGTATGTTCGTGAAACCCCACCGGGACGCATGCTATTTCTACTTGGGACGCAAACGCGATCGACCGTTTCGAAACAAGACCGTATCAACCCGCTTGGTCATGTGCGGATGGTCGTCAAGAACTCAAACGGGGAAACCTTCGGATGCTCGGGTGACCGATTGTCGGTCCGTTGGCTCGATAAACGTCCAGGTCGAGACAAAAGTCTGAAGCTCCGTGAACTCGTTGATTTGATCCACTTCGCGCGGGACGCGTATCTGGCAGCCCCGGAATTCGAGTCGCCCTTCGAGCAATGGCGACGCATGCATCCGAAGATTATGGAAGCCGGAAGAAAGAGCGGACAAGAGGCCCTCACATCGTCGTTTGCTTCGGCACTGATGGAGCGCGCGATGCTCGACGCCGTCTGCCGACTGGAGGACCAACCGATTTTCGAAATGGTCAAGCAGAATCGCCTTGGGTTCGAGCCGGGCAGAGTCCATAAGCGACTTGGCGAGATGCAGCTTGCTGAGTTCCTTCCCGACCGTCCAATGACACAGTTTTCACTGCGACACACGGTCGGACTTGCCGACCCATTGTCCAACGAAGAACTGCCGAATGAAAGCCGGGTGAATGACGGATTGCCGGAGACTCTGGAAGAGTACATTCGCGACGACGGCATTCGACATTTCAAGATCAAAATCTCTGGCAATGTCGACGCGGATTTCGATCGTCTCAGACGAATCTGGGACTTGGTATTGGCGGCAGATCAACCAGTCATCACGTTAGATGCCAATGAATCGTATTCCGACCTCGCATCATTCGAAAAGCTTGTGAATCGATTGGACCAGGAACTGACAGGACTGTTCCAGCACATTCTGTACATCGAGCAACCGCTGCCACGACGCACCACCCTCGACCGAAGCACCACAGACATCATTCGGCGTATCTCACAACGCAAACCCCTGTTAATCGACGAAGCCGATGGGACGGTGGATGCGTACTCGCAGGCACGTGAAATCGGGTACGAAGGGACGTCGCACAAGAACTGTAAGGGATTCTTCAAATCGTTATTGAATTACGCATTGGTCATGCACCACAGTCTCCAGGACGAGAACGCATTTCTCAGCGCTGAGGATTTGCAAAACCTTCCGGTGGTTCCGCTACACCAGGACTTTGCAACGTTAGGCATTCTCGGAATCGATCACTGCGAGCGGAATGGGCATCACTATAACTACGGTTTGTCGATGCTTTCCGATCGTGACAAACAGAACGTGATTGCACACCACCCGGATATGTATGTGCAACGTGGCGATGAATCGTTTCTTCGAATTGACAACGGAGCCGTCCGCTGTGACAGCCTGCAGTGCGCGGGATTTGGCATTCGAGACGAGCCGGATTGGGAATCTATGACGCCGTTGAAAGAGTGGATCAACAGCCGACATCCGTCAAATAACGCCAGACGCTAAATAGTGCCGGCGGCAGTCGCGTTCAATCCGACGATCGCCAGTTCTCACGAACCCGCCCCCAATGCCGGCAAGGCAAACTGCTGGAACGAGCAGTCTCTCGCATCGGCCGGGTCTTACTGCTCCCCGTTCAACAAATTCTCTAATTGGCGGATTGCTTCGTCATTGGCCGGATAAACGACTGGGAGCTTCCCGGGCAACTTCGACGGGGTCACTTGGAAATGCCCATCGTCGCCAAGCGAAATCGGAATAATGTAGCGTTCCGCTTCTCGGCAGTCGGTTTTCGGAAGATTCGCTAGAGTGAGTTCGTCGAACTTTTCGTTACGTTTCCATTCGCGCAAAGGCGAAACTCGGCCGGACTGTTCATCCAAGACTTCGGCAGAAATAACGAAATCTGCCCGTTGGATTTGCTCTCGGTTCAGCGTCACCGGGTTGGAAGTCAACAGCGCAAGTAGCGAAAGCGTCAGCAACCAGGCGAGCGCGACGCCGCCTGCGATAATCATGCGCTTTGACTTCTGCTGAGGAGTGGTCTCGACGTCGGAATTCACTTCGGAATCTTTGGTCGAGATCCGTTCCTGTTTGGAGGGGCCAGCCGGTCCGGCAACTGCTACGCCGGAGTTCTGCGTCGACTTATTACTGCGTTTCGGCCGCCGTGCCATTGGGAGTCCCTCTCCCGGTGAAATGTCAAAAATTCATCGATCGAAAGTGGCGTGCCAGCTACAGGGGAGATTTGCCTTTCGGATCAATTCGTTCCCTCGAATCAAGTCGCAGGAGTCGGCAGGGCGTGATAAGAATTGGCCCGCCTTGAAGCCTCAAGTGAAGTTGCCTGAATGCGTCAGGTCCTATCGATAACGCCACGGAAAGAGAATGATCGACGCATCATGAACTACGAAATGCCGACGAAACGTCAATTCGATAATCGCGGTCGAAGACCTCGCCGAAATCATACACTTCAAAAAAGTCGCTCAATTGATCTCGGTCGGTCTTTCGCATGTGACCGTGTTCAATCAACTCGAAGACGATACGGCCAAAATCTTCGGTCGTATAAACACCCCAGGAATGAAACACCGTCAGCGACATGAGGCCGAATTGCCTGATAGACAGCATTCGGATGCCTTCCAACAATTCCTGCCCAGTGACGTGAGTTTCCTCGTCGCTTGGATCGACTCGACGTCGGCCGACTTGACGCTGTGCATATCGAAGAGCTTCGTTGACAAAATCGTAAGCCTCTGGTTGATAGCGCAATCGCG
This sequence comes from Planctomycetaceae bacterium, assembly GCA_028284485.1. Lineage (GTDB taxonomy): Bacteria > Planctomycetota > Planctomycetia > Planctomycetales > Planctomycetaceae > JANQRQ01. The sequence goes on along the minus strand of JANQRQ010000038.1, from coordinate 25,977 downwards.
GGATGGCGGTTTTGCTCGTCATTTCATCTACCAAGTCGGTCTGAAGTCACAATGGTTGAGAATCATCGAAACAGAAAGGACCTAAACCTAATATACACCAGATGCCAAACCTGCCACAACTGGTACTTTGTGTGAAAATTTTAGTCCTTTGACTCCTTTTTCCCACCGCCACGGCTGACAACGGTGACGATGTCCTGTTCGTCGGTCATCACTCGCCGCTCGCCGTCGTAAGCAATCAACAGCTTTCTCGCGAGGATTTCCTGTGCCAAAACGCGGCCTTGCCCCTGTTTGGTAATAACGGTTGCACCGATCGCGGGAAGTTCACGGCGATATTCTTCGTATGTGTCGTATTCGTAACGCAAGCAACATTTCAGGCGCCCGCAGCGCCCCGAAATCTTCGTGGGATCGAGTGTTGCCTTTTGAAGTTTTGCCATTTTCATGGAAACAGGCGGCATTTCTCGCAAATGCGTATTGCAACAGACGGGTTTGCCACAATCACCATAATCTGCAAGCAATTTGGCTTCGTCTCGCACACCAATCTGCCGCATTTCGATCCGCGTACGATATCGTTGCGCCAACGCCTTGACGAGTTCGCGAAAGTCGACACGTTTTTCGGCAAGGTAATAAAAGATCGCTCGGTCACCGCCGAAAAAGTGCTCGACATCAACCAGTTGCATTTGCAGGTTGCGCTCCGCGATCATGTCGCGGCAACCGTCGAACTGAACGCGCTCCTGCTTGGCGATTTCGTCACGTTGAACGTGATCCTGCTCCGAGGCCACCCTTAGGATTCGGCCCGATTTGACATCCTTGCCGAGATACTGACGAGTTGTTTCTGTTGCTGGGCAGAGCACCTCGCCCCATTCGACTCCACGATCGCTCCGGACAATGACCTGCGAATAACGATCGTGGGTCTGCGATTCCTTCGTTGAGAATTCGCCGACTATACGTGTCGTGCCATAACGCACGATATATCGCGTGCTCATTGCCCTGTGCCGCTGATCTCAAGAACGGACCTATTGAATATTCTTAAACTTCATCAATATACGACTCTCATGAATTACGCAATGCCGACGAGTTTTGCTGTCCGGCTGCAGATCGGCGAAGCCGAGCAATTTCTGTGAAAAGAGTCTCAAAGCATAAGGGGACTGCGACACGTCTTACGAGTTGTTCCTCTGCATCGATTGCGCGTTCCAGCATCGCTGTCACACAATCGATTCTCGTAATTTGGTCCTGCTGTAATCGTTCGACGAAGTGTTCGACAGCCCGGGAGTTTTGGGGAATCGGACGGCCAGCCAACTTCAACAAGGCCAAACGAAAGAAATCGATGCTGAATTTCACAATCCAGCCGGCATTTTGCCGCTGCGCATTCGAATCGCCGCCGATCTCCTCCAAACCGTTTAGCATTTGTGAAACGACGTCGATCGGCTGAATCGGATCGGCAGAGAGATCCGAATACAGAGTTTTCCGAAGTTGCCGAAGCTCCGGATCCAACATCTGTGAGGCGATCGCCAAGCTTCCATCGCTGGCATCGGCAATGGAAGCGGCCTCAGAAGGATCAGAAGCCAATTCGTTTGATAATAGTAACTCCGCCACGACCTGATTTGGCAAAGGCGAGAACCGAATCATTTGACAACGGGAACGTATCGTGGGCAATACGGCGTCGGTATTGGCAGTAACGAGAATGAGCAACGATCGATCGGGCGGCTCCTCCAGAGTTTTGAGCAGTGCATTCGAACTCGGCTCGTTCAACAAATGGGCGTCATCGATAATTGCAATCTTTCGATCGGCGACCATGGGACGAAGCGACAGCTCATAGCAAAGCCCCTCTTGTCCCCGGCGTTCATCCTTACCGAGAAATAGGTCTATGGTCAGTTCGCTTTTTCCTTCCGGGCACGAGACCAAATACAAATCGGGGTGAGTTCCAGCCAACACCTGCCGGCAGGCTGCGCATTCCTCGCACGCCGACAAGTCCGTTGGCTCGGATTGCTGACAAAGCAGAGTCCTCGCCAAGGTTAAGGCGAACAGTTTCTTGCCAATCCCAGGAGCGCCAGCAAACAAATACGAATGGCACAGCCGGTTTCGTTGTAAAGCGCGTCGAAACATTTCGACCGGTGCATCATGAACACGAATGTTTTCCCATGTCATTGAAAACGGCTCGCTTCCACTTTTTACTTGATGCACGACGCGGGACTGTTGTTGAAAAATCGTTCGAAATGCAGGTTCGACCTCAGATGTTCTTTCACTCCGATGTGACGCGAATCCACCCCAAGATGTCCCCGGATTCCAGGGGATCGTCCAGTTGCTTTTCCATTCGCACGATTTTTCCAGCCGAAGGAGCGGCAACATCGAATGAAATCCCACGCATTAGGACTTCGACAATGCGATCTCCTTCAGCCACGAATTCTCCGATTTCGACAAGCCAACAACCGACCCGCAAACTCTCTCCGTTGGCACCCAGCTCCGGCAGAACGATCGGGATGTTGTCGGATTCGATTTCCATGCCAATCGCCACAAAAGCGACGTCGACTGATGCCAACTCAATCGGCGCCGGCATTGTCGGCGATACTCTCCATAAAAGAGGCCATTTCGTCGGCGTGATAGCTGGAACGGACGAACGGCCCTGAAGCAACCATGCGAAACCCCAAACCGCGAGCCAGATTTCCGATAGCGTCAAATTCCTCAGGGGGGACGAATCGCTCGACCGGCAAATGTTCCGGTGTCGGCTGCAGGTACTGGCCCAACGTCAACATTTCGCATCCCACGTCGCGCAGGTCTGCGCACACATCCAAGACCTCTTCCAATGTTTCGCCTAATCCCAGCATCAGACCGCTTTTCGTGGGAAGATGAGGATTCACCAAACTCACTTGTTGAAGAAGATCCAAAGTTCGTTGGTAGTCGGCATTCTTTCGAACACGGTGGTAAAGTCGCGGGACGGTTTCTGTATTGTGATTGAACACGTCCGGCTCTGCTTGAATTACAAGGTCGATCGCCTCTCGATTGCCCATAAAATCGGGCGTCAGCACCTCAACTGCCGCTCCGGTTCGCTCGCGGACGGCCCTGATACATTCGCAGAAGTGTGCCGCTCCACCGTCCGGCAAATCGTCGCGTGTGACCGACGTAATCACCACATGCTCCAATCCGAGACGACGGGCAGCCTCGGCGACGCGTTGCGGCTCGTCCGCTTCGACCAGTTCGGTCTTACCCTTGGGAACGGAACAAAAACCGCACGGACGCGTGCAGACGTTTCCGAGAATCATGAACGTCGCGGTCTTGTGTGACCAACACTCCGTCCGGTTGGGGCATTTCGCGCTTTCGCAGACCGTCTGTAACCGCAAGTCAGAAATCACGTTTCCGGTAAACTGCATACCCGGCTGCGGGAGGGGCCGCTTTAACCATTTGGGAAGCCGTCGACGTGGTGGACCTTCCTGAGGCGATTCGATGACATCAAGCGTAATCATAGACTTTGGTCCGCGTCCGGCGGAGCAGGGGATGGCCGGTATGAATGTGGAATTGATCGTAACAAAGCAGTTCGGCGAGGTGCTGAATGATTCGCGACCTGACTGAGTGCATCGAAATCGTGCGGGCACGTTGTGCCTCTAACGAGGTGAGCCGGTGTTCGACCTGGCTCGGCTTCGCCAACCGCATCAGATCTAAGCGGGGATTCACGTTGACGAATAAGCCGTGATAGGCGACCCAAGATTTGACGGCAATCCCGAGCGTCGAAAACTGTCCCCCGCGGCACGAAATACCGGGGTACGATTGGCTCACGTTGGTTTCGATGCGCAGATCTTGACAAGTCTGGACAACGGCAGCCTCCAAGCATTGCCGGTACTGCTGAAGGCCAAATCCCAGACGATCCAACGGGACAATCGGATAAACTGCCAATTGACCGGGGCCATGAACGATACAACCACCGCCTCGATTGATCCAACGAATCTCAAGTTGACGCGACACCAAATCGGCGGACTCACACCGAACATCGGCACGGCTACCTTCGCGGCCGATTGTCAACAGCGGAGGATGCTCGCACACCAATAGTGCCCCGAATCGATCCTGTCGACCGCTGATTTCATACACGAATCGCTCCTGCAGGAACAAGGCTGACTCAAAGTCAACCAACCCAAGCAAATGGACCTCCAGCGCGTCGGAAGCGCGACTGACTGGAGACCATTGTGTCGATTCGAATTTCATTGCTGCGTGCCTTTATCAGCATGTCAAACCATACTATTGTACGGAAGTCACGCTGACGAAACATTGCCGATACCAAGGTCAAATTTCTATTGGATTTGCGTAACCGGCGGTCATGTTATTCACGTTTCATTCTAGCGACGTCAACAGCCCCGAACAACACGAGCAAAGTCTCACTCGTTGAACCGCCGGCATTATGACAAAATGCAGAGTTGACAATTCGACCTGACACGACAATTGGCGAGTTTTCTCGAATACAGTCGACAATTCACGGAAAGGCCCCTGTTTAATTGCCTCAAACTGCCGGTCCGAAGTTGCGAACGGCCATCTCTTGATCGCCGATTTTTTCGATCGACGTAGCCGTGCAACAGGGGCTCGTCAAGGTATCCGTTTCAACTCAGCAGGCCGCTGCCAAGAATTGCAGCGATGAAAAAGTAATCGGAAATGGGAAAGAAACAATCAAAACGACGACAAGACGACCCTAATTCCCGGCTGGTTTGCCGAAATCGCAAGGCGCGCCACAATTACGAGATTCTCGATGAACTGGAATGCGGCATCGTCTTGAAAGGAAGTGAAGTCAAGAGCGTGCGCAGCGGGAAGGTCACGATCGACGAGGCGTTTGCGCGGATGAAGGACGGCGAGTTATGGCTCATCGCCTGCAACATTGCAGAGTATCCGCAGGCGAACGTCATGAATCACGAACCGACTCGTCCGCGCAAACTTCTGCTACAAAAGCGACAGCTACAGAAGTTTGCAGAATCAGCAACGCAACAAGGTCTGACCCTGATCCCCCTGTCGATGTATTTTTCGCGCGGATTCGTCAAAGTCAAAATTGCGATCGCGCGAGGCCGCAAGCTTTACGACAAGCGCGAGAAACTTAAAAAGGAATCAGCGCGGCGCGATATCAGCCAGGCCATGGGTGCCCGACGGTAACCTACGACAAACCGTTTTGGATTGCGACGTACCGGCAACGCTCAATCAATGTGTGTTTGACCGCACCTGCACTTGCAGGGCTCCCAGCATTTTTGTGATTTCACGTTCCTTGCGGCTGATAAAAAACACATTCTCCAAAACGATGGCCCGTCGCTCGTTACTTGGATGGAGAATCAAACGGCCTGATCGCAATAACAAGTATTCGAAAACGTCGTTGATTTCTTTATCGATACGCAAACTTGGCGCAGAAAACCGCTCCAGATCGCTCATAATCCCATGATGGTGCAGCAATTCGTTTGGCCGGACTTCCCAGTAGTCGAATTGCACGTTGATTGCAACTGCGGCAAATATCAGGCAGAGCATTGCTGCAATGAGAAAATAGAACGTGGAATTGGCCCAGGGGGACAGCTTGTAGAGAATTCGTGTGAAGAAAGAAAGCAAATCCGGCTGAAACTGTGCCCATAACACAATCCCCATGACGACGGCGGAGAAGAAGAAGAACAATGTCAGGGATGTGGTTCTGGGGAAATCAAACGCCAACACAGCCATATTCACCGACATGGTCGCGAGAAAGACAAGGGCCAGGATCTCGGTGTCGTGCCGGTCCTCCGGTGGTTCGTTTCCGGCGATTGCCATGTAGACCCCAGCGACCAATGCAACAATCAAGGTCGGGTACATGAACACGATTTTGGGGTACGACACCAAAAAGATGCTGGTCGGTCGCTTCTCTTCGGCATTTTCTTCGTTTTGTGCATCCGTGTTCGATTCGGCGACGGGAGATTCCTCAGCCGGAGTTATATCGTCGGTCATCGTCGTTGAATCCTGCTATTGAGTTCATTGGTAATCTGACAACTGGAGTATGAACTGCCTGAAATCTCGGAATAATGGCAGATCATTCGGCTCCCGACTCCGCATCCACAGTAACCCGGTCGCCGCAAATCACGAATCGGGACCATGACAAAATTCACACCCTGGGCCACCCCCGAGTCAAGGGGCCTCGGATATTCACTAGAGAATGTAACGTCCCGCTGCAGTTGAATCCAGCGCCAGCGCACTAAGACGACAGATCCTTGCCACAAACGGACTAGGTTCCGTTCTCCTGCGTAATCCAACGGTCGATTCGCTCAACCGGATCACAATTCTGGCAAATTCAGAAGGGGTGACATGGACATGCCTTGCGATTGCAAGGTGCTAACCTTGTCGGAACCAAACTTCGCGGGCGCCCGCAGAAGCAACCGGCTTTAAACGGCAACCTGAAGCGTGCCGTCGTCGTAGGTCTTGGGATCGTCAAATGCCAACTGGCATCGACGACTGAGCGGGAAGTCGTTCCGGACCCCCATATCGAAGCTTTCGTGTAGCTCATCAACACGAATGGCCAGATCTTGAAGATTGAAAGCCGACCATTTCTTCTGCAAATGGAACAGTTGTTCCAGCCCACGGTAGTCCTGTCGCAATTGATCCGGCAGTAACGCCGACAATGCAACCGCTGCAGCCGGCGTCCGCTTCAATTGTGCATCGGTCAGTATGCGAAGCCCGCGGTGATGAAACAGCACGCAGCAAACAAGGTCGTCGGGCAAATGCCAACGGCATGACAGACAGGCCGCTGCAATGGCGTGGTCCCAACCGAATTGCTGTCGCTCAAAATCGCAGATGTTCTCTGACAGATCATGCCGGTTGTCGACAAATTCGAGATACTCCCGAAATAGGTCATTTGTAACGACAGGCAATAGGTAGTCCTGCAACATCGCTCCGGCAAATGCCGTGTCGGCGTCCGTCTTTAGAAGAACAGCGATTTCACGAGCGAACAATGCCTTTTGCAGGCTGGCATTCCAAAAGCACTGCTGGTTGATGAGTTTTGATTTCTTCGAGCGCACTGCGGCCTGCATACCGGTCGTAATAATCAAGTTTTTGCTCTGACGCATACCCAGCAACGTCAGTGCTTGTAGTACATTGCTGGCTTTGTGTCTCAGGCCCATGAATGAAGAATTCACATGCCTAAGAAGCTCCACTGTCAAGCCGGTGTCGGTCTCGATGATTCTCGCCAAATCTTTCAACGTGGCATCGGGTTTATTCGCCGTCTGAACAAATTTCGTTACAGCATGAGGCAGCGCGGGCAATTCGATAAAAGGAGGCAGCGCCGACAATGTAAATTCGCCGATCGCATCGCTGCGAATCTTTTCCCAGTCAATCTCGGACATTAACTCGGTACCTTAGACTGCAGAACTGCAAGCTTTCTCGCATCGCTTCAACAGCGGAAACGGATTACGAGCCCCAGGAGACATTTCCTCGAACTGTTGCTGAACGGTTTTCGCCATGTCCAGCAGACAGAAGTCCGGCCAGGCTGAATCCAGCCGAACTAGCTGATCCAGTCCTTTGGGGACCTGCTGCATCGGCTCCGGTACAAGTCCAGCGATTGCTACGGCGGCCACTGCGGATTTACCTAGTTGGGCATTCTTTAATATTCCAAGACCGGCATGGTGATTAACGACGCAACAAATCAAGTCGTCAGGGAATCCCCAACCAAACATGACTTGGGCCGCCGCAACAGCATGGTCCCATTGAAATTTCTTCTGCTCGAGTGTTACGAGATCGACTGACGATTCCTGCTGCGCCTTGGAAAAGTCCAAGTATGTCGGAAACATCTGATTCGAAACGACTGGTAGTACAAAGTCTTGTAGCATCGCCGCAGAAAACGCCAATTCGGCATCGGCCTTTAACAGTTTTGCTACTTCGCGTGCGAACAAAGCTCGCTCTAAATTCGCAATGGCGAAGTTTGGAATATTGATCAGCTTCGACTCGATGTTCCGCTGTGCTTGTTTGACTCCCGTCGAAATGAGGAACAGTTTGCTTTCCCGAATTCCCAATGCCGAGATCGCCTGCTGCGCCGACGACGCTCTGACCTTCAGACCAGTCGACGCTGAGTTGACGTATCGCAATAGCTCGCAAGTCAGCCCGGCATCGGCTTCGATCAACGCTCCCAGTTCTTTCGCATTTGCGTCCGGCTCTTCGGCTCGCTTCGTGAATTTCTGTAGAGCCAACGACAACACGGGCATTTTGACGCGAGGGGGCAGCACAGACTTCGGTTGCTCACCCAATGCGCCAACTCGGATTCTTTTCCAGTCAATCATGGATCTATCCTCAATCAAAACCGGCTATTTCATGATGAAATCGCCGGGCATCGACTTTCTCTGGAATTCGGGGGCGAATTTCATCCGAACAGTTGAGCGCTGTTCAGTCGTCGCTCGGAGGCCGTCTTCGCCTTGTCCTGGTACCTAGGGAAATATAGATCAAAATCCTCGCCTGTGACCGCTGAATTCCTGATCAATCAGCCTCAGAAATACGCGAATTTCAGCGATGCAGTGGAAACACTGCCGACCGTTCGACGTACGAATAGCCGCCAATCGTACAGATGCTCCCGCGCAATAATGACAATCGCGTTATTCGAACCGAATTGACATCCTCGTTGTCGCATTCAGAATATTCGTTATGAATAAGCTAATTGTCGGATGTGGGTACTTGGGGCGCCTTGTTGCACAACGTTGGCTTGCCGACGGACACAATGTGTCGGCACTCACCCGGTCTGCGCAAAACGCATCTCAATTCGAAGCCATGGGAATCAATCCTGTAGAAGGGGACGTCACCAAACCGGAGACGCTCGGTGAATTGCCTAAGGCCGAAACGGTCTTGATTGCCATTGGCTTTGACCGAAGTGCTGCACCGACGAAACATGATGTGTATGTTACTGGCTTGCACAACGTACTGAAGCGCTGCGCTGATTGGTCGCATCGATTGATCTATATTTCCAGCGTCAGTGTTTACGGCCAATCAAACGGCGAATGGATTGACGAGTCGTCGCCTCGCGAGCCAAGCTCCGAGAATGGACAGATCTGTCTGGAGGCCGAACAGCTCATCCATGAATTCTATCCCGCGTCTGCGGCCAGCAAGGTACGAAGCGCGAACATCCTACGTTTGGCAGGAATCTACGGACCACAGCGCCTGCTGTCTCGAATTGATGCGCTCAAAGCAGGGCAATCGTTGACCGGCCGCCCTGACTCATGGCTCAACCTGATTCACGTTTCAGATGCGGCGACAACAGTCGTTCAATGCGACAAGTCGAATTCTTACGGTGAGGATTTTCTGGTCAGCGATAATCATCCGGTTGAACGTCGGAAATACTACCAACGCCTAGCGGAACTTGTCGGTGCACCCGAACCGGTTTTCGATCCGACAAAAAAAGGTCAGCGAACCCAGGGGCGTAACAAGCGTTGCCGCAATCAGAAGATTCGCGAAATCCTGGGCGTCCACCTGGCGTATCCAACATACGAGGCGGGGTTGACGCAGTCCGTCAGTCCCTGATCTTCAGATCGGCGAGGGGAGTTTCCACAGCCACTGTCGAGTACGGGAACCCACCCTAGCCAGCAGGTGCTTGCAAAAAGGCGTTCTGAACTGGGATGATTTGAGCCAAAATCCGGGCAAAAACTTCGGCCGCAGTTCCCATCGGGTCGATTTCTGCCACGATGTCCTCGGGATAGTGGTCCAGAACGGGCGTCGACTCGACCCGATAAACTTCAAACCTCCGCTGGATGATATCCTCACTGGAATCGTCGGTCCGGCCTTCGAGTTCCGCTCGGCGTTTGATGCGGTCGATCATCGTCTGCTGATCGCCACTCGCCAAATGCAGCAGCAGCTTAACGTCGATTGTTCGCTCGGTTAAATCGCATTGTTCGACGTTTCTGGGGATACCATCGAGAACCAGAATCTGCTCATGCGGCTTGTATCGCCCTTCGGCAACCTGGGCTTCCAACCAAGCTTCCCAGATTTCGATTGCCAAGCTATCGGGAGCCAACTCTCCCCGAGAGGTATACTCGGAAATTCTCTTTGATTCTTCAGATTGTGGATCGAGGCTGCGAAATATACTCCCGCTCGAAACGTGAAAGAATCCCGGGAGTTCCGCCAGAATTTTGCCCTGTGTCCCTTTGCCCGCACCGGGAGACCCGAAAAGCAGAATCGTTGCATATCGCTGCCCAGACATGGGGCGACTCCCCATCTTATTCAAACTGGTAAAGGGTACTGGTCAACGAATCGGCACATGCCATCCCGTTTGCAAATCTCGTGCTTAGAAACCAACGGCAGTCGAACGCATTTTTTGCACGTTACTCACGGTCGAATTCAGCGATCGACCCCGACCACTCATTCGCGGACGATATCGTAAACAGTCGGATCTCGCTCCTCAAGTTTGAGATCGGCGACGGATCTGAGAATTCTCAACTTCGAGAATCGAGAATCGCTGAAACTTGTAGCCAGACTATAGTATTTCTACAACCGATTGCTCAATCGATCTTCTTTGGACGTCCTGATGCCGAATTGGCCTGCTTTTGGCTGACGGAGTCGTCACGTTTCAGAATGAGGAACCGAGAGGAGCGTACCCATGAGGAATACGGGATCTTTTTTACGGTCGTCCAGCCAGGTTCAGCGCGATACGCGATACGCCATGACGGTGAGTCCACAGCTGAGTTTGCCGCGTCGACTCGCAGCGTATTTTCGCCTATTTTCAGGTGATCCTCGCCAGTCCCAAATAGACCAGCAGGCAACTCCCGTGGATCGACGAGAGCAAATTCGACCTCCTCGAGCGGAGTACCTTCATCCTGAATTTCCATCACAGCCATCCAGTACGCATCCTTGGCCGCGATGCTATCCTGTATCCCAATCAATGAGCACGCAAGCCCAAGAAACAGGCAAACTGCCGCTGCCATATAGCTCCCGCGAGGATTCGGGCGATGATGCGACGCAGCATCGAAGGCGATGATTAACCCAACGAAGGGAATTAGGTAACGATCGTATACCCACTTGCTGATTAGCAGCACGAACAAATACAAAACGGTACTGAGAAAGATGACCGCACGTATTTCCTTTACCGATTCCGGCGAATCCGACTCAGCGCTTTGCGGCTTCCAAAAAACCACAGCCAGAAGGGGCAGGGCGGCCGCGGCGACCACGAGCACGAAAAAGTGAAAGACCGAAATTGTGCCGCCGATCGTCGGCGATTTCAGTTCTTGCGCCCCCAAATACGTTGGAAGCAATCCCAATCCCCAATCGTAAAACGCCCATCCACGATAAGGACGAAGTTCCTCGGCAAAGAAGATGACAAACCCAATCCACAGACCACCCAGCAGTAAGATACGTCTGTGATCAAGCGTCATGGAACGCACACCACAAGCCCCCCTCATCGCGGCCAACGGCGTAACAAACAACGCCGCTTCCAGCAGGATTGCCGCCAACTTCCCAACCAAGGGCTTGATTTGCAACAGCAGGGGAAAATCGTACTCCAGTCGGCCAAAACCGGTTGGCAGCCCATCGGTGGAATATAGCCACACATAGCATGACAACAACGGGATGATCCCCCCCACGATCGTCACAACCGCTGAGGAACTCCGCCTCCACCAGAAGAGGAGCAGCACGAAAACGACCGCGGGGATGGCGGCCGTCTGACGAGCCAAAAAAGCAATTCCTGCCAACAACCCGGCGCCGGCGAACGCCTTCCATGACCCGCGCCTGAGTGTTTGTGAAAACGCGGCGACCGTCACCAGCATCAGCGAGGTACCAGTGATATCGGTATAAAATGTATACGAGAATGCCAGTACCACGGGGGCTACGACGTAGCATCCACATAACATCGCTGCCTCAATTCGAGGTCGGGTAAAGTCGAGTGCCAGCCTATAGATCGCGACGCCGCCAAGCCATGCCATCACCATCATCGAAGCACGAAGCACAACCCAAGACTCGCCGAACAAATACAGAAAGCCCGATCCCCAGACCGCATGAGTCACCAGCGTCATGGCCGGCCAGGCTCCCAACCGTATGTGACCGGTCTCGACGAATTCCCGGGCTGTCACCGCATAATTCCAGTCATCCCCTGTGGGGTATGGATCGACCGGTGGGACAACAAAAACAACCGCTGCCAAGTAAACGCCGGCAATTAGGAGCAATTCGCGATGCAGAAACAAACTGCGAATTCGGCAGGCGATCCGCATAGCGGTCATCTTCCACAAGATTTAGAGCCAGGCTTGATCAATATGGCGGACCAGAAACGGTTGCGCGATGAACGAAAGGTGAGCCATGCCCTCGATCGTAGTCAACTAATTCGCGCGATTCTAGTGGCCTGCTCGCTCCACGGGAAACGCCTATCCATGCGATACAGGCAGAATGGGACGTTCATCAAACGAAGCATTGCCAAAACACAATCGAGCGACGGCCGTTCGGGAGACTCGTTCACTCAACGGTTCGCGGTCGAGTTAAGGGATCTGTTCAGCTTCGGCACGATGAGCTGACGGCTGGGAGCACAATCGACAGCGCATTACGTTGACTTGTCGCTGCGACAATCGCGTTTAGTATTATGATACTTGGCTCCCACGAGCCAGAAACGCCCACAAGAAAAAGTAAACCGCTCTAGAATTCGTCCAGTGGTTTTCCGGACATCGAGATTCCGCGGTTGTTTCCCTTAATTCGCCCAGTCGCAGGGTCGTAGATCCACCCGATAAGAATCCCGTTCGGCTCTTGATCGGTCTCGTTGGGAACGGCCGCATCAATGTCCGAGACGATTCGTAAGCCGCGACCTCCGGTATAAGGATTCGGGGGTAGCTGACCAAGGAAGTAGGGACCAAATTCGTATCCCGGCGTACCAACGGCGGCCGTCGTTCCGTCGGCCTGACTGGCAAGAAGCATCGAATCGCGAAAATCATCCGGGTCAGTCGAGTCATGCGCGGGGTACCGACCTTCGTGTTGAAACCGGTACAGCTCAATCTGGCTACGCAGGACCTGCAGGTCTTGTTGTAGCGCTGACTGTTTGGCGAATACCTCGGCTTCCGTAAACTGCGGTAGTACGGTGGCAGCCAGAATTCCCAAGATCACGACAACGATGAACACCTCGACCAACGTGAAGCCGTTTCGCGGTATTAGTGGAGTCTCTTTCATGATACGCGCCTGTCATCTACTCACTGCTGCCTACAGTGCGGTCGCTCATCCTTGACGACTTGCAATTGCATTGCATTTAACCAATCGTCTGAGAAAACGTAGATTCCGACTGGTCGATGTCAACAAATTGATGGTTCAATTGTGCAGATTAAACCGGCTACGATTCAGATTGAATCGACTCTGTTGGATATGCCTTTCGCGGTTCAGCAAAAGAGATGTGCCCATCGACCGTCGCGACGGTTCCTACAAAGCCATCCGCAGGAATGAACCTGCAGCAGCCCTCGCATTGCGGCGGGAGTCGCGGGCAACGACGATGTGATTCAGTTGCCGATGTATCGCGCGTAAAGGCTCTTGGCTAAGGCGATGTCATCCGTCCCTTTGATAATCGCACGACCATCACGAAACACCGTAATGTCGTAATCGGGATCGGTCAGAGTCAGCCGCAGCAGATAGGAGTTAAACGTCACGTCGCCAGCGCTTGCCAGTTTCCCATTCAGGGATTCGAAGGAAATGCTCGATTTTTGTGGCGGAGAAAACTGCACTGCATTTCTGCCGCACAGTACCGTCGTCTGCGATCCTCGCTGACCGGATAGCCATTCACGCTCGCCAGCATCACACGCGCGGCAGTTCGCTCGCTCCTTCAAATTCGCCACGCTCATGTTTCGATACGTGCCGTCCCAGACATCGACAATCGTCAACACCGGCGAGACAAGGTCGCGGCGCCCAGCCAGTATCTTGAGACCGCTGACGGCTTGCAGCGATGCGATCACGTTAACGGTGGGCCCCAGGATCCCCGCTGTATCACACGTTTCCGTCATGCCCGGTTCGGGAACGTCGTCCATCAGACAACGGAGACACGCAGACTCGTTGGGAAAAATCGCCATTGTTTGGCCATGGCTACCAATGCAACCGGCATAGACCCAGGGAATACCTGTTTCCAATGACGCATCATTGATCAAGAATCGGATTTCGAAATTATCCGTGCCATCCAAAATGAGGTCGTTCCCCTCAACGAACTTCAGAATATTCGTATGGTCGATATCTGCAATCGTCGATTCGATCGTTGTTTCGGAATTGATCTTTCGCAGCTTATCTCGTGCGGCAATCGCTTTTGGCACTCGTTCCTTCACATCGTCTTCGTCGAATAGCACTTGTCGCTGCAGATTGCTGATCTCGACGAAATCGCGATCGATGATGTGGACCGAGCCAACACCAGCGCGGACCATCGTCTCGGCCAATACCGTTCCGAGTGCGCCGCAGCCACAGACAACCACCCGGCTGTTTACGATTCGGCGCTGCCCCTCTTCGCCGATACCGTCAAACAGCACCTGGCGGCTGTATCGTTCCAGTTCGCGTTTCATAGAGTCTTAGCTGCTTCCATCGCTTTCTTATCGTAGTCGCAATCTCGCAAGGCGAACGACCGGCAGATCAGTTCTTGGCATACATCGATCGACGCGAGGCTGCATAACCATCAGTCGGCATTTGCGTCAACTAACAATTCCGACCAAAAAGCTCGTGCCCGACGATGGTGCGCTAACACCTCTTCCTGCTGGTCGGCGTCTTGCAGCTTCAACGGCACGCGCGCCATTCGCTCGTCAATCCAGTCCACAAAAAATTGAACAGACGAGCGACTAATCCGCTTTTCGCCATCTGTTCCTTCTACATAGTAGGGAGCTGTCGATGCAAACCGAAAGGTCCTTGGCTCATCGGTAATGGCACGAACGAGAAACCACCCCCCTTTGGCGATATCGACTTGAGTCTTGTATTTGCCAAAACCATGGGGATTTTCCGTAACGGCAACTCGTTTGGCGACTGTCCCGTTGGATATGACTTCAATGGCCGCGATCGAATCCTGACTCATCAATTCGATTTCCAACTCGATCGGCTTGTTGGAATTCGATGAAGCCCGAAACACGTGTCCCGGTAATTGACCATCGGCCCGGCAAATCAACAAAGGACCGTTTGTCACGAATGATCGGCCCGCACGCAATGCCTCCCACCACTCAGCATAGTCCAAAGGTGCATCCGTTTGCACATAGACCCGATTGTAACCGACAGGATTCGGCAAGACTCCTGAGGCACTCCCCGCGGAGGGGGGCACTCTCAATCCGCTATTTAAAATGTGATAATAGATTTCTTGCGTCCAAAAGCCGTTGCCCCGCGGCGCTGGCAGTCGACCGACATCCCGAGGTCGTCCCCATGCTTCACTTTCGTACATCGTGCTACGGCACATGTGGTTGTTTGCCAACCCGATCGAATCGACCTGGCCGCTTGCCAACCAAATCGGAACATCCCACCAGAATGGCTTTTCAATATCGACCCAAACTCCGTCATGCTGACGCGCTTCCGCCAGGAACTTCATTGGAGAGGGATACTCCCGGGCTGAACCCGAAATCTGCAACGGTTCCGGGAGGTGAAAGTACAATAACGCTCCCCCTTCACGCTCATCTTCACCGGCCATGACATCGTAAAAATGATTCTTTCCGAATTCGTGAAGTGTTTCAGTCGGCAGATCCCGGTCCAACCACAAATTGCGGTTGTTCCACCAAGTGATGACCGGTGCAACATCCAAACCCTCAGCCTGCATCAGCAGCTCGATTTCAACCGGATTGCGGTGCACATGCAAATCGCCGGAGTGCCAACCCAGTGCCGACATATCGACGATCTGCTTGAGCGTCACGACGATCTCTTTGGTGCCCGTCTCGTCGATCGAAACAAACAGATCATGACGTTCAAACTCGGGACCTCTTTCGATCTCCAGCCGGTAGTTGCCTTTTTCCAATGTCAACGACACGTTACCGGGACAGACGAAATGATTGCGAAAAAAAGGCAGGCCCGGTGCGCGAATCGGCTCTCGCGCTTCATCCGTCAAATGGATACGACAAGGCATCAATTGACCGTCCCCGCCAGTCACGCGGACCGATAGCATCCCTGCCTGAATGCGAAATGGCATGATGCAAAACAGAAATCCTGCGACCGATATCCAGCACATCCGCCTCAGCAAGTCAGACTGTAGAGTCTTGTTCCGAAATTTCGAGTCATCTATTCCACTCATGATTGCCTCAACACAATGTAGATTCAGCCAGGGCTTGGTTGGGAACACAGTTCCGCCAGCGGCTATGGCTTATTTTTCCGCAATTGCGGAAACTCACTCGCCGTTAAAAGATTGGGTTTCGAGCGGCCGCCGCGCCACAAGTCAAACTCTGGTGACGCGTGCTCGTCGAAGAATTTGTGTAGTCGTTGCTTCAAATCCAACTCGGTTTCTTTTTGTTGCGACTGGCCAAACAAATTGAATTGCTCACCCGCATCCTTTTGCAGGTCGTACAATTCATGCGGACCATCTGGAAACCGTTCAACATATTTCCATTCGGCTGTGCGAATCGCGCGGGTATTCTCAAAGTCATAAAACACGGTGTTGTCCCAATCAACATCGTCGCCACGCAACACAGCAGAATAGTCCCGCCCGGGAGAATCGGACGGTATCTCATCGGGCAGATCAAGATAACTCAGAATCGTTGGCATGAAATCATAGTTGCTGGTCATGATGTCAGACGTCGTACCAGCCGGCACGACCCCAGGATGGTAATAGATGGAAGGGATCCAGATCGCCGGGTCATAAGCATGTAACGGACGCGTGTGGTCACCCATACCCCACAGACCATGCTGCCCGCCTCCCCAGCCTTGATCGGCAGTAAAGACGACCAATGTGTTTTCCTGTAACTCGTGTTTCTTAAGCGTCTCCAAGACAGCCCCGACTCCATCGTCGACACCGCTCACTTCAGCGGCAACGCGACGAATCGCGTCGATGTTATTGAGATACTGCTTGTTGGCATGCTGCCAGGGATGCATCTCTTCCCTCGGAAAAGAATCGAGCGATTTGTCGGCGTAATACTCCGCATGCCGATTTCGCGCCGGCAATGTCAAGCTGCGCCCCAATGCGTACGGACCGTTGTAAGACAAGAACAAGAAGAACGGTCGATCCTTGTTTTCCTCGATGAATCCAACAGCGTGCTCCGTCCACAAATCGGTCAGATACTTCGGCTCACGGCGAATTTCGCCGTTCTCGATAACTTCGGCATCATAGAAGGTGGACGTTCCGCCATGCGGCATCGTGATCCACTTCTGAAATCCCTCCTGCGGCTGCATGTTCAGCCCCAAATGCCACTTCCCGACTAAACCACACGTATATCCAGCTTCGGAGAGTATCTTTGGCAGCGTGCGAAATTCGGCAATCGTGCTGTAGGCATTGGGACCGATTTGTGCCTCACTCGACCGCAAGAAACAATGCACACCATGCTGAGACGGCAACAATCCGGTGAGATACGTCGCACGAGTCGGCGAACAAACCGCGTTGGAACTGAAGCCGCGAGTAAATCGAATCCCATTTGCAGCCAATCGATCAATGTGAGGCGTGCGAATATCGGGATTCCCATAGCAACCCAGAGTCCAAGCCCCGTGATTATCTGTGAGTATAAAGACGATATTCGGGCGATCGGCGGAATTCGCAGTGGCTGCCGAGAAATATGCCCCAAGAAACGCAATCGCGATAAGGGACAGCTTTCGAATCGTGTCGGAGAGGCTCATCTTGTTTCCTTTGAACATGACATTGGCTTCGACGATATGTCATTGTCGGCGTCCCATCGGCGATCTGCAATAGCCCACGATTTGCCGCAGATCATCCAGACGATCATAATCAGGGGAACTTCTTAAAGTCTTCTGGTGGCCGCCATCAGATTTCACTGGACGTGAACACTAACGTACGTGTCTGGAAAGAATCTGCTCGGCGCCAAGTCACACGTATCGATTCAAGGTTGTGCCATTATGACATTTTCAACTTCGATAGTCTCGATGTTTCTGCTTTGTGGACTGTGGGCCTTTGCCGCCGAACTGTCGGCCGCTGATTCAAATGACGATCAGCAGGGCAGTCCTGCCGAGCGTCCGCGAGCCCGCGAAGTCGGAATCACGATCGGGGTTCTCCCGACCGGAACGTGGAATTCCATTACCGATGTCGAGGGAGTCCTCGTCGGTCACAAAACGATTATTGAAGGAGACCAGTTTCGCACAGGGGCGACCGCAATCGTTCCCCATAACGGAAACATCTTTCAGCAGAAAGTCCCTGCAGCCATTGTCGTCGGAAATGGTTTCGGCAAGCTCGTTGGAATCTCCCAAGTCGAGGAACTCGGCCTCCTCGAGACTCCCATTATTTTGACGAGCACGTTAAGCACCTTCACCGCGGCAGACGCACTCATTGCCTACACACTCCGGCAATCGGGGAACCAAAACGTCTTCTCGGTCAATCCGGTCGTCGGTGAATGTAACGACGCATTCCTCAACGACATTCGCGCCCAGCGTTTGAAGCACGAGGACGTCTATCAAGCCATTGAATCCGCTCAATCGGGCGCGATTGCCGAAGGCTCTGTCGGGGCCGGCACCGGAACACGCTGCTTTGGTTGGAAAGGGGGAATTGGAACGTCTTCGCGGCATCTCCCCGACACGTTGGGCGGCTACACATTGGGCGTGCTTGTGCAGACAAATTTCGGCGGCATCCTTTCGATTGCTGGAGCGCCCGTTGGAAAAGAGCTGGGGCGATACTACCTGCAACAACATGCTGAAAACGAACAAGGCCAAGAGCAGGGGTCATGTGTGGTTGTCGTCGCAACGGACGCACCTGTCGACGCGCGGCAACTCAAACGAATAGGACGACGCGCGTTGTTGGGATTGGCGGCAACCGGGTCACCCATGACGCACGGCAGTGGTGACTACGTCATCGCATTCTCAACGAACAAGCAAATGCGGACTGCGTATCAATCGAAGGAATCAACCACAACTCGAGAAATCCTGCAAGACGAGGCGCTCTCCCCGTTGTTCCAAGCCGCCCGTGAGGCGACCGAAGAGGCAGTCGTCAACAGTCTCTTTCAGGCAACCACGGTTCAAGGCTTTAAGGGACACGTCGCGGAAGCAATCCCGTTGGACCGCGTGCTCGAAATCTGTCGTCGACACAATGTACTTCAACCAGGCGATCGGCAATCTAAAGACTAGATCGCCAAGTTTATTCCGATGACAAAGCTGCAAACGCGAACATGACTCAATCTGAAGGACAATCAAGGCGTCAACGGATGAATCGGTTAGCTCCCATCTGGCTATGTCTGCTCTTACTGGTCACCCAGCAGGCCTCCGGTGACGAACGACGATTCGATACAGTTGACGCCTTCATTCATGCTGCACTTAAGCGCTGGGAAGCCCCCGGCGTGGCTATTGCGGTCGTCAAAGACGGGCAAGTGACGTTTTTACGGGGTTATGGACATCGAGCCGTCGATCAGAACGACTCGGTTGATGAATATACGCTATTCGATATCGCATCCCTCTCGAAATCTTTCACTGCCGCATCTGTGGCTGTGCTAGTCGATCGGGGCGAACTCCATTGGGACGATCGCGTCACGTCGCACGCGCCCGAAATCCAATTCCCCAGCGAGTACATGACACAACAAGCGACTCTCCGAGATTTGCTATGTCATCGAACCGGCCTGCAGCTCGGCGATCTGATATTTTCACAATCAAATCTCGAACCAGCAGAACAACTGCGTCGAATTCGCCACCTCGGAATTAAGGCACCATTTCGCTCGAAACATACCTACAACAACTTGATGTACGCTCTTCTCAGAGATGTCGTGGCGAGAGTTTCGAAACGCCCTTGGCCGCAACTCGTAACGGACGAACTTTTGGCACCACTTGCAATGCACAACACGATGTTTGAAATCCGCGAACAGAATCAATTGAACTTCGCGCCTCGGCACTGGCGCAACGAAGGGCAAATCGTCAGTCGGCAATTACAACGTTCACGGTCCATTTATTCCTGCGCGCATGACATGGCGAATTGGATTCAATTGCAACTAGCGCAGGGGCAATTTGGTGATCAGCGGGTCCTCTCCGACGAATCAATTCGTGAAATGCACGCCCTGTATCAATCCGTTCCGCTGCGCGGAAACACGCAAGAAAACCCCTATGCAGCCAAATTCTACGGAACAGGGCTCGGCTGGTTCGTGCTCGACTATCGCGGCCAAAAACTTGTCATGCACACGGGAGCTTGGGGAGCCATCATCGGTTTAGTTCCAGAAGAGAATCTTGGAGTCGTCGTTTTGTCAAATCTCGACTGGGACTACGGAATGACCGGGATTCTGATGTATCACTTCTTGGACTCGTACTGCGCCGAAGCAGAAACCACGTTTGACCCGAAAGTTTTCGATCAACCCTATGTCGAGCGCCCAGGCCAGGCATACCAAAGTCGTGATCGGGCTCGCATCGAACTGGATGCAGCTCGAGACAGGGAAACCAAGCCCACGCACCCGCTGTCGGCATATGCGGGACGGTTTCGCTCACCGCTGTTTGGGGATGTGCAAATCCTCCACAGCGATGCTGAATTGTCGCTGCGATTCGGTCGCTTCACCACCAAACTGGTTCATTGGGAAAACGACGTTTTCTACGCCAGGGCTCCCACACAAATGAACTTCGACTGGCTTGTACGTTTCAACGCGAAGCCCGACGGAGTGAACTCTGTGGTGTTGAGTTATGTTGGGTGGTACGAACCGGACGCTCTGTTTCAGCGGGCAGCCGAATCGAATTGAGATTCATGGTGGCTAATTGCGACCGACATACAACAGCCCGACGAAGGACTGGCATTAAACCGGCGTCATCCTACCAGCATAGCATGCGCCTTCAATAGGTTGTGATGCGCTCGCGGCCGGCACTGACAGTCGACATCACAGCATCCATATGGGCACGCAGCAGTCGCAGCTTCAGCTCCTGGTGCGCGTCGGAGTCCCACAGGTTAACGAATTCGCCAGGATCCTCTTGCAAGTCAAACAGTTCTGCCAGGTCGCCCTCGCGATGATAGACCACAAGTTTGTATCGCCCGTCGAATGTCATCGTCGCCTGCGTCGGAGTCGGGCAGGGGCTGTACCCAACCGAGTCGTTAAAGTCGCAAACGACGTGCGATTTGTGCTCCGTGGGATCCGTTTCGCCGGTCAAAATCGGCAGCAACGATCGTCCCTGCATGGCAGTCGGGACATCCAGTCCAACGGCCTCCAGCAGCGTCGGAGCAATGTCGACAAGTTCGACCAACGCATCGCTTTTGAGGTCTTCGCAAAACCTTTCCGGCCACGACCAAAGGAAGGGCACATGGACGGCTCCCTCGAAGAATCGGCACCCTTTAAAGATCAGTCCGTGGTCTCCCAATAGCTCGCCATGATCGCTGTGATACACAATGATCGTATTCTCGAGTTCGCCTCGAGCTTCCAGATGATCAATCAGGCGACCGAACTGGTGATCGATATGCTCGATCATGGCGTAGTAGGCGGCCTTGATCGTTTGACCGTGGAATTTCTCGGGAGCTTTGTACGTTCGCGCGGACTGCGATCCTGCCGTCAAATCGGGCGGATCGGGCATCGGACCGTAGGGATCCACCGCTTCCAGCTTTTGTTGCCGAATCCCATGAAAAGCGGTCTGACGCTCGAGGTCCGACTTCTGAAACAACGGTGGTGCGAGCGCATTGGGCTGATAACGATCCAAAAACTCAGCCGGAGGATCGTACGGCGGATGCGGGTCGAACGGGTTCAGCACCATCAGCCACGGACCGTCACGCGGCTCGCTCATAAACCGCATCGCCATCTCGGAACACCACGTCACTTGATGCAATTCCGACGGGACTCCCGGCCCGCAAAACGGCGCACGATGCTCGAACAACTCGTACGGATCGACTCCCTTCTCATCACGCAGCCATTGGTAGTAGCAGTTGCGATCGTCGGCTTCATCAGGGTAGGGGAGATTGCTGTAGTAGAACGCGCGAAAGCCATCGTCGTACCGCTTTTCTCCCTGCCTGGCCGACGAAAGATGCAGCTTTCCTGCCAATCCGCAATCGTAGCCGGCCTCCGCCAGAATTTTCGTCACCAATCGCTCGGTCGGCGGAAACTCATCATGCCCGTTTCGGTAAATCTGTGTCGTCGCTGGATAGCGACCGGTCAGAAAACTGGCTCGGCTCGGCGTGCAAATTGGGGACTGACAATAAGCACGAGTAAATGCCGCCCCGCCTTCAACCAATCGGTCGAGTGTCGGCGTGCGAATCTCTGAGTTTCCCAGCGCTCCCACGGTATCGTACCGCTGAGCATCGGCACAGTACCACAGAATGTTCGGCCGTTGCTGCGAATTCATCGTCGCTCCTGTTCGAATTCCTCGAAAGGTCGTGCCTTAGGGAAAATACCCGGATCGAGAATAGCAGGTTTTGGCCGCCGTTGCGTCACTTCGGAGATTGAGAGTGATTCCATTCCCTGCTAGGCTGACATCGAAACGAGGTGCACCTTATGAAAGTTTCCCAATTTTGCTTGGTTGCAGTCGCCATCTATCTAGCAAGTGGCGCGGGGCTACCAAACAACGCGTCAAATCCCTTGGAAGCGCAAGTAGCCGATTCCGATCAAGCAAAACCGAACGGCCTGCCGCCGCTGACTCCCATGATGGGCACGGGGGAACTCGCTCCCGCCAAAGACGCCAACAAATTCACGTTCGTCATTTTCGGCGACAACCGTCCCGCCGAAGGAGAACCGCAACCCGAAACAATCAAAGAGATCTTCACGGAAATTAAAGAACTCCCGCCGGTGTTCGCCATGTCGCTAGGGGACGTCATTGAAGGGAAACCGAAAGCCAACGACCCCAACGCGATCGACACCATCCGCCAACAATACAAAGACTTTCTGGCCCTGGCGACGAAAGCCGGCGTCCCGATTTATAACGCGCCCGGCAACCACGAGATGGACGACAGCGATGACGTCCCCACCGAACGGATGCACAACCTCTACCGGGAATGTGTTGGTTCCACCTACGGTGCGTTCAACTATGGCAACTCCCGATTCATCGCGCTGAATACTGAAGATGTTCCCGCGGCCGACACGCCGAAACCGCCGCCCGATCAGGAATTCAGCTACATGAGTCCCCGGCAAATCGACCAGCTTAAGGCGGACCTCGACGCCAACCGCGATAAAAAGCACATCTTTATCACCATGCATTACCCGATTCATGCGTTGGACGAAGGGCCACCGAAAAGCGAATGGGACGATCGGCTCTATCCCGAAAGTCGACAAGCATTGATCGAACTCTTCAAAAACTACGACAACATTGCTTACGTTTTGGCAGCCCACGAACACCTGTACTACAACCCGCAAGCGCCGGACGACATCACAAATGTACCGAGTTGGTCGAGCGGCGACCCAATCGTCTACCTGGTATCCGGCGGCGCCGGTGCACCGCTAAACGACGGCAAATGGGGCTTTCACCATTACCTCATCTTCGAAGTCGATGGGTCCAATGTTTCGGTCAAACTGGTCAAACTCCAAAGCACCGGCGCGTCGTCGTGAGCACAAAACGAACGAACAATTGACCGCGACCGTCGAACTCTTCGCGTCAGTTGTTCTCGTTTGAGGGTAAACTTTCGTTTGTGTATCTGATCGATCACATTGAATTGACTTTTGAAAGCGACGCGAGTGAGGATCTCCCTTCTCATCCGCCGGACGCATTTGTTCCTGGCGCTGTTTCTGACGCCCTGGGTCGTGATGTACGCCCTCAGCACACTCGGCATGCATCACCGGGAATTCTTCACGGGATCGCTGCAGCGTATCGAACCTGAGTTTGAGACGATTCACGAGATCCCCTATTCCCCCACATTCGGCGACAGCGCCGACGCTGAAGAGGCCGGCCAGGAGATTCTTCAACACTTGGGGCTCGAAGGAGCCCACAGCGTCCGTGGAAAACCAGGCGACGACAGGATCACGGTTACCCGCCACCGGGCGATCGGCACCTACCGCATCACTTACACCGCCGACCCGGGCACTCTTAAGGTCGAGCGACAGGGGTTCGGGCTGGCGTACTTCCTCGAAATGCTCCACCGCCGCCGCAGCTACGAACAACCGTACTGGGCAAATACCATGTGGGCCGTTCTCGTTGACTGCGTCATCGTGGCGATCGTGCTGTGGGCGATCACCGGTCTCTGGATGTGGTTGGAGATGAAACGCACCAGGCGGCTTGGAAGTCTGTGCCTGTTCGTCGGCGTTGGCGGATTTGTTCTGTTTCTGGCGACATTGTGAGAACGGCATCCATGAAAAACTTCTCACTCATCATTCGCCGCACGCATCTCTATCTCACGCTGCTTTGCCTCCCCTGGTTCGTCATGTACGCGGTGACGGCCATTGCCTTCCACCACGCCGACTGGTTCGAAGAGCCGAAGGATCTTTACAACACTTCGGGCGATTCCTGGACACGACAAGGAAGTTGGCCCTGCAACATCGAAGTACCACAAGAGCCGCGCATCCCGCGCGAGTATGCTGCGGAATTGCTCAAGGTCGCCGGAATCGAGTCGGATGCATTCGGAGCCTACCGATCCGGCAGTAAGCGGATCGAGGTCTACTTCCTCAGCTTTTGGGATACCCGACGATTGACGTATCAACTCGACCAGCAACAACTCGTTCTGTTCACGCGGCAATCGACTCCTTCGATGATTCTAAGCAGCATGCACGCCCGCGCCGGCTATCACCAAGACGGTTTTTGGAACAATGCCTGGGCGGTCATGGTTGATGCCACATGCACTGGCATGCTCATCTGGGTCGCCACCGGTCTATTCATCTGGTGGCAGGTTCCCCGCATGCGTGGTTGGGGAATATTCGCATTGGCCGCCGGCTTTGCATCGTTTGCGCTGTTCATGTACACGCTATGAGGATGGCATTCGTCGTCGTCCCCGGAGTTCATGCTTGGCGTTATCGATGTGAGCCGCATGGCGCTAGCCTGCGGGCGGATCCAGACGTGTGACTTTGGCTTCATTCGCAGATTTGAAGTCCCTCATGGCCGTTATTTCGCATGAACGGCCCGCTCGACTTTGAACACGGGATCGTCGATCGACTTCTGCCATTCGGTCATTTGCTGCTGCAACTGGTCTCGAATCTCGCGAAACTGCGGATTGCGGTACAGATTGCGGGTCTCGCCAGGATCGTTGGAGAGGTCGTACAGTTCATCCAGCATCAATGGCAAATGCAGCCGCACCAGTTTCCAGCGATCGGTACGGATCATCCGCATCAGCGCGAAACCGTTACGCTCGACATCGAGTTGGCCGAACAGGATGTGGTCGTGGCCGAAATCTTCACCACGTAACATGGGCGTCAAATCGCGACCTTCTTGTCGCAATCCCGCCGGTTGCGAAACACCCAACATCGCCAGAATTGTCCGAAACCAATCGAGATTCGAAACAACCTGCGAAAATCGACTGCCAGGTGCAATCGCACCGGGCCACCGAATGAGTAGCGGAACACGCAGCGAATCGTCGAACATATTCATCCGCCGCGGACCGAATATACCGCCGGCATAGAAAGTCGCTGTCCCTTTGCCAATCAAATTGCGATGCCCCATCATGAACCCGTGATCGCTGGTGAAAATCACAATCGTCCGTTCTGTCAGACCGTGTTTGTCGAGAGTCGCCAGAATGCGACCAAGATTACGGTCGGCCGTGCGCACGAGCCCTAAATAGTTGCGTGTGAATTGACGCAACTGGTCGGCACCGCCGCTGAAATCCGCCCGCGCTGTCGGCAGTTCAATCTCCACATTCTCCAGCGGAGCCAAATCTTCCGGCGGCACTCGATTCCACGGTGAGTGAGGCACCTGCGTGGCGAGCACGAGTGCAAACGGCCGCTCTCGATTCGATTCGATAAAACCAAGCGCCTTGTCAGTGAGCACATCGGTCAAGAACCGGTTGTATTCCCGATCCTCGCCGTTCTCCTGCAGTTTGTACTGCATCAGGTTCAACACGCCTGCGAGCGAAGGCCCGCAGTAGTAATCGAAACCATGCTTTGTCGGGTG
>JANQRQ010000037.1 GCA_028284485.1 Planctomycetaceae bacterium | reverse complement strand
CTTCCAAGGTGTATTGACCCAATTGCTGAGCCTCGATTGCCGCCTTTTGTGCTTCCCTTCGAAGTCGCGAAACAATGATCGTAAACACGAATATGGCTGCCGAACTGAGGATGAGTAGCGCGTACAGGCTCCAAAACGTGCGTTGCAGAATGACCAGTGGCCGGAATGCCTGGGCAACGTCAACCTCGGTAGCAATCCCAATGCCGTATTCGGGGAGCCAAGTCCAGGCACCGACCACAGGGACGCCGCGATAATCGTTGAACCCCTCGACATCGACATTCGAGTTTCCAGCGATCGCGTCGGCAGCCATTTTGGTGAGCGGCAATTCCGAGCGGCGTTGTTTCGGCCGATAGCCTCGAGTGACGTCTCCGCCGGGATCACGCACGAGCAGATTGAGAATCGATCGGGAATCTTCGTGATCGGGAAGCAGGCCTAGTAGAATCAGGTCTTCGTCGAATCGACTATTGGAAACCATGACTCCTTCACTGTTGAAAGCATAGGTTTCCCCCGACGCGCCGACTCTTCCTTCTTGAAGAATGCGAGTAAACTCACGCTCCGGTCGAATCTGCAGCGCCAATGCGCCAACAACTTGAAAGGAATTATCCCGCACCGGTGCGCAGGCATACATAACCGGTTCGCCGACACGCATTCGCCCCGACTCGGTCTTAATCATTACCACACTGGCAAACGGAGGTGACACGGTCGATTCGCCATCCAGCACACGAGAAAGAAACTCTTCATATTCAGTGACCTCTTCCATGCCTATTAACGCAGGATGGGACGAAGCCAGTATTCGGCGAGACTTGTCGACGATGAAGTACCCCTCGTAGTCATGCGATGACATAACAGGGGCGAGTTCCTTTTGAATCTCCTGGTGGATTTCGACATCCGTAATTGCCGACCCGACCTGTGCGGTATCGATGGACGCATCAATCAGTTTGTAAATCGATTCGCGGATTTGAATGTCGTTGGCTACCGTTTCAACAATGGATTGCTGAACCACAAGCCAAGCTTTGAGCATACCAGTTTCGAGATTGAGAACAGTTCTAAGTCCCGAACTGAGATTCTCCTTCATCGTGGCTTCAATGGCCCGCCGGACCGAGAATCCGATAACGGAGAGAATGATGACTGCAATAATTGGCCAGACCCAGATTTGGGTTTTAAGGAATTCACCGGCGCGCGTTGCAGTATGAGAAAGGCTTTTCGAAGCCCAAGTCATGTGTCCTTGGCCGTCAGGTTGGCCGGACTTCTTCAGTCCTATTCGCTGCAACAGATCCACGACGATGTGACCCCACAAGAAATGCCAGAACGTGCATGCAGATGGGCATTAGCAATCCCCATTCGCGCGTATTGACATCGCGCGATTGCCCCGTTCCTATTATTGATGATGACGTGCGAAACAAGCCAAACGCAATGGTAAGTTGAGGCCTTCGACCGATTGTGCTCCGCCAAGAATCGCTCGAATTCGCGTGGAATACGCCACACGGAGCCAGCACGACCGATAAGTCGGGATTTGCGGGCGTAATCGAACATGGCAACTGTGCAGCCTTTCTCGACAAGAAAGCGGTGCCGATTGCTACTGCAGTGATGTGATCGTGTGACAGCTACCCAGTTGATTCGCAAAGTCAGCCGAACAATGTCACAATGGAGAGCATCCATCAACGGTTGAAATCCAACCCGATTCGAACCAGGCGGACAACCATATGCGACCAACCTTTCAGTTTCTGCTGGCAGTTCAGTTCGTGAGCTTCGGTTTCACCCAGTCAGTTCTGGCGGCAGCCGAACCAAATGTTGTCATCCTTTTCACCGACGACCAGGGAACACTCGACGCGAATTGCTATGGCTCGACCGACCTTTACACGCCGGCAATGGACGACCTTGCCGCTAAGGGAATTCGCTTTACGCAAGCTTACGCACATGCGGTTTGCTGCCCGTCTCGTGCGTTGCTTTTGACAGGTCGGCATCCTCAACGCTCCGGGATTGTGAATTGGGCGCAAGGCCCCCGCAACGGAAACCAAACCGGCACGAATCTCCCGGTTGAAGAAATCACTCTCGCCGAAGTCTTGAAAGAAAACGGTTATCGAACAGCTTTGTTCGGGAAATGGCATCTTGGCGCCCGGGACGGCCATGGCCCGATTGATCAAGGATTCGAAGTGTTTTTCGGACACCTCGGTGGGTTTATCGATAACTACCGACATTACTTTTTGCATGGAAGAGGCTTCCATGATCTTTACGACCAAAAAACGGAGATCTATCGACAAGGAGAATACTTTCCCGACATGGTGACCACTCGGGCTCTGGACTACATCGAAAAGCATCATGCAGAACCATTCTTTTTGTATGTGGCATTCAACATTCCGCATTACCCGGAGCAGCCGGATCACCAATTCGACTCGCGCTACGAACACTTGGAAATGCCACGTCAGTCGTACGCGAGAATGGTCTCAACCGTCGACAATCGCATGGGGGCAATTCTCAAGAAACTTGATGACGTAGGAGTCCGCGAAAACACCATCGTTGTGTTTATGAGTGATAATGGCCATTCGGCCGAGGACAAAGCGCCAATTGATATTGACGACCACACCAGCGGATTCCCCAAGGGCCATTACTACAGCGCAAACGGTGGCGGAGGAAATACGGGGAAGTGGATCGGCCACAAAGGACAGTTTCTCGAAGGCGGTATCCGCGTACCCGCGATTCTGAGCTTTCCCGCGAAGTTGCCTCAGGGAATCGTTCGCGACCAAGCAGTCATCGCCGCAGATTGGTTTCCCACCGTCTTGGACTTGTGCGGAATCGCACATCCGAATGTCGAATTAGACGGCAGAAGCGTGTTACCGATTATTGATTCGGCTGATGCCCCTAGCTCTCACAAAGTCCTGCACTGGGGTTGGGCACGGAACTGGGCCGTCCGAGAAGGCAGCTGGAAGCTGATCGGCCAGGATGACGCTCCCAAACAATTGGTTAACCTGGAAGGTGCAGAGCCTGAGCGCACCAACTACTTAAATGAGAAGCCGGAGCTCGTGGCGCGGCTATTGCGGATGCATCTCGACTGGGTGAATGAAGTCACGCCGAGCCGATAACCGCAGCAGGATCAATACCGGCGAATAAATTGCACAGTCAGCTCGCCATCGAAGGCTCGCTCGCTGCCTTGCAGTAACGGGAAGATGCTAGCAACTCGCAGCGTCGTTCCGTCGCAGAATTCGGTATGGAATCCCGTCGCAACATTCAGCATCTGTGCGCGTTTCGCGTCATCGGTCAACAAAAAGCCGGCAATATCATCGTCGATGATTTCCGTCCCCAGGATTTGGTCGCTGTCTTCGAGTGCGGCGGTGTAATGCAACTCGACTAATGCGGCAATTCCCGTGCAGAAATTAGAACAGGGATCGCGTGTCAGCCATTCCCCGCACGAGACGTTGAAGTGCAACAGCGTTTGATCGGTGTACTTTCCGATTGTCCGCGGCGCATCGCCAGTCAAATCGGTCAATTCGACTGGGTTGCTGTTCGTTGGCGCACTGAGCTGTAGGAACGCTTGGTAAAAGTTGTCCTCAGACGGTGTGTGCATGAATGCGATAAACGGCAACAGGAAGACCGCTTGGTTTTCTTCTCGGAAGTGTAATCGGCCGATTGTTGCGGCGGCATTGCTTCCAGTCGGAGTTTCCACGCCAAGGCCGGCCGCTAGGACTAGGTCGTCCTCGGAATAGAGAATCCGCTTGAGAATCACTGCGAGATTGCCAACACGTCCGCCGCCAGAGGCGACTCGTCCGTCAGGACCGCCGGATACTCGCGACAAGAAATTTTGATCCGATGCAAACGGCATTCGGAAATTGACCGACCAATTGTCTTCCCCAAATGTTTGTTCCCACCCCACTGTATAGCGATGGACGTTTGCGTCTTGACTTCTTGTTGACCCAGGACTGGCTGCCGCCATGCTGGAGACAGCGTTATGGAAATAGTTGTAACTGAAGTAGAAGCGGTCGACGGGTAACGGCTTGTTGATATCGCCCACAAGCGTGCGTCGTCCACCGCCGGCGACGGGCATGTCGACGGCACCGAATGTCTTTCGATTGGAATTCAGGGGACCCGTCGCACGTAGCGTTGCGTTCCGCCAAAGGAAATCACCGAACATATCAGGAACGCTTGCCAGTCTCGATCGCGTTTGTGAATAGGTGTAGTCGCCTGTTAGTCCTGTTAACCCCGAGATGCTGGGAGTCGGCGCAGGAAGCGGAGCGGGCGGCAGGTCGGGAATATCTTCAGTCGGGGGCGTCGGTGGAACCGTAGGAGAAGTTTCCTCTGGTTCTGGAGTCGCTTCGACTGGAGGTTTCGGGTCAGTTGGGACACTCTGAGTCCGTTGAGGAACTGGCGTCAATACAGGCGGAGGTGTCTGAACAGGCGGAGCCTGCTGAACAGAGGGAGCCTCTGCTTGAGCCTGTCTCTCGGCGGGTGGTACGGGCGGTGGTCCCTGGGCAAACTGAGCCGCCGGAACAATGCGAAATGTCTTTTCTTCCGCATTGGCTGGTGAACCGACAGATGCTTTTCCTGCGATTTCCGGCTTGACGAATTCCCCGGGTTTCGTCGAGGCGCTCTTGCGTGTGCCGACTTGTGGCGCTGGTTTCGAGGCGCGACGCACCCACTTGCTCGATGACTGAGCCTGAACCGGCGTCGGGTTGAGGAATGACCACCCTCCCAACAGAGTCAACAGTAAGATCGGACGGGCAAACTTTTGGTGAGCGTCTGTCACGAGAATACTTCCTTGCTGAACTCTTGAGGACTCGACGGCCATCCTGGTCGTGAGGTTGAGTACCGATCAACAATCGGCTGCTGAGCACGGTTCGATCAGATCATCCGGCACAAACGGAATACTCGCTACTATCCGTTTTCTTTTTCGGCAACTTGACGGCCCTGAGAGCGCTATCCGACCGCAGGTTGCAGCAAGATTCGGACTTGTCATTCCAGTTGTAACGATTATTCCGGATGTGCCAAAGATTCCGGTGACGGGCGGTATCTCCCCTTCAGCCTTCGCGTTGGGGCGAGGCTCACACCGCTGCAATTGCCATAAGATATTACAATAAATTGACTTAGGGATTCACACTCAGTTCCTGCAGCCGTTTGAGCGTGTTGTCGAGATCCAGCTGCCACTCGGCGTTTTCCGGCTGAGATTTGAGGATTTCTTCCAGGCAGTCGCGAGCGAATTCGAGGTTTTTCATTGCAGCGGACCGTTTCTGCAGAGCGACCTGCACTTCGGCTAACCCTCGTAGCGCTGCGGCGAAATCGCGGTGAAGTTCCGGTTCGCCTGATTCAAGTTGCTGATGCAGCAACTGCACGGCCTGCTGAAACGTTTGCTCAGCGTTCTGTAGATAACCTTGAACAAGTTGAAGATCTGCCATGCCCAGCAGCAACGCTGCTCGTTCCGACTGATACGGGCCGACATCGGGGTTTTGCTCCGCCAATGGACTGATAACTTCGAAACCCGATTCGTAAGCCCGAAGGGCTTCTTCGCGTTTTGCACGAACATCGGCCCCGGATGATTTCGTAGCGATTAACTCTGCGGTAAAGCTCCCCAACTGTCCCAACATCCGGTAGCAAATTGCCAGTCGATGTTGATTGTTAAAATCGCGAGGTTCGATCTCAAGAAGTTGTTGAAAGAGCGCTATGGCTTGATCCAAGCTCTGAACGGCTCGCCCCAGATTACCGTTCAAGTCCAGTACCGCCAGGTTGTAATGTCCCATTGCAGAATCTCGGATTACCTGGCGATTATCGGGGGCGCTTGCCAACAGCTCGGTCCGCATGTTCTGCGCTTCCAACATTTCTTTCGCGGCGACATCCGGTTGTCCCTGCAATCGCTGGATTATGCCGATATTCATGTGCGAGTTTGCCAACGTTCGATGAATCTCTTCGTCGTCGGGATACAGACGATGCAATTCTGCCCGAATTTCCTCGGCTTCTCGAAACGCATCCATCGCGTCGCCCAATTGTCCCAGGCGTCGATACGCAATTCCCATGGCGTTGATCGTTGTTGCGAGTTCCGATTGCCGATCCTTCGATTCTGGACTCGCAGCAACCAACCGTTGCTGAATGTCCCTCGCTTCCTGATAGGATTCGAGTGCAGCCGTCGGTGTGTCGACATCGATCAAGATGCGTCCGACGCGGTAATGAGTTAATCCCAACTCCTGCCGTAGTGATGGATCATCGCTCCAATCGTCTAAGAATCGCTCGTAGTACACCAAAGTTCGCTTTAACAATCTCTCTCGCAACGGTTGCATACCGGGTTGATCTAGGAGAATACTCTCGCTGACCTCGACGTACTGGTCATTAATCACGTCGTGTGCGGTCGTGTATCCCTTTTCCGCTTTTGCTCGCGCGTCGTTTGCAACTGAGTAACTATGATCCGCCTTTGCTAGTGCATCGCGAGTGGAGACCAGTCCCCAGGCCAGTGCGCCAATAGCAAATAGAATCGCAGCCGCTGTCGTTGCCAGTGCACCGGCGACAACCGGGTTTCGCTTACACCAGCGAATTGAGCGTTCTGTGCGGCTGACCGGCCGAGCGGCGATCGGTCTCCCTTGAAGGAAACGATCGAGGTCGTCAGCCAGGTCTGCCGCTGACGCATAACGCTGTTGCGGCTGCTTTTGCAGGCACTTCAACGTGATCGTTTCAAGATCGCGGTCAATCGCCGGGTTCAACAGTCGTGGTGATACCGGTTCGTCGTCATTGACTTGCCGAATCGTTTCGACCGGCGAAGCCGCTTGAAAAGGCGGCCGAGCGGTCAGCAAGTGATACAGTGTTGCGCCGAGCGAATAAACATCGCTCGTTTCCGCAACCTGTGCGGCATCCTGCGCTTGTTCGGGCGGCATATAGCAGGGCGTTCCCATCACTTCGCCCGGACGCGTCAATTCGGCCGTTCCTTCCATCAGCTTAGCGAGACCGAAGTCGGCCACCATCGCTCGGTCCCGTGCCTGGTCCAAAATGACGTTTTGCGGTTTCAAATCTCGGTGGAGAATTCCCGCATCGTGCGCCGCTTGAACGGCGCGCGAAACCATTTCGACATACTCTGCCGATCGCCGCGGATCGAGAGGCCCCTCTCTCAGCAATTCGGCCAGGCTGGGCCCATCGACAAACTGCATCGAATAGAATCGTTTGCCATTCGCTTCACCAACTTCGAAAACGGAGACCACGCCGTCATGTTCGAGTCGGGCTGTTGTCAATGCCTCGGTTCGAAAGCGTTCGAGGGCACGTCGGCGGGAATCCTCATGCAGTCGGGCCAGTTGATCTTCGCGAATGACTTTCAATGCCACGATGCGATCGGCGCTCTTCTGACGCGCCCGATAAACGATGCCCATCCCACCGCTGCCGATTTTTTCCAGCAACTGGTAGTCCCGATAATGATCCGCTTCGACTTCCGGAACGGGAGTTGTGGGCAGCAAGGCCGCTTGAAGTTCATCGTCGCTGGCGCGACTGAGCAACTGGTGGCCATTGCCAAAATCATCGCCAGACAAATCGAGGTGCGGAAACCGCTGCTGGTATTCGTCGACGCTCGGCGGGTCCGCGAAACGGCACCGCATATAGAATTCCTGCTTCAGCAGCCGCATCGTGATCTCTGGATTGTCCAAATGCGGAAACCGTGCGAGATACTCTTCCGTGCGGGCCGGCGTTTGCATTGTCTCGCCTAGTGCAGCGGTCTCGCGATGAGGCAAATCCTTCGCCCACGCCTTCCAGTGAAATTCCATGTCGATATGCACAAGTTCTTCAAGCGTCGACAGGAAAGACGCGCTGTCAGCCGGCGGCAGCAGTTCTTCGATCGGCTTAGGATGCCCGGAAAGCCATGCCGATTCGAACTGTTGCAGAATGGTTTCGTCAACCGATTGTTGAATCTCGTCCGGACTGGCCATAGAGGGCCTCGTTACTTCATCGAACCTGGCTGGCTATTCTTGGTGCAGACTGTAATAAACCAGTTCCGTTCGAGACTGGACTAAGAAATCGAATGTTCCAACGTCTGTTTCAGGCGGGCTTGAATCCGTTTCACGATTCGTCTCACGGTCCGCTCCGAGCAAGATAGTTGCTCCGCGATCTCCTCGTGGGTGTATTCCGCCAGTTTGAGTTGGATGACTTTTTGCTCGTCATCGTCCATATCGTTCAACAATGCTTCAAATTGTTCCGAAAACGCTACGGCTTCATCCGGCAACGGCTGATTCGTGGAAGCGCGGCGAGCCGCGTCGGAACCTTCGCCGGCTGTCGACTCGAAATGCCGCTCCTGATCGATGGCCCGCTTTTGTCGTTTGTGAAAACGGACGTGCCAGCGTAATTTCGTGAGGGTAATGGCGCACATCAACCGCCACAAACTTTCACTGTCTGCCAATGCAAACTCCGTCCCCTGAACTCGCCGTAAGAATGTGCGGCAGGCAGATTGCACAACGTCGTCGGCATCGATCCGGCGTTTCATCCCAACAGCGAGGTGACGATCGGCGAGTTGCTGCAGACGAGGTCCGTACTGATGCCAAAACTCGTGGACGACCTGCTCGTCACCATCGGCAAGCTTGTTGATCCAATCCTGCCATTCCGGGCCCGGTTCGCTCATCATTTCCTTCCGCAAAAGGTGCATTCGA
This sequence comes from Planctomycetaceae bacterium, assembly GCA_028284485.1. GTDB lineage: Bacteria > Planctomycetota > Planctomycetia > Planctomycetales > Planctomycetaceae > JANQRQ01. The sequence continues at coordinate 16,374 of JANQRQ010000037.1, read as the reverse complement.
CGACAGTCTTGTTTGCTTTTCGGCAGTGTAACGGTTTCGAATGCCGTCTGCATGCGGAAATCCTTGATGCGCAAAACGTGTGGAGTCGAACAACACGTTCGACCCCACACGCGGGCCTTACGAGCGGCGGGCCAAACCGCTTTATCATTTAACTGCAACACTCTTGTTACCAAATCGCTGACTATAGACGGATTGCCATGCAGCGAGATAATCGGCCAGCATTTCTGAATTTTTTTGAAAACTCTTTCAAATCATCGCTTAACTCCCCAAATAAGCGAAAGACCCCAGCTCGATCACGAACTGGGGTCTCTGCCCCTCGCAACACAACCCACAGGAGATTATCAATTCACTCGCAGATTTCCGTAGTTGTCAAACCACGGGTTGACCAACGAGGCGTCTGGTAATTCGACAACAGCCACAGGCATTTCCCCCGGCAAGAAACTGCGAACAACGTTCTCGCCCAACACACCGATTCCCAGCGTGGCCCCTTTAAGGAAGCGTGACAGCCCGGGATCGATATCACTGGCGACCATCACCACTTGATTTGTTCCCGGTTCAACAGTCAACGTGAAATCCAAATCCACAGCTCGAAACAGACTTCTTCGACCGGACATATTGAGATCAAGATCGACATGGATTTGATTTCGCGCGTTCCCGGGTTTCTTTGAGACCTGTACGTGACTCCGGCCTCGTTTCTTACCCCATTTCAAATTGGCATATTCCCCTGTCGGCCCCATGCGATCACCCAGAATCGCCTCGATGTTGGCTTCCAAGATTTCTCGGGGAATTCGCAACGGAATCGCACGCAGCAGACTGCCACGGGGGGCACTCAAGTTCCACATTCGATGAGACCGTAATTCGCGGTAATCTGCGATGCCGATTTCATTGGGCACGCCAAGGCGGCGATGCGAAGGCTTATTGCTAATCAAGAACCGACCCCGCTTGTCAAAAACAACGCGACGGGAATCGGGGCCGGCAGTCGAAACATTGTTGAGAATCAATTGGACATGATCAAAGCACCACTTATCGCTGCCCTGGATCCCAAACTGAATTTGAGTGATATCCCGGATCGTTCGCACGCTCGGAATATAAACATCCCAGGTGTCGTACTGATTGCGCTTGCGGTCGTCGGTGCCCTTGCTGAGCCAAAACCTCTCTGAAGACCGCCCTGTCAGTTGAACCCACACAGGTGCGTCAGTTCCCGCCTCGGACTCGTTTGCTGTGTGGACATGGAGCTGAATTCGCATCACCCGCACAGATTCGATCTGCGCCTCAGCTCGGGAAGGGGTAAACGTTACTGCCAGCGTTAAGAGGGCAAGTGTTCCAAGCGCGCGACACACCATGGGGCCGCGTGTCACGATGTTCGAAGTCGGTTGTTCGATCTGCATGGCTGACTCCTGGTATAGCTTTCAGCGTGATGACGTGAGCTCGAGCCGTTTCCTACCGGATCGATCTCTTCCCAGAAGTCGATTGCCGCTTTGCTCCAAAACCGGACAGCTTTTCTAGAGTTTTTTGAATGCAAGTTGATGCGCCGAACGGACTGCAGAAGGAACAGGCTCGTCGGGCCACCTGGGCAAACGATGGCGAAAGAGAGAAGCGACTAAGAGAAGTTTGCCTTCGTCTTGTGGGCATTTCTGGCTCGTGGGAGCCTGCGATCATAGAACAAAACGCGATTGTCGCGGCCACAAGTCAGCGTAATACGCTGTCGTTTGGTCACTTGCTGGGAGGATCGATGAGGGCATCGGCGCCCTCCTGAATCAAACGCTCGGCGACTTCGCGCCCAAGACTTTCGGCCTGGGCCATCGGGGCCGCATCGGACTCGATCAGTCTCTGCTGACCATCGGCACTGAGGACAACCGCCTCCAGAAACAGTTCACCGGATTCGACACGCGTCGCAACACCCACCGGGGCATGACAACCGGCATGCAGTGTATGCAGCAATGACCTTTCGGCAATCACGGTGGCTAGCGAATCTTCGTCGGCGATCGTATTCAAAATCTCCAATAGATCGGCATCCTCTGCACGGCATTCAATGCCTAATGCCCCTTGGCCCACAGCAGGATAGAGAATGGGAGGGGCCAACTCGACACTGATTCTGTGATCAAGCCCCAGTCGCTGCAAACCAGCCTTTGCCAAAATCAAGGCGCCGCAGTCGCCATCATCCAATTTCCGTAGGCGGGTTTCGACGTTGCCACGAATCTCGATCATCTCGAGATCCGGTCGATGGTGAAGGAGTTGCGCTTGTCTGCGTATGCTGCCCGTGCCAATTCGCGCTTCGCTGGGAAGCACGCCATGCCAACTCTCGTTCGCCGACTCGGTTACGGATTCGGCTGCACCGCTATCTCTTCCCTCCGGCAAAACGAGAGCATCGACTGTACTGCCCCGGCTGGGGACAGACGCAAGCATTAATCCATCCGTGGCGGCGGTTGGCAAATCCTTGAGGCTGTGAACGGCCAAATCGGCACGACCATCGAGTACGGCTCGCTGCACTTCCCGGGTGAAAACGCCCTGCCCGCCTAGCGACTGGAGTGATTCCCGCTTATCGCGGTCCCCAATGGTCGATACTTCAATCAGCTCGATTTGCAAATGCGAATCATGCGCTCGCAACAGATCAGCCGTATGGTTGGCCTGCCACATGGCTAGGCGACTGGCACGCGTCGCGATGCGGATAGTGCGCGTTGTCGCCCGGTTCACGACGACTCCTCAGTCTCCTGGTCAATGACCTGACCGTGTTCTGTTGGACTTGGTGCGTGCGTCACCGGAGTCGAATGTTCGACGCCGGGGACATCCCCACCGTTGTCGGACAACCGGCGTGTGACTTCCTGTTCGATCTCGCCCACTACGGGCTTCTGCTGTGTTGGAACAAGCACGCCACACGAAATGCAATACTGAAACGCCTGATCGATGGAAATGTCGAGGTCAAGCACTTCATTCCGGGGTACATTCATCGTATACCCGGTCACCGGCATTGGTGACGTGGGTACAAGCACGCTAATGAGCGGCTCACCGGCAGCTTCGGTCATTTGTCGCATACTATCCCCGGTGACAAATCCCAAGGACCAAATCCCGCGTCGTGGATATTCGATTGCCACAACTCGATTGTATTCGACTTTGCGTTCGGAGAACAAAAAATCGGTCACCTGCTTAACCGAGGAATAAACGTTGCTGATCACAGGCAGCTTGCCGAGGAAGACTGTTTCGACTTTGGTCACGGCCCAAGATCCCAATCGGGCGGTGACAATCCGACCCAAAAAATAAAGCAACACAATTGTTATCGAGACCGCAAAGGCACTTAACCCGAACCAACCCTGGAAGTGGCGAATGGTCGCCACCTCCATGTAATAGCCGGTCACTGTTCTTGGTAGCTCGTGTGCGGGCAACGATCCCGCAACAACGACGAAATCGTTATAGGGGATCGATCGTACTTCGGTTCCGACTGGCACATAGACCTGCGTGGGATCGAAGTCCGACACCTGCAATTCAACGGAGCCACCAAAATTCTGCCGCTGAACAACGAGTGCATTTAGTTCATCAAGATGGTCCTGTGTTACCCGATAGTTCGTCCCGCAGAATCGTAATGCAGGACCTTTATCAACCGTTGACAACTGGTGGGTCGGAACTGATTTGTCGATCAATTGGGCGATCGAGTACTCCATGACCGAACTGATCGGCTGGATGATGTAGTCGTTAATGCCGCGCCCGATCCACAGCAGAATGACCAATGTCAGAACGGGCGGGAGACTGATCGCCAGGCCGCGCAGAAAGAACTGCGTGGCCGTCGTTTTCATTTTTGAGGGAGCGGGGTTTGGGTTATCGGATGACATTCCGCGCGAATCCGTTATTAACCAGGAATGCCTTCGTGACGGGCGATTGCATCGATTCTGGATCAGTTTTTATGGAAACATCTATACCGTCGTACCTAGGCCTCGAGCAACGACGGCCACATCGACTCTGGATGCCCCCGCGGCGATTAAGATTTTCGCCGCTTCATTGATTGTCGTACCAGTCGTCATGACATCATCGACCAGCAGGACATTCCGCCCCTGTATTGCCCGCGTATGGCGAACCCGAAATGCATTTCGCAGATTTGCCCGCCTTCTGCTAGGTGGCAATGTCCTTTGGGCCGGAGTTTTCCTCCTCTTCCTGAGTATATGTCGACATATTCTCCCTTGCAACCGGCGTCCCAACCGCTCCGCCAGCGTTGCCGGAGGATTGTGCGGGCGTACGATTCTCTGCGACCAATGCAACGGAACCGGGACAATGACCGCTCCCTGAAGCGTACGAAACGCCTCCCGTTCCGTCTGCCACATGAAATCGGCCAGCGCCGCAGCAAGCGGCTCGCCGCCTGCTTGCCGGCAAAGCAAGCAGGCCTCTCGTAAGCGATTTTCGTATACTCCCAGGCGGATCACCGAATCGAACGCAAATCGGTCTTTCCGACAATAGATACATCCCTGTCGTGCTGTTTGCTGTTCTGTGAACGGTCCAATTCGAGCACCACATCGAACACAAGAATGTTCGATCTTCGGGGCAAGCTCGGTGCGGCAATTATTGCAAAGGCGGATCTCATCACATTCCGAAGGCAACTCCCGGCATTGACACATGAGGCATGCCGAAGGGTAGATGAACTCTATCGTGTCTCGAGCCGCCGTTCGGACTGCATTAATCGAAGATTGCAACGAATTGAATCTCTGCTTCATGGAACTCTCAACGTCCCTCCGATCGACTTCGCTGGTCGAACACAATCCCGAAAACGGAGTTGTGCTCTCTTCGACAACAACGATTTTGACATCGAACGGTCTCGGATACACCCACAATTCGCAAAAAGATTGCCGTTCCAGTCGCTTGTCCGCCCACAATCTTCTCCAATAATGAAAACTGTATCACGATTCTGGTTTGCCACAACGAGTTGTTCGTGATGAACGCTAGTAACGAGGGATGCCTTTACCGATGCAAAAGCCCAAGGCGATCGTAGTGGGAGGAGGTCTATCGGGCTTGGCCGCTGCAATGGCTCTCGCTGAGAATGATTTTTCGGTCACTGTTTTAGAATCACGCCCACGTCTTGGCGGGCGTGCCAGCTCATTCGTTGACCGTGAAACCAACACGTCGATCGACAACTGCCAACATGTCAACATGGGCTGTTGTACGAACTTTCAGCATTTCTGCGAAACAGCCGGAATTGCCGATGCCTTTCATAACGAGAAAGAGCTGTATTTCATCGACCGGAATGGAAACGTCAATCGATTTGCCGCCTCAGCATGGCCCGCTCCATTACATCTGCTCGCTGCCTTTCATCGTTTGGGGTACGTCTCGGCGCAAGAAAAACGCGCATTCGCAAGCGCTATCCGAAAGCTAGCCCGCCTTGACCGCGCTCCAAGCCCGCGACAAAGCTTTGCCGAGTGGCTTTCTGAAAACAAGCAATCTTCCAACGCGATTGACCGGTTGTGGAATGTCGTGTTGGTGAGCGCACTCAGCGAAACACTCGACCGCGTGGACGTGATGCACGCTCGCAAAGTTTTTGTCGACGCATTCTTGGCCAACCGAACCGGATGGATTGTCCAGATTCCCACCGCGCCCCTGGACGAGCTTTACGGGCAGCGACTGCGCCAATGGCTCGATTCCAATCATGTTGAACTGCGTCTCCAATCTGGCGCGAAGTCCATTCATGAACAAGACGGCGTTGCCAAAACCATTGAACTCCGCAACGGTGAGTTTCTATCAGCTGAGCATTTCGTGATCGCCGTTCCTCATTTCCTCGTACCGGACCTGTTACCTCAAAGGTTGGCCGACGACCCGCAGTTATCGGGCATATCGGACCTACAAACGGCGCCGATCGCCAGCGTCCACTTATGGTTCGATCGTCAGGTGACTTCACTTCGTCATGCAGTGCTGATCGACCGCCTCAGCCAATGGATGTTCAATCGCACCGAGTTGCAAAGCGAGACACAACACCGTCCGGCTTCCGACGAGTTGGATGGGTCTGAACAAGCGACCTTCTATTACCAAATCGTCATCAGTGCTGCCCGAAATGTTGAAGGTCTGTCGCAGAATGATGTGATCGAACAGGTCGTCAAGGAGTTGGGCGAGATTTGGCCTGAGGCAAAGCAGGCTCGATTACTCCATTCTCGACTGGTGACTGAGCATCGAGCGGTTTTTTCCCCGGTTCCGGGCGTTGACGCCTTGCGTCCACTGCAACAAACGCCAATTCGCAATCTTCAGATCGCCGGCGATTGGACGAAAACAGGGTGGCCCGGAACGATGGAGGGGGCGGTTCGCAGTGGTTATCTTGCTGTAGAGAACATCCTGGCACATTGTGGACGTCCCCAACAGCTCGTCCGCCCGGATCTGCCGGTAAGTGTGCTGTCCAAAATCCTGCTCCGTTTGTAAACTCGTACGGTAACGGAAAGGAATCTACCGACAATATGGGCTTCGACATCTTGCAATTCGACAAGAGATGGACGCCGCTCGAGAGATTGGACGCCATAAAACGCGGCGGTGTTCAGCCAATGCGGCTGTCCTGTTGCCCAATCGATGTTAGTCGGTCTCACGACGCCGAATGAGAAACATCTTTGCCATTATCGCATTGCTGCTTTGCCTGACCGTAATCGGAACGGTCGGATTGCGGATAATCGAGGAGGCACCGTGGATCGACTGCCTGTATATGTGCGTCATCACGCTGACAACCGTCGGGCATGAAGATGTCGTCGATCTCACTGATGCCGGTAAGCTGTTTATTGTTGTCTATCTGATTTCGTGCCTGGGAGTTTTTACGTACAGCGCGTTTCAATTGGGGCAATGGATTGTCAGCGCCGAAGTGAATTCAATGCTGGAGAGGCGTCGCATGGAGAAACGAATTCGGGATTTGAATCAGCATTTCATCGTGTGTGGCATCGGTCGCATGGGAAAGACAATCTGCGAGTACCTTCACGGTCGCAGCCAACCCTTTGTTGTCATCGATACCGATCAAGAGTCTCTCACCGAAAACTGCAAAGAACATGGCTGGCTCTACCTGCACGGTGACGCAACCGACGATGACGTCCTAATCAGTGCCGGCATCGAACGGGCAAAATCGTTGGCATCGGTCCTGCCGACAGATGCGGACAACGTTTATGTCGTTCTGTCCGCTCGCATGCTCAATTCGAATGTACAGATAATCGCGCGCGCAGAAGAAGAAACCGCAATGCAAAAACTCGAACGGGCCGGTGCGACGCGTGTTATTAGTCCCTTCAGCAGCGGGGCTGTCAAAATGGCCCGGTTCATGCTCAATCCGAGTATCGAGGACTTCCTCGAGATTGCCGACAATCGCGGCACCGACTTGGAATTGGCCGACGTCCAAATTCCCGCAGGCAGCCCCTACGTCGGCAAGAAACTGATGGAGACCGACCTTCGAGATAAGGGGATTATGGTGATCGGCATTCGCCGCTCCGACGGTGAAAGGCTGTTGCCCCCACCCGGCTCTGCGATTATCGAGGTTGGTGACTGTCTATTTGCATTCGGTAGCGCCAACTCGATCATTTCGATGATCGAAGAATCGGAAAGCCAAGCGGTCTAGTTTCTTGCGGTAGCGACGATTGCCGCTCACCGAAGTCTCTTAGAGCAGTCTACTTTACCTCAAGGGCGTTTCTGGCTCGTGGGAGCCGGCTATCATAGTACAAAACGTGATTGTCGCGGCCACATATCAGCGTAATACGCTGTCGTTAGCACGGGCATTCAGGCAATCGCATCGAGGCAATTGGGATCGGTGTGATCCAATCGGGGCAAGTCGCCCGTCGGAAACAGGTGATTGTATTTCAACCCGCTGCCGGTATTGAACAGAACAATCTTTTCATCGGGATTAAGCCAACCAGCCTCAGCCAGTGACTGGGCTGCCTTCCACACCGCCCCACCTTCGGGACACACGTAGATCCCCTGCTGCTGAGAGAATTCACGAACTCCTTCCAGCAAGTCGTCATCGGAGACCCGGACGGCAGCACCGTGGCTTTCTTTCAGCACGTTTAGCATCAGGAAATCGCCAACTGCTGCAGGAACTCTCAAACCAGAGGCAACCGTCGCAGCGTTCGGAAACAGTTCGGCATGCGATTCGCCATCCTCAAAGGCTTTCACAATTGGTGAGCAATTTTCTGCCTGCACGACAACCATTCGCGGACGCTCGTCGCCGATCCATCCGAGTTTCTGCATTTCGTCAAATGCCTTCCACATTCCAATCAGACCTGTGCCGCCACCGGTCGGATAAAAGATAACATCCGGAAGCTGCAACTTGGTGCTAGAAGCTTCGTCGGCCATGTCGAACGCTAACTCGTACCCCATCGTCTTCTTACCTTCGATGCGGAACGGCTCCTTTAACGTCGACAAATCGAACCAACCAAATCGGTCGCAGCCTTGCTTGACCAATTTGCCGCAATCGCTGATTAGGCCATTTACCAGATAGGTGTGCGCTCCCCCGACAACCGATTCGATGATGTTCGCCGGCGGAGTATCTTCGGGCATAAACAAATTGCAACGCATCCCGGCCGACGCGGAGTAATATGTCGCTGCCCCGGCCGCATTGCCGGCTGATGGAAGTGCGACGGTTTCAACCCCTAGTGCTTTCGCGCGCGTCACCGCGGCCGACATCCCACGAGCCTTAAAGCTGCCGGTCGGATTGAACGCCTCGTCCTTGACGAACAGATTTGAGAATCTTTCGAACACTCCCCGGCGTTTGCACCGCAAAAGCGGAGTTTCTCCTTCGCCCAGCGAAACAGCATTTTCAGGAGAATCGACCGGCAACACGTCCCAGAACTTCCACATCGATCGGATACGACGTGATCGCACGATCTCAGGCGTAAACCGATCGCGAATGGCTTCCAGATCGTACCCAGCCAGCAATGGTTTGCTGCACGTTGTACACAAATTCTGCAACTGCTCAACCGGATGCTTGTGGCCGCATGCTCCACAGGTCAATGTCGAATGCACTGTCGAATCCTCAAATGAGAGATCTTGATTATTGGAAGAACATCGCCGCTCGTTGGCGGAATCCTTGTCGGCTTTCGAAACGGTCAGACTACAAGAGATCACAAGCGAATAAAAGGAACTGCGACGTGCTTGTGATTTCTTATCGTCCTGAGTGTGTCGCGCGCAATTTCAGCGTTTTCGATTCGACTTGATACAACCCCGCCCCGTGCCCTTCGGAAGAATGTACGAAGGCTCGACATGCTGCCCTCAGCATTTGGCGATTTCGAAAGTATGGCTCTCAACTATCGGCCGGGGACTCTGCAGCGATTTGGCGATAAATCTCGATCGCTTCATCGAAAGCCGCTCGCGCGGCATCCCGCTCGCTCGTTTTAATCCGGTTTTGGCGTGCGCGCCACAACTGTTCGATCGTGGCAATGCACCATAGCGCACTCTTGCGGGACGCGCGAATCGGCTTCCCGGCCACTTCGACAATCACGGGGTTTGTATGCATCTGCGGAAAATGCCTTAACGCCACCCAACTGCTGCGTTCGATGTCGACGTCGAACTTCAAATTGTGCCGCTGGCCGTCGGCGGGCACTTCAAGCGACGCGACCGCGTGCCCGTTGACCACAATCTCGACGACCCTTGTCCCCCCTTCAACAACTCCGCTCGGCTTGGGAGCATTAAACAAGACAGTATCGCCGATGACACGTCGCCCGGCCGCCGGTTGTTGCGTTCCGTGCGCGACCCCCAACGGCGTCTCTTCCGCGAACGCTACCGTCGCGGTGACAGTAACTGTCCCCGGAGCTTCAAGAGAAACGACATCCCCCGGCTCATTCTGGTCCACCACGAATTTCAGGGCATGCGCGTAACCGTCCGAAACATACGAACGGCCGGCGGCAATCCCGGCGCACCAGGCATCGAAACTGATCTGTTCGGTTGTTCCCAACTGCACATACACGCGTCCCTTGCCGACACGCGTACTGCTCATACAGGGAAAGTCGGTTTCGCCGCTCACCTTCAGCGGGAATCCGCAATTCATAATGTGATACCAGCAATTCCATTCCTGGATGCGTGCGGTATCCATCGCACTGATAAAGTCGCACGCGCCGAGCGCTGTACTGACACAGATTTCCTGCGCACCGACGCCATTCATTTCGGGGATGGCAAGGTTGGGCAACTCATCAGCTGATTGGTCGATCCCCTGCTCCAACTCAAATTGAGACAATTGCCGATTTCGATCCGTGTCGATTGCAGAAAACGCGTGAGGCAACAGTGCCTGCTTCGCCTCGTCGACCGAAAGTTGTCCATCGTCGCTTGTATCGAATTCCACCAACAGTCGATTCGACGCCGCCTTCGCGTCAATTTGCAAACCGCTCGCGGAGTGCGCGTACCCGGTGACTGCTCCCTGCTCTTTCGCCCAGCGCAGCGCGGGGGTCGTCCAGGTCGGCCAACCCTGTGTCGATGTTCCGTTGGAGCCGGGATACGTTTGATCCCCCAAATTTAACAGGCAAACATGGCCTAACGCCTGCGAACCGAATCCGCTGATTTCCAAGTCGTACTTGATCAACGTCAACGGCTCGCTCACATCATCGACCTGAGGCGAAAAGAACTGCCGCTGGTAGTCGTAGCATGGGCCCCACGTTAGTACACAGCCGACGTTGAGGCCTTCCCCTTTCACCTGCCGAAACATATCCGCCGGGGAAACTCCCAAAGTCGGGCTTTGATAATGAGAACAGCCGGCCGCGTGGATATGGTGGTCGCCGGAATAGAAACCGTACTCGACCGGATCAATCCAGCGCTGCAACTGAATTTCAACGGTCTGGTCCTCATCTTCCTGAATTTCAATCTCCTTCGTCAGCGAGTGATATTCGGGGCCTCTCGAATACTGCATTGTGAATTGACCGGGCGGCAACAGAACGGTGTCCCCATCGAATCGGTAGATCTGTTTTTGAAAGAAAAAGTCCGGTGCCAGTCGCTTCGGCTGAGGAGGATAGACCCGACCGGCAGCATCCTGAAAAACGAGGCGGGCGGCTGTCGGTGTGCCGTCGTCATCGTGAATTCTCAATCTCACGGGAATCGCAGGAAGTACTTCGAACAGCACTGGGACTTCGCCGCGAAACCCGAGATCTTGATTCCCCTGTTCGACGTCGAAACCAACGGAAGCTTCACGTAGGCCCGCCTCCGACGAGTAGACGAGCGCAATGCGGTACTCCACATCCAAACCGCTGAGGTTGGGCGTCATCGGTGGAGAACCGAAATCTTCGATTTGCAGAAATCGATTCGCAGCAGTCGACACATTTTGGTTTTCGAGCAACTCGGTCTGTTGCTGCCGCTGCATCGACAACGGTGCAACCCCGCCATAAACGGGACCGGCCTGTGGGCTGACGATTCGCAATCGTTTGGTGACCGTACTCTCGTTTAGGACCTTGACTAAAACCGGCGTGTAGGCCGCCTGCTGCAATAACGCGCCGCCCGGTCCGCGGGCGACTTTCACCCGCGACTCCGGATTGATTTGCACGACGAATAGCACTAACGGATCGAGCAGCTTTTGGATGGCGGCTGCATCTCGATTCTTTGTCGCTTCCTCCAACTGCATTCGGAGGCTCTGAGGAAGTGGCGAACCCAGGAACTCCATCGCTTGAGTCAACCGATTCACGTTAGCAGCGAGCGGCTGTCCATCTACTGCGGCAATCGGGACATCTGCCGACAATTGATCTTGCAGAAGGCTGCAAAAGACGGCTCCGGCTAACAGACAAGGAATGATGCGACGACACATGCTGCGACTCCGAACGGATGAAAACAATCGGTCCGATTTGAATCTGCGTTCAAACATAGGATACTAATTGCAGTGGAAAGACGCGATTAGTCGGTTGTTATTCAGCATTTCGATTGCCGATGTCTTATCTTCGCAGCAGCCTATGTAAAATGGCTGCCGCTTAGAACAATTATCATCGAGAGGAAATCCATGCGCGACGTTAGTCGAGTTCACCGAAGCAGTCAATCATCCATCACATGGCTCGCAACTGTGGGAATTCTGCTCTCGGTCACGGCTAATTCTCGCGCTGATGTTGGCCCCGAACCGATATTGCTCTGGCCGAATGGCGCCCCCGGTGCGGTCGGCGAAGAACACCAGGACAAGCCGCAACTTCGCATCTACCTACCCGCTAGCGATAAAGCGACGGGAGCCGGAATCATTGTTTGCCCCGGCGGCGGATATGGCATTTTGGCGACCGATCACGAAGGCCATCAGGTAGCCCGCTGGTTGAATTCCATCGGTGTGACGGCCTTCGTACTGAAATACCGACTCGGACCGCGCTATCGCCATCCCGCACCTTTGCAGGACGCGCAGCGCGCCATGCGACATGTGAGAAATCACGCCAACAAATACGGCATCGATCCACACCGGATCGGCATCATGGGGTTTTCTGCAGGCGGTCATCTGTCGGCAACATTGGCCACGCATTTCGATTCCGGAGATAAAGCGGCATCCGATCCAATCGAACGCGTCAGTTGCCGCCCCGATTTTGCCGTCCTCTGCTATGCAGTTGTCAGCTTTACGGCCGAATGGTCGCACAAAGGATCGGGTCGTAACCTGGTGGGGGAAAACCCCGATCCAGCGGTTATGGAATCACTTTCCAACGAGAAGCAGGTGACGGCTGATACGCCCCCGACGTTTCTGTTTCATACCGGCGAAGATACCGCTGTTCCCGTGGAGAACTGCTTGGCGTTTTACCAGGCGCTGGCACACCACGGTGTGCCGGCAGAATTGCATGTCTACCAATATGGCCCGCATGGCGTGGGCTTAGGCGTCGGCGACCCGGTTGTGCGAAGTTGGAACGACCGGTTGGCTGACTGGCTCAGAACTTCCGGATTTCTGTCAGATGCCCCGCGTGTATCAGCCAAGGGCAAAGTCACCGTCGACGGCAAACCGGTGAGATGGGGAACGATTACGTTCATCCCTGTCGATTCTCCGAACGCACCAATCGCTTGGACTTTCATCAAACAGGGGAACTACGAGGTTCCGCAACACCGGGGAGTGATCGTAGGCGAATGCCGGGTAGAAATCCGCTCGATGGGGGCATTCGAACCGCTACCGACAATCGACGACGTGAAGGAATTCAGTGTCGACGCCGAACTCCGCGTCAAGACATCGGCAACCGGCCAGAACGTCTTTGATTTCGAGTTTTGAGAATGAGGCTCGGCCAGGCGCTCAATCGAGTTTCGTCGTCAGGCAATAGCCTGACCTACTCGGCTCTCCCGCGACAGTGAATCGCACTCGGCAATCAGAAAGGAATCGTCACCTCTCCCGCTGGGAGAGGTCGGCCGCAGGCCGGGTGAGGGCAGACCCCTGTTTGACTTCAGTCAATCGCGGGGCCCACCGTTGCTGATGCATGCCTTGCTTCTACTTTATTGGTCGTCGGAAGTTTTCGACTCCTTGATAAACCTTACAAGCGCCTCCGCTTGAGTTCTGACATCAGCGTTCGAGTCTGAAAGGCGCTTTTTAGCGGCGACCAACAGCGCATCGCTGTCATGTTTAGTACATATGACGATTCCAGTTAACTGTTTTATTGCAGCAATCCGAACGAAATGAGACTCGTCTTCAAGTCGGTTTGACAATTCGAGGACAAGAACTTCAATTGTGTCGTTAGGGACATTTTCACGAAGTATTTCATACCAATGAGGATGCTGTGGGTGCTTATACCAAAGCATACGAACACCCATATAGCGTATCAGATCAGAATCGTGACTTAATAGCGAGACACGATCTGACACCGCCTGCTTATCTGCTCTCAGAGGGAATGTGTTTTTCTCTAACAGAAGTGCCAAGCAGATGTCGCGGATTTCATCATCCTGATGGGTCGCAGAGATGGATCTCAGGTCCGCATCGCAGATGTCTAAACGTTGAGTGACAACCCCACGGTATGCAACAACAGCGTCGTACGCAACATTTCTCTCAGCAGTTGTGTTACTCTCTTGCAACAGCGTTATCAGGCTGATCATGCCATCCCGGGAATAGTCCAGTGAACTGATATTTCTAGCTGCGATCTCTCGCACGCCGATGATGTCATCCTTGAGAGCGGACAGGTAGCCAGCAAGATCGTTGCCGTATTGCGAGTACAAGTAGAGCCTAATGCGTGAACGGCCAAGAGAGTTAACCTTGTCGTACATTTTGCGCAGTTGGTCGTCAAGATTCTTCGTTGCAAGCAGAGACTGTACTGCAAAGAGATAAGCGGCTGACTCCTCTAATGAGGTTTCCAAAACCTTTACGAAAACTATTGTCCCGGACGGTCCTATTCCAAGAGCCTGTTGTTTTGCGAGGTTAAACCTATCGGGGTCTTCGCTTAACAAGCCCTGGACGATTTGACGTTGATGGTCAGTGAGCTGAAGGCCGTCCATTCCATGGACAACTTCATAAGCGCTGAAGCATGCAGAAAAGCACAAAATGATTCTCAACGTGCTCTGAAATGCAGTCATTTCCATCACCCTCGTTAAATGGAAACGATCGGACAGAAAGTAGTCCAGAAGCTGTCTTGGCAGTAACCTTTCGGGGCCAGCCGCCGATCGTGATTCCTGGATGAAAGGAGTTCTATCAACAGGAGACCATGAAGGGAATAGAGAATGGCACTCCGTTATCTCTGTTCGCTTCTGTGCATGAATTTTCAAAGCCCTTTGATGCGTTGCGCAAAGCTGAGGTTAGCCGGGACCTGTCCTGGCAATGTTTCCCGATGTCAGGCAATAGCCTGACCTACTCGGCTTCCAACCAGTTTCATCAGCCTAGAAAGTCGGGGGATTGCCTACTCGGCACAATCGGATCAACCTCGGTTCCAGGGGAACACCATCGTTGGCTGATTGGCATATCGCTTGGTTTCCAGCGTCAAGCGGCTGCCGGCGCCCGGTGCCAATTTCACCGTCAGAGTTGTGTCATTAATCGGAATCTTCTGGCCGTCGATTTCTGCCGTGCCGAATTGATGTTCGGCATACCCGCCGGATTGAATGATGACCTCGCGTGCCTCGACCTGATTCGTATTCACGAGATTGATCGTCACGTCGTCTGCCGTCATTTTCTCAACAAGGGCTGCCACACCTTCAGGGATCCCCGGGCGTCGTTCCACCGGATCGAAATAACGGACGCGGCAATGCTGGACGGAGGCCCGGCGTTCAATGTGAATGCCTCCCAGCATCAATTCGATGAGCGAGCTGACGCTGCAGGGATTGAACTTCATCGGATCATCAGTCAGCCGTGTATCGGGCGTCGTCGTATCAGCCCGCATTTGCTGCACGCGGTCTCGCACACGTTCCATGTCGCCGCGCAATGCTTGTTCAGGATAGTCCGGTTTGTCCCCTTCGAGAAACGCCAACCAACCGGTGGTCGGAGTTCGCTGGCGATCGCGCTGCGACATTGAGAGATAGTAAATCTCATGCGAATTGAAATTGTATTTCGTCGGCTCGTAGCCGTACCAACCGTCGTCGCCATGCATGCGGGGATACATCCGTTTCCCATCGATGACCTTGCTATTTGAATTCACAACGTCGGCCTGTGTTCGCCACGCTTCGAGATAGCGGTCGTCACCCGTTAACAGGTAGGCGTTCATAAACCCGATGAAGCTCCAATACTGGCGGTTTCTGTCGGCCAATTCACCCGTTTGGGGAACGGTGACGGTAAAACTCCAGCCGTAAACGCCGCCGTACCATTTGCCGTCGCATTCGCCGCCAATCGTGCCGTCGAGTCCGATATTCGATGGGATAACGCCGTTATTCTGCGCCATCCGTTCGGTCCAGGCATCGACGTATTCCAGAAGCCAATCTTTGTACTTGGCTTCGTGGGTCAGCATGTAGGCGTTGAGCGCCAGGCTGGTGGAGAGCAGATTCAGCGGATGGTCGCCCACGATGTCGTTGTAATCCTCGAAGTGAGCGAGCATCTCTTTGTAGTTGCGTTCGCCGTGCCCAAGGCTGAAACGGTTTTCCACCTCGATGTAATCGCCGGTCCAATCGAGGTCGGTCGCCTTGCGAAGCAATGGACCCCGACTGCCATTAAACAGACTTTTGATGATCCGATGCTTGGGATCGTAATTCGGAGCGCCCGGATCTTCGTTCATATAAAAGCCGGCGAATCGGCGCAGGCGGCGCTCGTACGCGGGATCGTGTGGAGCCGAAAGGCTTTTCAATGAGAAGACACCCAGCCCTTCCCCGTTATGTTGCCAGTCGAACATGACAGGGAATTCCTTGTAGTACATTCCGTCGCGAGCAAAAGGTACGTCGACGGTTTTGGCCAGCGTGAATTGTCGCAAATGCCCTTCCCAGGCTTTCATGTACATATCGCGAATGTCGTTCGATGCCCCCAAGGCGTGCAAGGTCGGCCAGTCGTTGCAGTTTTCGATGGCATCGTCGGGGCCGTCGTCGCCGCCCCACCGTTCAACAGCCAGCAGCCAACCGCGCTCGTCG
>JANQRQ010000034.1 GCA_028284485.1 Planctomycetaceae bacterium | reverse complement strand
GGAAAGGTTCCAACAGGTCGGTCTAGTTTCGTTAGGCGATCGTTGGCATGACTATTTGCGACGGGCGGGCACCGCCGCCGATGCGCGCGAGCGACGATTGGTCGACCCGCATGATTCGTCTGCCGGCATCGATGCGCGGGCACGCTCGTATATGCACGTGAACTGTGCGCATTGCCATCGTTTCGGCGGCGGCGGGACGGCAACCATCGATCTGCGACTCGAAGCATCGACCGAGGAAATGCAAATGATCGGCGTCCGGCCGACGCAAGGAACGTTTCGCATCGCCAACGCACAGATCGTCACACCGGGCGATCCTTTATCGTCGGTGCTGTACTACCGTGTGTCGAAATTGGGCAAAGGACGCATGCCACATATCGGGTCGCAATTGGTCGATGCCGATGGCATGGACTTATTAGAACAATGGATTCGCGAAATGCCGGCCCAAAGCCAGCGAATCGGGGCGGACGGCGATTGGACGAACCGGCTAAAGCAATTAATGCTCAAGCTGCGGCCTACCGACGAGCCGACGCCGGAAAATCAGGAATTGGTCGATAACTTTCTCGATTCAACGACCGGTGCGCTGCGGTTGATGCAAGCGATCGATGCGGGAGGCCCGTCCCCCATGGCCGCACAAATCGCGCGGTATGCGGCTCGTAATCCGCAGCCGGAAATTCGGGACCTGTTCGAACGGTTCCTACCGGCCGATGAACGCATCGAGCGTTTGGGTAGCGTGATCAACCCGGAACAGATTCTCGCCGCCCAAGGAGACTCGGAGGCCGGCAAGCAGCTCTTCTTCGAAGTGGCAACCATGGACTGCAAGAAATGCCATCGCGTCGGCACAGTGGGAGGCACGGTCGGACCGGAACTGAAAGATGTGGGGAAACGGCTGACCCGCCGCCAACTGTTGGAAAGCATCGTCGAGCCTTCGAAGACGATCGATGTCAAATACGTGCCCTATGTCGTCGAAACCAAGCAGGGACGCGTGCTGACCGGATTGCTCGCGGAACAAACGGAGTCGCATCTGGTGCTGAAAGATGCGAACGACAAAACCTTGCGCATCGCGGCCGACGACGTCGAATTTATGGCGCCGCAGCGCAAATCGCTGATGCCGGAAATGCTGTACCGCGACATGACGGCCCAACAATTGGCCGACCTGTTGGCGTTTCTGGAATCGTTGCGCTGATCGCCGGGATCCCAGTTGCTTGGTGACCTACCATTCGCAATTCCTCCCGGCTGCCACTGCCCAAAGGCTTTGGTGGCACAGACATTCCTGTCTGTGGCAAATCGATTTATCGTTTCGCCGTCCTCAGTTGTTTCATTTTTTGACAGCAACGAATCGCATCTGGCGGCAAGAAAGAGATCGTCACCTCGCCCTCTGCCAACCGACTCCGGCAAGATACTCCCCTCGCCCGCTGGGAGAGGGGTCGGGGGTGAGGGCATCAAGCAGATTGTTTACAAGCCACGGATCAACACGGATGCTCACCGATTGTTTTTGAGAAGTCGTGACATCGATCTGGGACTTTCGTGGCTGATACTTTCAAGCACTGGGTGGCCCGGCCGGTTACGGCCGGGTGCCGAAGGCACAAGATGCCTCTCCATCGGCGTTCAATTTATCACGCCGGCGCGAACTGAACCACAAGCCGGTCATCGTTGAGCAGAAGCGAATCGATGATCGATCGGATGTTGAGGGACCGGCTTCTTGTCGCTGCGCGACCCGGCCACGAGTTGGCCGGGCTACCCTGCTGATAGCGCAACCTCTTGCGGCTGCGCCGCCCCGCACTGCGCGCGAATCGATTCACGTTTCTCGCTTGGGTCACCTCTTCCTCCGGAAGAGGTCGGCCGCAGGCCGGGAGAGGGTAGATGGAAATGTGCGATCGAACCTTGCTTGCCGGCTACATACGGTTGTCATGTGCAATGAAGGGCCCCCTCCCGGACGCGAACGCGTCCGACCTCCCCCGCAAACGGGGGAGGTGACAGATCGATGTGGTCGCCAAAAGTACGATTGACGACATGCCAATATTTGATCCTGTCCATCTTGTTCATCCTGTCTTTCATTCTTTCTTCTCCGTGTTCTCTGAGCCCTCTGTGGCAAAACAATACTTTGTCTCTTAATGACACAAAAAACACCGCGGTCACTGGTTGAGTCCTTCATTCGCGTCAATTGGTGTCCATTCGCGGATTCTATTCTCCATCATCTCCGAGTCCCCCGTGTCTCCGTGGTGAAAACGAACAAAGTCATTCACGCGCGGTGGTCGTGTTCCATCGAAAACCGGGCAATTGCCAGATTCCTCAAAGCTTGCCCGAGCGATGGATAAGCCGTTTCGTGATTGATTGCACTAACAACCACGAGCAGAAACTGAGAGAAGATGATCGCGAAAACGGCTGTCAGACTCGGCCCAAATCTCTTACGGGGTTGAGATCCGGCCGAAAATAGATCAGGATCTACTGATAAGTTGGTCAGGACCGATAGCGGGGACCTTGTGCGCCTCCAGTCGAAGTTCACAAAAAACCGATCCGCAGTGGTCCCAAACCAAATAAATCAAACGCATTGCGCATCATTTATGGGAATTCGGCTCGGACCGCTGAATGACCCCGCGAAGATCCACGGAGAGCTCCATGCTTAGATCTGTGACGCAAGGCATTCTATTTTCAGCAGTTGTGGCGATTCCGTTTTCGGCCGCGATTGGCGAAGAGAACGATGCGGGCATCGAATTCTTCGAGAAGAAGATTCGTCCGGTACTCGCTGCCAAATGCTACAAATGCCATTCGGCGTCCTCGAAGGAACCCAAAGGGGGTTTGCTGCTCGATACCCGAGAAGGGATCCGGCTCGGCGGGGAGTCGGGGCACAGTGTCGTTCCAGGTGATTTAGGCGAGAGCATGTTGCTTGACGCGATTCGGTACGAATCGTTTGAAATGCCTCCCGACGAACAACTGCCGGACGAAGTCATTCGCGATTTCGAAAAATGGATTCGCATGGGAGCCCCCGATCCGCGTGACGGGAAATCGGCGCTTATTCGCCGCGAAATCGACTTCGAAAAGGCGCGCGAGTTTTGGGCGTTCCAACCGATCGAGCGCCCAGAGATTCCCGACGTTGTCACTTCTGGTTGGGTGGAATCGAACATTGACCATTTCATTCTGTCCCGACTCGAATCGAAGAACTTGCAGCCGGTTGCCGATGCCGATCCGGCAGCGCTCGTACGGCGGCTGTACATGGATTTAACGGGACTGCCTCCCACGGTCGACGAACTGGGAGACTTTCTCGCCGATCCTTCGCCGCGTGCCTACAGGGAACTCGTCGATCGCCTGCTCGATTCGCCACACTTCGGAGAGCGTTGGGGACGTCACTGGTTAGACGTTGTGCGTTACGCCGAATCAAGCGGTATGGAACGCAACTACTCGTATCCGCAAGCGTGGCGCTTCCGCGATTATGTCATCGAGTCGTTTAATGTCGACAAACCGTTCGACCAATTTGTGTTGGAACAAATTGCGGGCGACTTGCTGCCGGAAGACAACCCAGCCCGCCGCGACGAACGTTACATTGCCACGGGAATGTTGGCGCTCGGCCCGAAATCTCTGAATGAAACGAATGCCGAAAAGTTTTATATGGATATCGTCGACGAACAAATCGACGTGACCACGCGGGCCTTCCTCGGGTTAACGGCCAGTTGTGCCCGCTGCCACGATCATAAGTTCGATCCGATCCCCACAAAAGAATATTACAGTCTTGCAGGAATCTTTCGCAGCACGAGCACCTTGTTTGGCACGACCAAGGGGGGTGGGAACCGACATGGCGGAAATCTGTTGGCGCTGGGTGCTACCGACGTTCGCACGATTGCGCCCAAGGATCCGAAGAAGACGTCGAGTGACATCGCTAAAATCACGAAGCAACTTCAGGCAGCAGAAAAACGTTTGTCGACATTGAAGTCTAATCGTAAGGATTCGAAATCGACACAAACACAATCGAAAAGGTTGTCGGCGCAAGTTAAGAAACTGAAGTCGCAACTCGACAAGGCTCAACCTGAAGAGAATGAACTCGATGCGTACATCAAAATCATGGCGGTTCTCGATCAGGAAGAACCTGCCGACACGCAGGTACGAATTCGAGGGGAAGCGAATGACAAAGGTTCCACCGTTCCGCGCGGCTTTTTGACGATTGCCTCATGTGGACAAGATTGCCAGGTTCATCCCGAGAGCAGCGGCCGACTGCAATACGCGGAATGGCTTGTCAGCGAGCAAAATCCCTTGACGGCACGGGTGACCGCCAATCGAATTTGGCAGCACTTGTTTGGCCGGGGAATTGTGGCAACGGTGAACAACTTTGGAGCGAATGGCGAACGTCCGACCCACCCCGAACTACTGGATTATCTGGCGGTCAGCCTGCGTGAGAACGCGTGGTCGTTCAAATCAATGATTCGCGAAATCGTCACCAGCCGGGTTTATCGGCTGAGCGGTGACGACTTGCCGGCAGCATTGGATGTCGATCCCGATAACAAGCTGCTATGGCGTGCCAATCACCGACGGTTGGAAGTCGAAGCTTTGCGGGATGCTATTCTGTTGGCGAGCGGCCAACTCGATTTAATGCCCAAGGAATCGTCGGTGGTGGCTGATGTCGGCGACGCCAATATCGGCCGAGGTTCCTATCAGGCCATGTTTGATTCCGCCAGTTCGAAACGGAGTGTCTATCTGCCAATCGTGCGGGGATTCATTCCCGAGATGCTTTCGGTTTTCGATTTTCCCGAGCCGAGCATCATTGCGGGCCAGCGGGACGTCACCACCGTGCCGACTCAGGCCTTATTTATGATGAATAGCCCGTTTGTCATTGAGCAGGCCGATTTGATGGCACGACGATTGTTCGCTGCCGTTCCTGATGATGACGAGCAGCGGCTCGATTTGGCGTATCGAATCGCTTATTCGCGGCACCCCACCCAACAGGAAACGGCCGCCGGTTTGCAGTACTTGGCGGAAACCCAAGCCGCGATGGAGCCAGGTGGGAATAGTGATGGGCCGTCCGATGCCGAATGCCGGCTGACCTGTTGGGGCGGTTTATGTCAGGCGATCTTTGCGTCGGCAGAGTTTCGCTACGTGGAATAGTTTCAGTCCATCGGAAATAACAGAGGAAACTCATCCGGTCGGTAAGAGGCATCGGAAGGTCATGTCTGCCGGCCGGCAACTTCCCCAAACGATAACCAAGAGGAAGTGAATTATGTTCGGGATAACACGGCGTGATGTGCTTAAGACAACTTCGTGTGGTTTCGGCTATCTGGCATTTGCCGGGCTGGCGACTGAGGCCGCCGCTGCGAACTTTAGCAATCCGCTTAGCCCGAAGCAGCCGCACTTCACACCGCGGGCCAAGCGTGTGATCTTCATGTGCATGCGGGGCGGGCCTTCCCATGTCGATACGTTCGATTACAAGCCAATGCTGGAAAAGCACGCCGGTAAGGAGCCAGGCGAACTGGCCGAAGGCCTGAACAATCAAAAGGGCCGCAAGTTGATGCCTTCTCCCTGGAAGTTCAGGCAGCACGGCGAAAGCGGATTGCCGATTTCCGACGCGTACCCGCATTTATCTCAACATGCGGATAACCTTTGTTTGCTCAATGGCGTGCATACCGATTTGCCGAACCATCCGCAGGCTCTTGTGCAGTTGCACACCGGCCAGTTCCAGTTCGTTCGACCGTCGGTCGGTTCCTGGGTGCTGTATGGGTTGGGAACCGAAAATCAGAATCTTCCGGGCTTTATCACGATGAAGCCACCCGCACGGCTCGGCGGTGCACAAAACTACGGCAGTGCTTTCTTGCCGGCTGTTTTTCAGGGAACGGCGATCGGTGAATCGGGCAAGTCGATCAACGATGCCAAAATTGGGAACATTGCCAATGCGCGTTGGGCCAGCGACGCTCAGCGCAAGCAACTCGATTTGGTCCAGCGGATGAATCGAAACTTGCAGGCACGTCACGAGCAGAACTCGCAGATTGAAGGGGTCATCGAGTCGTACGAACTCGCCTTCCGTATGCAAAGTGCCGTGCCGCAATTGATGGACATCTCCGACGAAACAGAATCGACGATGAAGGCCTACGGCATCGGAGAGAAAGATACCGACGATTTCGGCCGGCAGTGTTTGTTGGCCAGGCGGTTTGCCGAAGCAGGCGTTCGCTACATCGAAATCACCCACGAAGGTTGGGATAACCACAGCAACCTGAAACAGCGACTGGGTACCAATGCTTTGCAGACCGATCGGCCGATGGCAGCGCTTCTAAACGACTTGAAGATGCGGGGCATGCTTGAGGAAACTCTCGTCATGTGGGGCGGTGAGTTCGGCCGAACACCGGCAGCCCGCCGCGACGACGGACGCGACCACAACGCGACTGGCTTTTCGATGTGGATGGCCGGCGGAGGCGTCAAAGGGGGCATGCGCTACGGGGCTACGGACGAGTTCGGGATCTCGGCCGCGGTCGATAAGTTCCACACACACGACTTGCATGCCACGACGTTGCATTTGCTCGGCCTCAATCACGAGCAGTTGACCTATCGTTATGCGGGCCGCGACTTCCGACTGACCGATGTCTACGGAAACGTCGCGGACTCCATCATCGTGTAGTTGTCAGCGATCGAAATCGGACCGAAGCTCACGGTGCAGCCTGTTTCCCGCCGGGTGCGGCTAACGTGGCCAGTGTGACTTTCTTTAATAGCGACGATTGAGCCGCGCGCAGTTCGTCGATCATGGGACTGCGACGCGCAAGATCGTTGGCATCAACAAGCCGAAAGCCGACGTCCAGCAATCTGTCAGCGTTGATCTGATCGGGCGGCATCGCCAATGCCACTGAGCGGTCGTCGCCGTCGAGTTGATGGATCACTCCGCCGTCCACAAGTCCGGCCAAGATGCGGCGGACGACTCCTGTGGGAATTCCCATGTCGTTTGAAATCTCGTGAGGCGTTATCGCTTGCCCGCGATGGAATCGTTCTGCGATTAGTTCCATCATCGTCAGCACGGCAGTGGGTTCGACGATCCCGTTTGTTTGTTTGATGCGGTCAATTTCGTCCAGCCGATGGCGGCGCAGGCTTTGCAAGGTGGCGCTCAATTCCAATCCGAACAATACCACCAGCCACATCAAGTACACCCAAAACATAAACAGCGGGATCAGGCCCAGCGAACCGTACAGTTGGCTGATGGCAAACGCCTTGGAAAGCGATGCCCCCATGGTCCGTTTGCCGATTTCCACCAAAATGACCGCCACACCGGCGCCAATGGCGGCCGGCTGGGCTGCGACGTTCGCATTCGGTACGAACATGTAAACGGTAAAAAGAAATAGCCAACCGATGAGCAGATTCCAGGCGAGTTGAACGGTTAATAGCAGCCCGCTACTGTCGCCCAACAAATCGACCCAACCTGTCAGGTGGCTGCTCAAATAGGAGGTCAAACCGATGATGAGTGGGCTGACGGTCAGAATGAACCAATACAACGGAATTCGCCGGCTCCACGAGCGACCTTCCGAAACCGAATAGACGGTACTGAAACTCGTTTCGATCGTGACCATCAAACCGATGGCGGCGTAAATGACCAAAACCATACCGACCCAACCAATGGCCGCCACATTAACGTTGGCCGCCTGCCCGACCAGGTTCTCGATCCAAACGCGAAGCGAAACCGATTCGACCTGCATCGACTCGGCCACTTCTGCCGGTGGAACGACGTGAATTTCCCCCAATCCGGCCGCGGTGAGTAACCCGTCGATCAAAAGCAGAAACTCGTCGATGCCAATCAATGCGCGTACCAAAATGGTGGCCACGACAAATACGGGGACCATGCCGAACAATGTACGAAACGCCAAGGCGGCAGCCATTTGTGGCGCGCGGTCTCTTTTGAGTTGCTTGGTCCCGAATCGGCCCAAGTCGTAGGCATACCGTGCGGCTCGTTGCCAACGATTCAATTCCTCACGAGGTTCGGCGATAGCCCGCTTAAACCAACGAATCCCTTGCTTGATGTGTTCGCGAATCATTGCGTTACTCATATCTGTCGAGGCGATAGATCAATAGCCGGCTCGATTCCGAGGCCGACAATCTATCGTAGCAGTTTCAGACGCCGTCGGAGTCGATTCTGCCCGGCCACGAACGATAATCCCGCTTTCCAATCGCCTGGTATCAGTTTTGCCAGCGCTTCCAGTTGAGCCGGAAAAGAACGGTGACATACAATTACGGCCCTGGGATTTCTACCGACCAGACATTTTCTCTGAGGAGAGGTAATGCGAATTCTGCACCTTTCGGCTGCCCTTTTCCTGCTCAACTTTGCCACGCAACAAGTCCTGGCTGAAACACCGCAGGACGAATCTGAACTTTCTGTGCAGCGTGTGTCGATCACCAAGGCGGCCTCCGGTGATTGGCCCTGGTGGCGTGGCCCCAATCGAAACGGGACTGCCGAAGAAGGACAGCAGGTACCGGTCCGATGGAATGCAAGCACAAATATCGTATGGCGGACCCCTGTCCCTGGTCGTGGGCATTCGTCTCCGACTGTTGTGGGGAATCGGGTCTATCTGACGTCAGCGGCCGAGCAGCAGCAGATTCAAGCTGTCGTCGCCTTCGACCGGAACAGCGGGAAACAATTGTGGCTGACACATGTCAGCAAAGGCGGTTTTGCAGAAAGCATTCACCGTAAGAACACTTATGCGACTGGAACGGTCGCTTCGAACGGCGAGCGGATATTTGTCGCGTTTTGTAACCGGGAAACGATTCAAGTCACCGCGCTGACTTTGGATGGCAAGCAAATTTGGCAGAAGCGAGTCGGGCGATTCAACCCACAACAATACAAATACGGTTATGCGCCGTCGCCTTTGATTTACGGTTCGTCTGTCATCGTGGCTGCCGATTACGAAGCCGAGCAGGGTGGCTTTATCGTTGCCATCGACCAGGAAACCGGTGACGAAATTTGGCGTCATAAAAGACCGACCAAGCTCAGCTTCTCCTCGCCAATGGTGGGACATGTCGCGGGGCGAGACCAATTGTTTATCAGCGGCTGCGACCTTGTCGCATCGTTCGACCCCGAATCGGGGGAACCGCTTTGGTCAGTGCCCGCAACGACGATGGCGACCGCTGGAACGATGGTGTGGGAAGGCGATTTGGTGTTCGCCAGCGGCGGGTACCCAACAGCGGGAACGTTTGCGATTCGGGCCGACGGGTCGCGCGAAATCGTCTGGCAAAACAATCAGAAATGTTATGAACAGTCGCTGCTCGTGAGCAAAGGATACGTGTACGCAGTGACCGATCAGGGTGTCGCCTATTGCTGGCGGGCGGCAGACGGCACCGAAATGTGGAGGACCCGACTTCGCGGACTCTTCAGCGTTTCGCCGACACTGGCAAATGGAAACATCTACGTTTCCAACGAAACGGGGACGATGTACGTCTTCAAAGAGAATCCCGAAAAATTCGAATTGGTGGCTCAGAACCAACTCGGCGATGAATCGTTTGCATCACCCAGCATTTGCGGGGATCGGATCTATTTGCGGGTCGCTGACAGCCGGTCCGGGCAGCGCCAGGAGTCGCTGTACTGCATCGGTAGCGAGTGATCGATTTTCGATTCGCACTAAAAATGCAGGCCGTGTATCGATTTGACTGCAGCGTTACGCCTGCTCCGACTTCGCCTCGAGTTGGTTCAGTAATTCGCGAGTTCCCAGGAGTTCGCGTGTTAAACCATCTACGAGGTTGGTTTGCTGACCGTCCGGTAAGACCTCCCAAGTGTACGTTTCCACTTCGAGATGCGGCGAATAGTTCAACTTGCCGACGGCAGCCAATGCGCGCCGCAAGTCCGCACGCGTCGTTTCTAACGGTCCCAATTGCTCGGCGTCGACCGGAACGTGGAAATGGACACGCCACATTTCCGCGTCCAGAAAATCAGCCGGTGGTTTCGTGGCAAGCTGGCGGCTCAAATCGACGGCCCGCAGGATCTCCTGCGATTTGGTCTGAGCTATCGTTTGATGCAGGTAGCGCGGTTCGACGTATTGGGCCAAAGCATCGCGAGCTTCAGCATTCTCACGGGGACGTTCGATTTGCAGGGCACAAGTGATGTGGACTTTGTTGATTCGAACGTCGGCTGATTCGAGAGACGCGATCGATTGGGCCACATCTTCGAATTCGACCGATTGATGGCACACATCGAAACAGACACCGAGATGCTGCGTGACTGCTTCCAACAGATTTTGTTCTGCTGCTCGTTCCCGCAGACGTCCGAAGAACTCGATCGCTTCTTGTGTCGTTTCCAACAGACACAACGGCTCCGGCTCGATCGCTAGGCGGATAGTTCGGCCGGTCTCAGCATGTAGCTGATGCATTCGGCGGGCCAGCTCGATGAGGTTCTCAATACACGAGGCCTCGAAGTCGCTTTCGTGCTCGAATTGTTTGAACCCCAGCGGCATGCTGGAGAGACTGCCTTCCAAATCCGGCGGTAGGAGCTGGGAAAGGGTTTGAACGCAACGAAAAGTGTACTCCAACCGCTCGCTTGTCGACCAATCGGGCAGGTAGACGTTTTCCTTAACGCGTGTGCTATGAAAGTCGCCGAATGGAAACGCATTAAGCGTGTAGCAAATGAGGCCGCGCTGTTCGAGTTGATCTCGAAACCGGCTCAACTCGTCAGCGGATTGCCCCAGCTCTTGTACGACAGAGTTAGCGAGCCACAGACCGGCCGCCAGAGGTTCGCCGAATTGTCGTTGTACATGAACGGTGAATTCGTCGAGTCCTTGGTTGACTTCGGAAACAGTTCGCCCAGGATGGACGTTTGTGCAATAGCTAAGTGGAAGGCGACTTAGGGACATCGGTGGGATAAAACGTGCTGCGCGGGAGGGTTGTGGGTAGTCCTCAATAGTAACTTTGGAACCGTGTCAAAACTATCCCAACCAAGTTGCGATGGATACAATTAAGGGTCGCCTTTCGAAGTTCGGCCTATTTCAAGATTTACACGGCGTTTTCGGCATATTGTGTGAAATGTACAAATGCTCTCAAACTAGCGGCAATTTGAGAAACTTCTGTCGCTGCATGGTGTTAAATAACTGTCGACAACTGCGTGCTGAGTATGGAATAGCGTGATCACGACCCGTACGAATAGTTTTCAATATTTGCGCGATCCTGACGTGCAGCTCATGCTGCGTGTGCAGAAGGGTGATCAATCAGCGTTTGCAGAGTTGGTCGATACTTACCGTGATCGATTAGTCAGCGTTTTTTACCATTTGTTGGAGGATCAAGAGACTTCCGAAGACTTGGCGCAGGAAACGTTTTTGAGAGTCTACCGGGCACGTGATCGATATGAACCGACCGCCAAATTCGCCACATGGTTGTTTCGAATTGCCAACAATTTGGCCAGCAATTCGCGTCGGTCCAAAGGTCGGCGACGCGAGGTGGCTTTGACGGCAAGCGAATCGGGACCATTAGGTCCCCGGCCGGAAGAGCAATTAGCGGAAGAGAAATCGGCGTTAATGCCAACACGTCAAGTCGATAAATCGGAAGTGCGGGAAATCGTGCAACAGGCCATGCAGTCGCTAAACGAACGGCAACGAATGGCTGTGCTTTTACACAAATTCGAACAAATGAGTTATGCAGATATCGGCGCGGCAATGGACATGACTCCGGCGGCCGTCAAGTCGTTGCTGTCCAGAGCACGTGAGAATTTGCGGGTCAAGTTAGAAGGCTATGTCAATTAGCAATGGATGATACTGCAGAATTCACCCCCGACGATCGCGAGAAGCTCGTCGCCTATCTCGATGGCGAGTTAAGCGAGGAACTGACTCAGGAAATCGAGCAGACACTCTCCCGTAGTCCGGTTGCGCGCAACGAGGTCCAGCAGCTCACTCGCACTTGGGAACTGCTTGATTTGCTGCCGCGCAACAAGGCCCCGGAAGATTTCAGCGAGAAGACGCTGTCAACGATTCAAGTTGTCGAGGCGGAAAACCCAGTCAATCGAAGCTGGTGGGACCAGAATCGAAATCGCATCAAAGGAATTGCATATTGGGGGATCGGATTGATCGTTGCCGCATCGCTGGGATTCTTGGCAACGAATGAATGGGTTTCAGATGACACCGACGCATTGCTCGACGAACTGCCAATCGTCAAAAATGTTAACAAGTACTCCGAGATTGGTAGTGTTGACTTTCTCGAAGAATTGGGAAGTAGCGGGTTATTTGATGAAGACTTGCAAAATCCAGAATGACCGCTGGTATTGTGG
This sequence comes from Planctomycetaceae bacterium, assembly GCA_028284485.1. GTDB lineage: Bacteria > Planctomycetota > Planctomycetia > Planctomycetales > Planctomycetaceae > JANQRQ01. The sequence continues at coordinate 3,674 of JANQRQ010000034.1, read as the reverse complement.
ATCCGGTCGAGCTGCCATGGCTGTCATGGTTTTCGGACTGATGATGACGTCCGCGATCGGCGACGAGCCACCTGCAGATAAAGAATCGCGTCGTCGCGAAATCGAGCAGATGAACGAGGTTGACCGCAATCGCTTACAGCGGAACTTCGAGTTATTCCAAGAACTGACTCCCACTGAGCGGGATAAAGTCCGCCAAATCCACACAACGGTCGAACAGGATGAATCGCTGAAAGCAGTCATGGAAGCTTACTACGACTGGTTAAGCACCCTCTCGCCTGTCCAAAGAGAACAATTGCGCCGCGAAACCGATCCGGCGGCCCGCGTGGAATTGATTCGGCAGTTCAAAGACGAGCAGGCCTCGACAGGCGACGAATACGAAGCTGGCGGAGGCCCGAGCGGGCGCTTTTCTCGAGGACGATTTCGACCGCCGATGTTTGGATCAGGCCGGGGTAAGATCAATCGGGAAATGTTCGATTTGGAATTAAACGATTCGGAATTAGAGGCGGTCACCGACGTCGTTGCGAATAAGATTCAGCGCCGAATCGAAGAAGTTTTGCAACAATTGCCTAATGTGCAGCAATTGAATGAACAGCAGCAAACTTCACAGTCCAGACGACCACAAGAATCGGGTTCGTATCGCCCCAATATTCGGCAGCGGATCCAGCAGTTTCAGGAGTCGATCGCATCTCAGCAGGGGATTTATCGTTATGTCTCCGTTATCGGTTTGTGGGCCAATTTGGCATCGTTTGCCAATCGCGGATCGGGGCGCGGAATGGGACGCGGCCCGGGACGAGGACCCGGACGTGGGCAGACACGCGAGGATCACAACCAAGTGTTTGCGGAAATGATCGAGGCGATCGACGGTACAGAAGTCGGAAATAAACTGCAGGAGCTTCCCGATGACGAAATTCGTCGGATTGCTTTTGCGGAAATTCTCTCCCATAGCCTGTGGCAATCCTATTTCAAGGAGAGGGATAAGATCTGGCCCGACGAAGAGACCCGCCGCAAGTTTTTTGAACAACTTTCCGCCAATGATCGGGAGAGGTTGCTCAGCGGACGTCAGGAATGGTTCGAACGATCGGTGGGATGGGAATTTGTCAGGCAAAACCATCCTGAGGTTTCAGAGTTGTTCGAGAACTTGAAAGACGCGAGTTCCGAAATGAAATACCTGGCCTATGGGGGACAGGGCAGCCGTTTCCAACTACCGCCTGACAGAGGTCGGGGAGGAAGCCAACGCGGACGTGGCGAACCGGGAAGAAGTAAATCAGGCCGAAGTGATTCCGGTCGCAACGATTCGGGAATGGGAGGCCGGCCCTCGATGCGCCCACGGTCGGACGGGGGACGCTAAACCGACTGTCACCAGTGGGGATGGGACTTATCCCTCAACAATGCGTAAGAAGCTTTCGTAACGCATCTGCGCGATTTGCCCGCGCTCGACGGCCTGTTTCACTCCGCAATGGTCTTCATGGGTGTGAGTGCAGTCAGGGTACTTGCAAAACGGGACAAAGGATCGGAACTCGATGAAGTAAGCTTCGACCTCTTCGGGAATAACGTCCCATAACTCCAGTTGCCTCAGGCCCGGTGTGTCGACGACCCAACCTCCGAAATCGAGTTCGAGCAACGCGGCCCGGCGGGTCGTGTGCCGGCCCTTGTGAGACCAATCGCTGATCTCTGACGTTTTCAAATCGAAGTTGGGTTGAATGGCATTGAGCAGCGAAGATTTTCCGACTCCGCTTTGCCCGGTCAGGACTGTTTCACGATCACGCAGCAGCGATCGAAGCCGTTCGATGCCTGTGTTGTTGGTCGTACTCGTCAGCACGACTTCGTAACCGAGGGCAGCGTAAACTCCGACAATGGGTTGAATCATCACCGGATCAATCAGATCAACCTTGTTGATACAAATGATCGACCCGACTTCGCCTTTCTCTGCGCTGACTAAAAACCGGTCGATCAAATTCGGTTTCAGCGGTGGATCGTCTGCCGAAGCAACAATCATGACCTGGTCGACGTTGGCTACGATGATATGCTCGCGTCGCTGACTTCCTCGCGAAATCGTCCCTCGGCGTGGGTCGACTCGCTCGATAACGCCTTGTTTGTCGTTCAGTGGCTGGAACACGACCCGATCCCCGGCCACGACGGCGTTTCGTTCGTCCCGCGCGATGGTGCGGACAAGTCGGCGGATCGTGCATTCAAATCGCCGGCCATCATCAGATTGAACAATCGCATTCAATCCGATCGCACTGATGACCCGTCCGGTGAGGCAGTTCGATTCATCAACATCGATGACGAGGTCGGATGATCCCGTGGTCCCGTCATCGTCGACGCTGATCACCGTACGGCGACGAGTGAGGTCACCTTTTCCGGAAATCCGCTCGGCGATAGGCAGGTCCTCGGAAAACTCCTCCGATTCCTGCATGATCTGGCGCGTGAGATCGCCTTGTCGCGTGCGATTCTGCCGATTCTTACGCAGCGCGACGCGGATCTTACGCTTTTTCTTGCGGTTTCCACTCACAATTGAAACGTTACCATTTGAGAAAGGTATTTGTGGAGTTTCGGTGAAAAAAAGTACGCACGGGTTACTCCTCCATGATACAGAATCTCACGCCGGGTTCGCAGATGACGACTCGGCATCCGAACAAATCGCGTATTTGAGATTATGGTGTCACACGCGCATTTCTGGGCGCGATCCACGAGATTTGCTCTCGACCGAGTTGCGAAGCCGGCCGTGGCCATAAGTTAGTGTTACACGCTGTAAGGAATGCTGGCCTGCGTTTGTGGACAAGATATCCGTATAATCTTAAGTGGCCGAAGTGGACCGAGCGGTCGCTGTGTCGGTTTTCACCGGCATGGAGGAAAGTCCGGGCTCCAAAGGACGCGGTGGTGGGTAACGCCCACCGTCTGTGAGGATCGGGAAAGTGCAGCAGAAAGTAAACCGCCTCGCGATGACCATATCTTCGGTATGGGCATCGCGCGGTAAGGGTGAAACGGTGCGGTAAGAGCGCACCAGCGGGCCGGGTGACCGGTCCGGCTAGGCAAACCCCACCGGGAGCAAGACCAAGCAGGAAGGAATCGGGGAATCTCCCCGATGCGGGTCGGTCCGGCCCGTTAGCGACTTCCGGGTAGGTTGCTTGAGGCAACGAGCAATCGTTGTCCCAGAGAAATGGCCGTTCTCGACAGAACCCGGCTTACAGGTCCACTTCGGCTTTCTTCTTTTCAGCCGAGCAGAGGTCTTGCGCTATGTCGAAAGACTCCACGGTGTGGAATGATTTGTCTGTTCGCAAAAAAAGACGCCCAGCTGAATTCAGCCAGGCGTCTATTAGGGGACCAACTTGTCGGGGAGACAAGATTGACCGGGTGGAAGATGCGAATCCCTTTCAGATGATGAATTCGTTCGGCATTCACATCGTTCCATGAATCGGCTTACAGCATCTTGCTGTTGATTATGGCTTTCCTTGGTGATCTGGGCGGTTTAGTAGTGATACTTTCCTCGTTCGCCCCGAATCGGCGTGTCGCAGGTGATGTCGCATTCATCGTCGCAGTCGTCGAAGTGGTCCTTGAAGCGGCTGCCGTTGACCCGGCCCTTGTGTCCGGCGAGTCCAGAGTAGCGGTAGCTTTGGTTGACGCTACCGAAGGCCGACCCGATGTCTTCCAGTTCTTCGTTGACACTGTTGGCG
>JANQRQ010000019.1 GCA_028284485.1 Planctomycetaceae bacterium | reverse complement strand
CGCATGTAGTGGATGGCTTTTCAGCGTGCTCCATTTCGTGTTCGCCAATTCCGGCATGACGGCATACAAAAAGAACTCGTCCCGCACATGCTCCGACTGCCGCACCAATCGCTGAACTTCGCGTTCCCATTGATTAACGATTCGCGCGTGCCGGTCGGCTGGATCGAATGATTTCCTCCGATCGGTCGGCACGACACCAGGGAGTGGCGAGAGGACTTCGCCCCCCATGCTCTCACCAAACTGGCGCAGTGCGGCGTCCGATCCGGGGCCGGTGACACTTCCATTCGCATCAACCAGCATCGGTTTGGAACCAAACTTTCCACGTGGAATTCGTTGGAACTCTGCTTCGACTCGCTCCCAAGGAGGTGTCGACAGTTCCCCCTTGTGTCCGGTCACCTCCGGAACGGGACTGTATTCGATGATCAGCGACCGCGGCGCAATCAACGACGCTACTTCCGCATCGCCAAACTCACGCAGCAGTCCCCAGACATTGCGGTAAATCGGTTCCGTCCAGACTGCCTCTCGGGAATCGAAATAGCCACTTACCAAAGCGCTATCGACCCGAGGATCAACAGCGGCTGCATAGAATGCAATCAGTCCCCCTTCGCCATAACCCACGACGCCGATTTTTGGCCGTGTATCGTAGCCAACAAGTCCCGTCTTAGGCCGCCCATCATTACGCTGCTCAAACCAGTCGACGGCAGCCAGCACGGTCTGCACCTCGTAGCCGATAATGTGCCGACCCATCTGAAATGCTTGTCGATAAATCCACTCACGGTATGTTTGCTCGCTGCGTGCCAATCGCGAGTCGTCAGTGACAAGTTTTTGCCGACTCACAGGCACCGGCACGACGATCTCGAGACCGACCTCGGCAAGACGGCGGATCCATTGGCCTTCCACCGGCACACCGGGAGCCAGCCCCAATAGCTGTTCCGGCGTCTGGTCGGCATCAACCAGCGCGACGACCCGCCCCCGCGGCTTGTCGCGCGGTCGGATCAGCAGTCCTTCGCCGAACGATCCTTCCAACACGGGCCAGCGAACCTGAAACACCTGATAGTTTTCGGTTTCAGCCACAAGCGCCGGGTTTTCGTCATCACCGTACTGTTCCATACGAACAGGCACGCGCTTGTCCACAACCCCGAGAATGGTTTTCAAATGGTCCCGGTTTGGCTCGATCGACTTCTCGTAATTCTCGAGACTCGAGAAGTCATAGTTCCAATAAGCCGCACGCTGTTCAACCGATTGATCGATCTTGCGCTCAATGTATCGGTGTGCCCCATCCATGAGCGTATCGGAGAAATCTTCGATCTCCGATTCGAGCGGCCGTGTACCAGGCACTGGCCGAACGTCATCGGCGGCGGACGCGTTGGGGATGGAGGCGACCGCCAAAACCATCAGCAGCAGACATCTTGCAAGCGCCCCACGGACGGCCCTATTTCGGCAGGGCGAAGCTCCTGCTGAGCCGTTTCGCTTCAATGCCTCGGCTTCACGCGTGTTTCGTAACTCCAGCTTCGAATCTGTTTCAACGCGGCGATTCGTTCCCAACCGGAAGCACATGGCCATCACTCCATAAGAGTAAATCAAATAACTTGGCTTGCGCCAGGGGCATCCCGGTTGAGACCGATTCAGTTACCACATTCACACAGGCAACCGAATCGGCGCGGGACGAACACCGTTTAGCGGCAAAGCTTCACCCAAGTCCGTTCGCATCGCTTCGAGTTGACTTCGCAGTTCGTCCCGTCTCATCGTGTACTCGGGGCGGTCGATCAAATTATTGAGTTGATGCGGATCGTTCTTTAAATCATAAAGGATCCAATCACCGAACCGATGATAGGCATAAACCCAACTCTTTGTGCGGATACCCCGCCAATCGCAGCCGGGACCGCCGCCGTTATGGGTGTTGAATAAGAACGCCGCATCGCGAGTTTCGTCGGCCTCACCAAACAGCACGGCCGTCTGATCCAAACCTTGCACAGCCGAGGGAACATCTGCACCGCACATGTGTGTCAATGTCGGCATCAAATCGACTGATGACAAGATCGTATCACGACGCCCGCCCGCTGCAATCCGTTTGGGATAGCGAATGATAAACGGAACGTTGATTGACTCTTCCCAGGGACGTTGCTTCAACCGATGCCCCTGCGATCCCAGCATATCACCATGGTCCGACGTAAAAACAAAAATCGTATTATCAGCCAGCCCGCGACTTTTCAATTCGTCCGAGATTCGCCCCACGCATTCGTCGAGGCTGGTGATCATCGCGTAATAGTTCAGCATTTGGGCGTGATTTGGCTTTGGATCATTCGGTCGTGGGTCAAGCGTTTTCCCCGTGTAGATAGCTTGATGACGCTGCGGTGCCTTGTAAGGATTGTGGGGCGGACCGTACGAAACCATTAAGAAAAATGGCTCGGCCTGGCGCTGCCGAATGAACTCCACCGCCAAGTCGGTTTGCACTTCCGGTTCCCAGCCGTCGACTTCAACCGGTTTCGCAGCGTCGTTTAACCAATACTGCGGATTGAAGTGGGCGTGCGAACAATTGCGCACCGCCCAGAATTGCCAGTTTCTGCGATCAGCAGCGGCAACGGGATTTTTTCGGTGTCCAGCCAGATGCCACTTCCCGATGTACCCGGTTTGATAGCCACGGTCGACCATCACGTCAGCGATCGTGGTTTCACTCCGTGGTAGCTGAATATCGTTGTGCACAACGCCGGTTGCATGTCCGTAGCGTCCTGTCATCAACTGTCCGCGATACGGCGTACAAACCGGAGAAGCAGAAATGCAGTTGGTAACCAACAGTCCTTCCGATGCCAGTCGATCAAGATGAGGCGTCACGACCTGTTCGTTGCCCATGCAGCCCATCGCTTCGGCCCGCATTTGGTCGGCAAATAGAAAAACGACGTTCGGCCGATCATTCGTCTCGTCAGCCGACAGCCTGTTGCCCGCCGCCGTGGTCGCGATACCAGCCGACGCTAACGTGAGAAATTCGCGCCGATTGAGACAGACTGACATGCAGACCTCCTTGTTGGAGAATTCGCAAAATCCTGATGGTACCTCATCAGCAGGTCGAAAGCGACGTGTCCAATCCAATTGATCAAGTCGCGTATTAGCAGGCTAACTAGTCGATGCCGGCAGCGGACCGCGGAATGCTGACTTTACGACGGCTGTGCGGTCATGCCGAATCTAAGAATCGGATGGTAACTGTACGATGGTCACGGTGTCGGCGTTTTGCTTGGCGATTGCTTGTCGCTGTTGTGAACTTTCATACGCAGACCACCAGGCGCCGGCTTGTTCCGGCGTCCATTGATTGGCGCATTCACAACGAGCCAATGCTTGCTTTAGGGACTCGGCATTGGGGAAGCGCTCGTCCACTGATTTTTTTAAGCATCGCAGGATGATCTGCTCTAGATCAGTGGGCACATTCGGTTCGATTTCGGATGGCGGCGTGACTTCGGAACGTGCATGGGCCTTAAGCAATTGCATGACATTCTCCCCGGCGAACGGCGGTTTTCCCGTTAGCAAATGATAGGCCACCGCCCCGAGGGAGTAGATGTCGGCCCTGCCATCGACAGCGTCATACGCAGAAGCTTGCTCCGGCGACATATAAAGCGGAGTTCCACTGAAAGAACCTTGGCGCGCCTCTGCATGTCCATTGCCAGAGTTTTCTTTAACCAAACCAAAGTCCAACAGCTTCGCCACATCGAACACACCACCCCGTTGGGCGGCGTAAATATTGGCCGGCTTGATATCTCGGTGGATCAAGCCTGCATCGTGAGCCTCTTTTAGTGCACCACAGACCTGACGCAACAGATGTACGACCCGCGCGGGAGAGAGCGGGCCCTCCCGTTCCACCAGATCATCCAAACTCATACCCGGCAACAACTCCATGACGTAATAGAATGTCCCGTCTTCGGTATGTCCGTAGTCGTAGATCTCCACGGTGTTCCAGTGTGTCAGTTTGGCAGTCGCCTTGACCTCTGTCTCGAAGTGCGCAATCGCAGTCGCATCGGCCTCGCTGGAGGGCTTGATCAATTTCATAGCGCAAGGTCGCTTGAGCAAAACGTGCTCGGCCTTGTAGACCTCGCCCATCCCTCCACTTCCAAGTTTCTCCAGCAGACGATACTGCCCGAATTGACGAGCCTTAAATGCCTCGCGACGGGCCGAATTGATGACGTGCGTGCCATACACGGCGACCAATGCTGCCACAACCGGAAGGGGAACCGGGCTGGAGGTATTCTCGGTCGAAATCAGGGAGGCAAATTCGGGCGACTGCCAACTCTGATAGCCCAGTACGAGGTACGGGAGTAATGCAGCGGGAAGCATGATCGCAGCACCCCGTTTCCAAGTATTGGGCATAAAGATCCCATACAGAAAAATCAAAACGCACCATGCGCCGAAAAACAGGTGCTTCGCCGCCGCAACTGCAGCGACATCATTCGTGACAACGAATCCAGCAATCCTGGTGGCCATCATCGCCAAGACCTGCATGAGCACCAGGCCGAAGACAACCAGTTCAATCCAGCGTAGTTGTGAAAGCGAAAGTGGACGACTATTGCGCAATATCAAGAAACATGCCACCAACACCAACAAGACCGTCGCGCGGAGCCACCACAGCGAAGTGATTCCGCTGAGGGCGTTACCCACGTTCGCGGCAGCCAACGTGATGACCAAAGCCAGTGCCGCAGCGGTCAATCGACTACGCAGTAGGGCTGCCGTTTCGTCAGCAAATCTCGGACGATCGCCTGCGACGAATCCAACGTTGGCCTTGGAAACATCCAGGGAATCGGTGCTGAATCGCATTCCCTCTGCGACAGAATCGCCAATAATCGTCGGCTGTAGGTCACTTGCTCCCATAAAGCACGGTCCATTGCCCCCCCGCGCGGGTCCTTTCAATCATCCTAAATCGGTTCTCGCCTGTCGGAATCGACCACTTGCTCCCTAAGCAAGCGGCCCATGAAAAGGGGCATTTTAGGGAACTACTCCGACTTGGTTGGCTCGACGTTGACGCTTGGTAAAAGCGCGGCCAACTTTTGTTTCGTGGCTACGTGCGCCTCGTCGCCGGCTAGGTTTTTCCATTCGTAAGGATCGTGCACATGATCGTACAATTCCTCGCTGCCGTCTGCGTACTGAATGTACCGCCAGCGATCAGTGCGAACCGCATGGTTCTTGTACCCGTGCGTGCACAGGGCATGGCCTTTCCAATCGGCCTCGGGATTTGCTAACAGAGTCTTGATGCTTCTGCCTTCAACATGGTCAGGCGTGGCAACACCAGTCAATTCGCACAATGTCGGATAGATACTCATAAAGTCGACAGGCGCATCGCAAATCGTACCCGGCTGCGTGACACCCGGCGCGTACCAAATCAGCGGCGCACGGGTGGCCTCTTCCCACAATGCGAATTTTCGCCAATGCTGTTTCTCGCCGAGATGCCAACCATGATCGCCCCATAGCACGACAATGGTATTGTCGTGCCGCGGGCTGTTTTTCAAACCATCCAGGAGTCGCCCCAGGTTCATATCGACATAGGCGATCGTGGCGAGATAAGACTGCACGGCCGACCGCCAACGGTCTGTCTTGAGGAAACGTGCGTGGTCACCGTCCGGTTTTGCCATCCGCACACCGGCTTTCGGAATGTCATCGAGATCGCCCTCGATGTGCGGCGGCAGTTTGACGGAATCGAGTGGGAACATATCGTAGTATTTGCGGGGAACGGCCCAAGGCAGATGCGGCTTGATCAATCCACACACCAAAAACAAAGGTTGGTCATGCTCCCGATTGAGTTGATCAATGCAAAAATCGACTGTGTGCCAATCGCCCAGATCTTCGTCTTTGAGGTCAAGCGGCAACGGCTCGAAATAGGCGTGATATTTGTCGGCACCGCCGTTCGATGGAACGGGCAACTTGGGATACTCGTTCCAGGCCGACTTTCGAGCGGGTCCATTGGCACTACTGTGCATCAACTTGCCCATGGCGGCGACATAGTATCCAGCATCTTTGAAGATGTGATTCATCGTCAGCCCGGGTGGAATAAACTTCGTCCACAAATCTCCATTCGTGTAGCAAGCTGTGCTGTTCGGCCGCATACCGCTCATCAAAGCGGCTCGTGAAGGATTGCATGCCGGCGCTGCACAATGAGCGTTCGTAAACGACACACCCATCGCCGATAATCGATCGATGTTTGGTGTTTTCGATTGTTCGTTTCGCCCGGTGTATCCCACCCAATGGTTGAGATCATCCACGGCAATGAACAATACATCTGGCCGATCATCAGCAGATGCGACTGCCGATAACATCAAAACGGTCACAAGTAAGCAGGATGTGCACAGAGCCTTCATGTCGCGTTCCTTGGATTTTGACGAACTAGGCTGAAAAGTTCGAACTCGGCCGAAGATACCATGATTCGGCGGGCATTGCACAACTAACCAGCGTAGAGGGCCTCGATCGGTCGGCCGATGCTGATTGGGAAAGGCCGCCCAGTCGCGTCGGCATAGTGAGCGGTCGGATCGATGCCCAACGCCGAAAACATGGTGGCTTGTACGTCCCACGGTCCGTATTTCTCCGAGGCTGGGTGCGCGCCCGATCGGTCCGATCGCCCCACAACTTTGCCGCGACCGACGCCGGCACCGGCCATCACGATCGAATAAACCGATGCCCAGTGCTTACGCCCGGGAGTCGCGCCGGCGAAACGTGGTTCCAAAGCCACCAACGGAGCGCGGCCGAATTCCCCCATGCAAATAACCAATGTATCTTCCAACAGACCGCGTTCGTCGAGGTCTTCAATCAGGGCCGAAAAACCCAAATCGAAACGGGGCAGCAAACGGTCCTTAAGTGATTCGAAAATATCGTTGTGAGTATCCCACCCGTATTCATCCGTGTCATCCGGATTCTTGTCTTGTCCTCGGTTGCAATGATTAAAAAACACTGTCACCAGCGGAACGCCTGCTTCGACCAACCGCCGCGCTAAGAGACACGCCTGACCTGACCGGTTCCGACCGTAACGATCACGCAGGGCGTCGGATTCGGCAGAGAGATTGAATGCATTTCGCGTTCGTGGCTCGTCCAACATTTCGAACGCTTGGCGGTATAACATGCTCATATCGAGCATTTCCTGATTGTCGCGGAACCGGCGTGTCTGCTCCTCTAATGAAGATAACAACGAACGGCGACCGTCTAGGCGTACCGCGGGGACTTCAACGGGTTGTGAAAGTCCCGGCATGACAATCGGTTTCTCTACAACATTGCCGACGATCATCGGATCAAAATCGCGACCGAGGAATCCTCCGAATTGTCCTGGACCTAGAATTGTCGGCACAACCGCAGGACCATTCACATGCACACCTGTATGCACGAACTGATCTGTCGGCCTCACTCGCTTGAGGACTGCCGCATGCGTGGGATAGTCGGTCGGCATCGGCGGCGGGTTGGCTGACCGGCGAATGTGATACCGACCTGTCATCGACAGATAGAAAGCCGTTCCGTGATCCAAATCCTCGTGAGACATTGAACGCACGATGGTAAACCGATCTGCCAGCTGCGCAATGCGCGGCATATGCTCGCTGACGAATGTTCCCGGCACAGACGTCGGGATGGCATCGAACGCGCCCCGGATTTCTCGCGGTGCCGAGGGCTTGGGATCCCAGGTTTCGAATTGGCTTTGGCCGCCGCTGGCAAAAACAACGAGGACCGACTTCGCTTTGCCGAACCCGATCGAGGGCTCGCTGGGCGATTCCGCAGCGGAAGCCTGCTTGAGAAACGGCAATACCGACGCCAAGCCTCCCCAACCGCCAATCCGCAGCCATTCCCGACGGCTTAGAGAACCCCTTTTGCGCGATTCGAAGCGGAGCACGCGTTCTCTCCGAACGGTTTCAATGAACGAGATACTTTCAATGTAATCGGCCTGACGACAGCGGTCAAACCGCATCATTCGCAGCCTATTTCTTCCACAAGGAATCGCAGGAAAAGGGCCTCGGCGGTGCAATAGCCGGCCTTATCCCGCACGGCCTCCGATGCACAGAGTGGACCGAGGAGGATGTTCCCGACTAGAATCGTTTTACGGTTGATCACCAACCGCCTCTCGCAAGCAGATGGATTAACGACGCCTGGGCATTCCAGCCACTTTAGCCTGCAAGAACATCGATTCTCTGTTGAATTTGCCGTACTCAATGAAGGAAGCACACCAGTGAAAAAGCCACTAACGATCGGTGCGTTGTTACTTCTGGCATCCGCCTCATTCGTCACTGCCGACGAGCCGGCCAAACAAGGTGACTGGATCCAGTTGTTTAACGGCAAGAATCTCGATGGTTGGCGAGTCAAAATACGAGGTTACGACCTCGATGATAACTTCGGCAATACGTTCCGCGTCGAAGACGGATTACTCAAAGTCTCGTACGATCAGTACGACAACTTCGATGCAAAATTCGGCCACATCTTTTACGACACACCGTTTTCCCATTACATCATTCGGGCGGAATACCGTTTCGTGGGCGAACAGGTGCCCGGCGGCCCCGGTTGGGCCATCCGTAACAGCGGACTGATGCTGCACGGCGAATCACCCGAGACGATGGCTAAAGATCAAGATTTCCCCGTGTCGATCGAGGTGCAACTGCTCGGCGGCAATGGAACCGATGACCGCACAAATGCCAATCTCTGCACACCGGGCACCAATGTTGTTATGGATGACAATCTGCTCACACGGCATTGCACTAGTTCGACATCCAAAACATATCACGGAGAACAATGGGTGACCGTGGAAGTCGAAGTGCGCGGCAACGACGTCATCAACCACAAGATCGACGGAGAGACTGTGCTTTCTTATCGCGAGCCGCAGTTGGATCTTCGCGACGATCACGCCAAGGAACTTGCCGAGAAAAAAGGAAAGATGCTTTCGGGCGGCACGATTTCCCTGCAGTCGGAAAGCCACCCGATTGAGTTCCGCAAGGTGGAAGTGCTGAAACTCGAACCGTAGACGGGCAGGCTTAGTCAATTCTTGCGGCTGGCGTAGGTCCGACCAAGCCGAGATGCCAATACACTTTTGACGACCGCAGGATCGATTTCATCTGACCAGCGTTCGATGATCTTCCCGCCTGGCGCGACCAAAATCGTATAGGGTACCGGTCCCTTCCACTTTCCATCGAGCGCTTCGGCGAGCGCATCTTGATCATCGGAATGGAAGATCAAGTTTCGGCTCGAAACGTGCTGCTCTTTGAGAAACTTGAGTGCCTCCTCTTTCAAATCTGGCGGATCCATACAAACCGTAATCATTTCAAAATGGCGCTTGCGATACATCCGGTTGATGGTGACGAACTCCGCTAGCTCGGTAATGCATGGAATGCAGGAAACTGACCAAACGTTGATCAGCCGATAATTTTCGGTGTCGTTGGCAACAAGTTTCTTAATCGCTTCGTCGTCCGCCACTTCGACGATAACCGGTTCCTGGTTCCATTTTTCCAGGGATTTTTTCGCAGTTTCCCGCTTATCTGACCATTTCGTCGAACATCCAAAGACCCGCGTGGTGGGAGTGGAAACTTCTTTTCCGGCTAAGAGTTCCTCAATGGCGTTTCGCGTATCGTGCGATTTCACCTCGCGGATATCCGAATCGTCAATCCGCCCGTTGTATCGCAACCGACGTTCCTGGTCGAAGATGAAAACATGAGGCGTCGCCAGCACACCAAATTCGCGCGACACTGTTTGCGTCTCGCCGTCGTAGAGATACGGAAATTTGAAACCGCGTTCTTTCGCGCGGACCTTCATATCCTCGAGTGAGTCCCCCACATCGGTGTATCCCAGTTCGTCGAGACGCACAGCCAACGGGTCGTTGGGAGAAATGGCGATCACCGCCACTCCTTTGTCTTTATAATCGGTATGAAGGTCGATCAGCCGTTGTTCATAGGCTTGGGCCGTCGGGCAGTGATTGCAGGTAAATATAACGACCAGCAGTTTCGCGTCTTCAAAGTCTTGCAGCCGATATTCCTTGTCGTCGACACCTGGTAATTGAAAATCCGGTGCCGCGGAACCTATTGCCAACGTTTCTCCCGTCGGCAGGGGCGCCGCCGGCAATGTCGCAACGAAAAACCCACAAACGACGACGGTAATGACGCCACAAACAGTGATACGCAACATGATGCCATCCTTTGTAACGGCTGTCGAAAATGCGGCTAAAGCAGTCTGTGCCGGGCGTTCAGAGGCAATCCATGCAAACTCGAAATTCGCCTGTAACCGATGCTGACGATATCTCAGTTTTTACCGCAACAACTGCTCAGGATCAAACAAACGGACCGAGACCGAATCGCAATTCCTCGGGAGACAGACGACGAATTCGGGCCAGGGCGGCCAGCAGCGTGCATTGAAGCGTGATTCGGTGTCGCAGTTGGACCGATGGCCGAAAGCGTGCTGCGTCCGACTGGATCGCTCGCGGTTTGAGAGGAAAACGACGGACGGGCTGCTCGACGCGACAGCGTATTTCGCCGACTTGTGGCCGCGACAATCGCGTTTTGTTTTTTGAGAGCTGGCTCCCACGAGCCAGAAACGCCCACAAGAAAGAGTAAACGGCTCTAGTCGTTAACTTCCTCGTCCGCTGCGGCTGATGAATTCGGCTCTTCTGCCGTGGCGACTTCTGAGTGGAATACGTCGCGAAGCATTTGGCCGCGCTGTTCTAAGCCCGGGTCGGTCAGTTCTTCATAAGTGGTATACCCGCCCGAATTCACGATGAACTCGTTTCGGTACCACAAATGGATTTCAATCGGCGTGCTCAACTCCCGGCTGACAAGTTGCTCGACCATGATGGCATTTTCCGGGGAAACTGGCTGCGGCCCTGCCACTTCAACAAGCACACGCTTGTAACCATCAAGGGTATTGAAGTGCACGTGGACTGGAATGACTTCGCACGTCGCAGCAATTGTACGACGGATCACCTTTTCGATTTCCGGAAAACGAGCAATTTCGGTATCTGTTGCTCCCCGCCAACTTGTCCATTCGGCGCGAACTGGTCCTCCCGTGAATTCGAGTTGGGCGGAATCAACCCGCAAAAGCAGCAACAATTCCGGATCACCCAGTCGTCGTCGCAATTCGCCTTCCAAATCTTCCAACTCTTGCGTGCTGAATCGGCGAATCGCATTCACATACGCCAGTACGATGCCTCCATCGTCCGTCGCCATGCCATATTCCACATTCGTTAACTCGAATCCCGGTTCGCTTTCAAAGCTTTCGCGTATCACTTGTTCGGCTAAAGCTTCGGTCGCACCGATTCCTTTCTCTCGTTGCGTCAGAAACGAACCATCGAGATCGGGATGAGCGACTTGCAGCGACGACCCAGCCGGCGTGACATCACGTGCCCTGAGCATTCGTACCACCAGGTCGGCCGGAAAACCAATTTTCGCGCGAATACTGTCTTCCATTTGGGAGACACGGGCCGGTTTGAGCACGCGCGGAGAGCGAACGGTCGCCAACACCTGAGCGCGCCCGCTAATTGTGTTGTACGAAAACGCTTCCAAATCGACACCGTGGTCGTCTGCCAACTCCCTGACGAGTGCCTTTTCGATGTTTTGCCGAATCGTTCGTTCGCGAACGATGTGCACAAGTGAGTTCGTCAGAACGATGGTGACAAAGACGAAAGCGGCGACTGTCAGCCCAAAGTGACGAACGAAACCGCGCCATGATTTCACGTGTTTCGGTTGAGCTAAACCACTGATGGCAAAGCTCACCAACCCCACAACGAGGATCGAAACAAAGTTCGCAAGGAATAGCAGCAACGCACCACCAGCGCCCGCCCAGGCTCCCATGGCGATGCACAACCCACACGTCGATAACGGTGGAACAATGGCCGTCGCGATGGCGACACCAGGCAAAGCCGGACTGATTCGAGAATCGAGCAACGCATAGCTGCCGGCCATCCCGGCAAATATGGCCACGAGCAAATCGATGAGGTTCGGCTGAGTGCGGGCCAGCATTTCCGAAGTCGCCACACCCGCTGTCAGCTCAAACGATCCAACCAGAGTCGCCGAGGCGATGGCCAAAAACGCCCCGCCGGCTTCCGCGACAAACGCTTTTCCTACCAGTCGCGGGGCCCCCTGCAGCATCCCCAACGCGATACCGAAAATTGGGGTCATCAGCGGCGACACCAACATGGCGCCGATAATGACTGCGGTGCTGTTGGCGCATAACCCCAGGCAGGCAACCATCGCCGAAATAATCAGCAGTACGTAGAACCGCCAATGCGGGTCCGAACCCGCTACAATTTCGTCAATGACGACTTGTGCGCGCCGCGGAGAGACTTGTGGTAGCTGAAACATTTCGCGAGTCCCCAATCATTGGCGTGAACCCTTGAAATGATTCCATTCAGTTGAGAAATGAGAATCCTTCTCCTTGATTAGGATGCAATCTCAGCAGACTGTCAATACAGACCCTTCGGATTCGGGGCGATTCCGCAGGAGTGACGCGTCGGCATTGCCAAATCCACCGATCTTGGCCCGGTTTTCGCACCGTTTCGATACGATTATTGCCATCGATCGGCAAAGTCGAGTCGTTCGGAACTTCTTACGTCAAGCATGATAGGTCCGCCACCTTGACGCACCACTGCCAAGGCGTACAAGGGCGCAAATGGTGAAATGTTCGGCGAATGTCAAAAGCGTGCCAATCAACCCTTCGATTGCCAAATCGCGCGAACCCAAGTTGTAATGTCGTGTCATGACATCCATGGCGCCGAAATCGAAACATCAACGCAATCGATCGCGTAACAACGCTGGCAATCGCATGAAGCTGCACCTGCGCAAGGTGAATCTGCAGGGAAGGTTGTTGCGACTGATTTCGTTGCGCCCTGGTACGAACGTTCGCTTTAGCACGAACTACTACCATGACACGTGGCACATTATCAGCAATACCTTTGGCGCGCAGTTGCTGGCGCGCCTACTGTGGGGATTGTCGTATCAACAAAAGCCGGGGACTGCTGTCTTGATTTACGGCGAGCACATCCAACCAACTCCATTCGAAGCGGAGCCATCCGACCCTATTCTGTTACTGCCTGCAAATCTGACAGCCCAAGACCATGGCCGATTTCGGCTATTGCAGCAAAAACTTAAGCACCTCGGAAGATCGCAATGCACCATACGCTGGCAGACACACGGACTGGATGCGGCTGTGGAACGCTTTCAAGAGCAACGGTCGCTCGGTTCTTCCTACGACAGCGATGATGACGATTGGAAATGGAATTCAGACTCAAAGCCGTTGTGGAATCGCGAGACAATGTGCCGACAAAGTGGATTCGTTTGCTACAGTGCCCCACCCGAAATACTGCGATACCAAGCAACACGAATCGCGCTCCTGAGCGGATTCACCTATGATGGCATGGATTACCACTACATTGCCGAAAAGAATCACTGGTGGTATCCCGAAGGTGAAATTCAAATCTTTTCCGACTATCAAGCCCGCTGTAACGCAGCAGTTGAGGCCAGGTCTGAAATCATCGGCACAGCGAACGACGTTCGCGATCCAAACGAAAGAAATGCAATCGTATCCATTCGACGTCTGCAGCTTGTCCATGAACGTGAATTGGAAAGGAAGAAAGCGAAGCGCCGAAAAGCCAATAGCCAACACAGACCTCGGCAATCTCCCAAGCGACCGCTGAAGCGTAGCCTAGCCATTCACCGATGAGTTTGTTCTCAAGCGCAGTCGACAGTAGCCGCTAAGGAATGCGACCCATCCGAATGCCGATTGTCCCACCATTGTGAAAACGGCTGCCCAACTAATTGTTTGGCGGCTACTGCAGATTGTTGCGATATTCGTCACATCGGGCGCGGAGGCGTGACAGGCGATTCGCATGCTCCGCGTCTCGAGCCAAATTGATCTGTTCCACCGGATCGTTCTCTAAATCGAATAGTTGCTCCAGCGGCGGATCGGAATCGGTGTACCGGGTGTACTTCCAGCGTGTTGTTCGCACGCCTTCCGTTTTGACGATCGGCCGCCGCGGCGGATTCGTATTGTAAACGTGCTCGTAGTACCAATCGGTTCGCCAGTCGGTCGCTTCTTCAGTAAGTAATGGCATCAAACTTCGGCCCTGCATCGCATCGGGTACGGGTACGCCCGCCAACGCTAAAATCGTCGGCGCGATGTCGATGTTCAGCACCATTTCGTCGATCGGTCTTCCCTGTACCGATGCCGGCAAACGCGGATCGTAAACAATCATCGGCACACGGATCGATTCCTCGTACATAATCCACTTACCGCTCAATCCGTGGGCGCCGATCATGCTGCCGTGATCGCTTGAGAAAATAACGACCGTATTGTCTTCCAAACCGAGCCGGCCTAGCTCCGCAAGGATTTCGCCAACCGCCATGTCGGCGCGAGTGATCAAACGATAGAACGTGCGAAGATAATCCTGGTGCGCTTCGGCATCGTCTAACCAACGTAAGCTCGAGCCGCCGTTCAACGATTCCTTAATCGATTCCGGTTCGGCTGAGTATGCCGCTCTGGTCAAAGTCTTCGGAGCGGATAGTTCGACCCCGTCGTAAACATTGGGAACTTCGGGATCAAAGTAGTTCAAAGGACCGTGTGGCTCCTTGAACGCCAACGTGAGGCAGAAGGGTTGATCGGTAGGATTGCTTCGCAGAAAGTCGATCGCGCGCCTGGTCATCTCCGAAGTCAGGTAGCGTTCTTCCCCGTCGACTTCCTGCAAAAAGTTGATCGACTGCGGAAACCCATACCACAGGTCGAAACGGTCGGACGGCAACGCCAGTTGGCCATGGGTAGGACTGCCGACAGCAAACTTCCCGAGATACCCCGTGCGATAGCCGGCTTGCTTCAAGAGTGTCGGATACGCCTGATCGAGCGCCTCGGCTGACAGCGGTTTCTGGAAATCCTTAATGCCGTGTCGAATCATGTACTGGCCAGTCAAAATGCTCGCCCGACTCGAGCAACATATGGCTGTTGTGACGAAAGCGTTGTTGAATAGCCGCCCTTTGCGAGCAAGCCGATCCATGTTGGGCGTCTTAATGTCGTCGTTCCCGCTAACGCCCATACAGATTTGCGGTTGATCGTCCGTGAACATAAATAAGATGTTCGGACGTCGCGATTCGTCTGCGCGTGCAGGACAATCGATCGCCAAAACGAAAGCCGCTGCGACGAACGCCATTAGCGACACTTGCCTGTGTCTCATCGGTCACCTCACGATGTCGTCTCAAAGAAGTTATTGACCGCGCTGGGCGGCCATCCCGATAAAGCAGCACGATCGTCGACGAATTCGACAGATGGTCGGCAATTTATGCCAACAGTTCGTGCACGATGTTGCCGTACACATCGGTCAGTCGAAAATCGCGGCCGGCATGTCGGTACGTCAACCGTTCGTGATGCAGACCTAACGCGTACAACAATGTGGCATGCAAGTCATGCATATGCACGGGATTGTCGACCGGGTAGTACCCAAAATCGTCTGTGGTCCCCCAGGTCAATCCGGCACGAACACCGCCACCGGCCATCCACATCGTAAATGCATCGGGATGGTGACCGCGTCCATCTCCTCTTTCGACAGTGGGAGTGCGGCCGAATTCAGCTCCCCACAGCACTAATGTGTCTTCCAGCAATCCACGTCGATCCAAATCCTCCAGCAAGGCGGCAATCGGCTGGTCAACTTTGGCCGATTCTGCAATGTGACCTTTCTCAACCTGCTGGTGATGGTCCCACGTATAGTTGGTCGAAACCTGAATGTACCGCACGCCCGACTCGGCAAACTTGCGAGCCAATAGACATTGCCGTCCGAAATTGTCGGTCGGCTCTGACCCGACGCCATACATATCCAACGTCGACTTGGATTCGTCATTGAGACTCATCACCTGAGGCATCGTTGACTGCATGTGGTAGGCCAACTCGTAACTGGCAATCAACCCTTCAATCCGCTGATCGGCACCCGCCTGGTTGAGATGCTTCTGGTTAATCGACTGGATCAACTCCAGTTGGCTCTTCTGCAGCTTGGGGTTCCAGCGATCGTTCGCCAAGTTCGACACCTTGGCCTCAGCTATGGGAAGTTCTGCCGACCCGATGGCAGTCGCCTGATGCACCGCCGGCAGGAAAGCACAACCATAATTCTGCACACCACCATGGCCGCGCGGCGGTGAAATCGTAATGAAGGCCGGCAGGTTTTCGTTCTCGCTCCCCAGGCCGTAACTCACCCAGGCTCCAACGCTAGGCCGGACCAGGTTGGCCTGACCCGTATGCAACCGCAACAATGCTTCACCGTGAGCGCGCCCCTCGGTATGCATGGAATTGATCACACAGAGCTTGTCGGCGTGTTGCGACAAATGCGGGAACAATTCGCTGATCCACATACCACTTTCGCCATGCTGTGAAAAACGGAATGGCGACCCGATCAATTCGCCCATCGTTTCGCGGTCGCTGCCCACATCTTTTCCGGCGAGCGTCTTGCCCGACTCTTGATTTAATCGTGGCTTCGGATCGAACAAATCGACATGGCTCGGACCACCCCACATAAACAGGAAGATCACCCGCTTCGCCCGGGCCGCCAGATGGGGAGCCTTGGGAAACAGTGCTCCGCCGGTCGCCGTCGATTCGGCGAAAGCTTTCTGCCCGGCCATTGCAGCAAGCGCTACCTGGCCGAAGCCACAGGCACTGTTCCGCAAGAAATCGCGTCGCGTCGCAGAATGTAGGAATTGACCGCACTGCATAGCTTACTCCAAAAACTGAAAGCGGCTCGAAGCGAACAATGCATGACAAGTCATTGTCCACGCATGAATCTCGGCCTTTTCATCACCGTCGTCCTGAAGTCGATCTCGAGTCTGTTGAACGAACGACTCCAATTCCTCGCGCTCGGCGGAAGTCGGTTCACTGTTAAGAATCAAACTGAATAGCAGGTCGAATCGTTTTTCCGGTGCGCGATCGAGAATCCGTCTGGCTGTCGCTTCTGCAGCATCCATGACCATTTCGGCATTCAGCAGATACAGCCCCTGTATCGCTACTGTTGTTTCGGGGCGTCCGCCGGTCGTTGCCTGTGGATTGGCAAAATCGAAAACCTCAAATAGTTCGGGCAAGTCATTGCGAATGACCGGTAGATAGACGCTGCGGCAAGGGAAATCGGTTCGTCGCCTCGGATGTTTCCCGACACCGGTCGCCTGATCGTTCAGATTCCAAACGGTCGACTCCATCGGTGCCAAATCCAACAGGCCGCCTGCAGCCAACATGGCGTCCCTCAACGATTCCGGATCGAGTCGGCGGCGATTGAATTTCCAGAGCAGCCGATTCTCGGGGTCGACGCTGTACGCCGTCTCGTTGTGAGCGCTGCTCATCAAGTTCGTCCGGCTGATTGCGATCTCCCGAACTAACGACTTGATTGACCAACCGGAATTGATCAGTTCGCTTGCCAAATAGTCCAATAGCTCCGGATGGCTGGGGACCTCGCCCGCACGACCGAAGTTGTCGACCGTTCTCACGATGCCGCGTCCGATCAAGTGATGCCATATTCGATTCGCCAAAACGCGGGCGGCCAAATGTCCCGCACCATGCTCGACGTCGGTCAGCCAACGGCTCAACTGCAAGCGTCCGCTTTGGTCTTCTGGAATTTCAACCTGATCGTGGGTGAGCACCTGGAGAAAACCGCGAGAGACTTGATCGCCCAAATCATCGAACTCACCGGAAATCCGCACGGCTTCGTCGGCAGGGTCTTCGGCATCGGTAGCGATCATCGCTCGTGGTGGAATCGGCGGGCGATTCGCAATCACCGCTGCCAGTTTTTCGGCCAGGGATTTCTGGGCAGTGATACGCTGTTGCATCGGCTTCGAGGAATCTGCTGCAATTTCGGCGACTGCGTCCTTATTCTTCTCAAGCAGTGTCGCAACCGCCTTCTCGTCGCCTTTCTTGAGCGATTCCCAAGCCGATTTCGCCTGGTCCGCCTTTTCTTTGGCTTCGGGAAACTCCCGCCAAAACTTTTCATATGCCCCGTCGCGTGCTTCGCCGTCCGAGCCAATGCCCACCAGCCGCTCCATCACACGCTGCTGATTAAGCATGTGACGTCGTTCCATCACCGTCGTCGAGGTCAAAATTCCAGCCAGCGCGTAATAATCTTTGGTGGGAAACGGATCGAACTTGTGGTCGTGGCATCGACAGCATCCGAGAGTTTGACCCAAAATCGCGCGACCGATCGTATCGATCTGTTCGTCGGCAACTTCCATTCGCTGACGACGTTCGTCGTTGCCTAACAGTACCTTGGGACCAACGACCATAAAGCCCGTTCCCATCCGTTGCCGATCTCGTTGCTCGACCGAATCGTATGGCAAAAGGTCGCCGGCAATTTGTTCCAAGAGAAATCGATCGTAAGGCATATCGTTGTTGACCGCATCGATGACCCAATTCCTGTACCGCCACGCTTCACGGAAAAGAAAATTCTCATCAAGTCCATTCGAGTCGGCGAAGCGTGCCAAATCGAGCCAATGCCGCCCCCAACGTTCTCCATAACGCGGCGAGTCCAATAGCTCATCAACCAGATGTTCTACTGCGTCGGGCCGCGGATCGTGCAAGAACGCCTCGATTTGTTGTGGCGTCGGAGGTAGCCCGATCAATTGGAAGTACAACCTCCGCACAAGATCGCGGGGATTCGCATCGGGTGCCGGCTGGAGTTTTTCTGCTTCCAGCCGGGCCAGAACGAATCGATCGAGCGAACGGCGGGGCCACTCCGCATCTTCAACTGTTGGCGGCTGTGGAATAGACAACGGCTGAAATGCCCAGTGGTCGCGACCAGCAATCGGATCCGAGGGATCGGCAAATGTCTCATCCGATTCCGCAGAATCGTTGGTGCGCGGATCGGGCGCCCCCATGCGCACCCATTGCTCCAAGCGGGCAACCGCTTCGGCGGGCAAGGCACGGTTCGGCGGCATTTGAATGTCGTCGTCGGTATAGCGCACCGCCCGAATCAGCAAGCTGGCATCGACATCGCCAGGAACCAAAGCCGGTCCATTCTCTCCACCAACCTCCCAGCCGGACTGCGAATCCAGCAGCAACCCACCTTCGCGCTTCTGCTTTCGGGCGGAATGGCATTCGTAACAGTGCTTGGCCAACAGCGGACGAATATGCTGTTCGAAAAACTCTACACCTTTGCGAGATGGCGTGGCATCGCTTTGTGCCGGTGAGACCGCACCCGGGCTGAAGATGAGAAGCGCCAGTATCCAACCTGAAACGAGCGGTTTCATAGGGCCCACTGAATTAACTCGATTGCTTGAGGGTCTCTGAAATCTCTTTCGGCCGGCCACCGACTACCCAAACAATCTCTGCAGGTTTCGTGGCCGAAACTAAGCCGTTTCGAGATCCAGACAACTGCCAAATATTGTATCTGAAGGAATTAGAATCTGCACCAGTGAATCTCGATTCCGCGGGCCAAAGGCGCCGACATTAACCCGAAGATTTGGACACGCCACAGGCCTGTGAGTATTATGGCCATCGGTTACGGTGCCATTACAGGGTCGAATGCGATCGCGGAGATCATTCTCCCGGTCCTTTTTTCATCGACATCTACTCAAAACAGAATTTAAGGCGGCTCTCATGATCGCTACAACACGAAGTCGGAAAGTGGGCTTCACTCCATTGTTTGGATTCATCTGTTTCTTGGCGTTTCCCGTCGACAACTCGGAAGTTGCAGCAGCCGATCACACCAACATTGTCATCATTTTTGCCGACGACGTCGGGTACGGCGATCTGAGTTGCTATGGCGCCACACACGTGAGCACGCCCAACATTGACCGTCTCGCCAGTCAAGGTCGTCGCTTTACCGATGCCCACTCGGCATCGGCCGTTTGCACACCTTCACGGTACGCGCTGGTTACCGGTCGCTACCCGATTCGTCACGGCAATTTGTGGGCCCCCGTCTTCCTCCGCACGCCGATGGTTCTCTCACCCGAGACGACGACGATCGCCGACGTCGCCAAATCTGCAGGCTATGCCACTGCCTGCATCGGAAAATGGCATTTGGGTTTTGGCACAAAAACGCCAACCGATTGGAACGCGCCTCTCAAACCGGGTCCTTTGGAATTGGGCTTTGACCGGTACTTTGGGATGCCGGTCGTCAACAGCCATCCCCCATTCGTTTTTGTGGATGGTCATCACGTTGTCGGCTGGACCGCAGACGACCCCTTCGTTTACGAGGCCACGGCCGAGACCCGCATCTTTGACGAGAAAATGGGCATTGACCAGATCGGCGGAGCCAAGGCCGCGCATGCCGCTTACGATGATGAACAGGTCGGCACGATCCTCACGGAAAAGGCGACGACTTGGATCAAAGGACAAAAGGACTCTCCGTTCTTCTTGTACTTCGCCACAACGAACATTCATCACCCCTTTACGCCGGCCCCGCGATTCAAAGGAACAAGCCAAGCAGGCCCGTACGGCGATTTCATTCACGAACTGGACTGGATCGTCGGACAAGTGATGGCAACATTGGACGAAACTGGAATGGCGGATAACACTCTATTGATTTTTACCAGCGACAACGGGGGCATGCTCAACCGCGGCGGGCAAGCTGCATGGCGTGCAGGGCATCGCCTCAACGGCGATTTGCTTGGCTTCAAATTCGATGCGTGGGAGGGCGGCCACCGCATACCCTTTATCGCGCGATGGCCGGGGCATATTGAACCGGGGACGGAATCGAATTCTCTCATCAGCAATGTCGATCTACTCGCTACAACGGCTGCTGTCACCGGGCAAGAACTCAATACGCAGACAGGTGTCGACAGCTTCAATCTGCTGCCGGCTCTGACCGGACCACCCAACACTGGCGTCCGCGATCATCTCTTGATCGCGCCTGCAAGAAGAACTCATCTCTCATTGCGCCGCGGCGACTGGATGTTTATCGACGCACAGGGACACGGCGGCTTCAGCCAGACGAACGTCGGAGATCATGGATTCGGTGGGCCAGCCGCGCACCTGTTTACGGGACACGTCAACAGCGACATCGAAAGCGGCAAGATCAAACCCGATGCGCCCAAGGCGCAGTTATACAACTTAAAGATTGATCCCACTCAAAAGGTCAACGTCATTCGCGAGCATCCGCAGATCGCCGCGGAAATGCGCTCCGAAATGGCCCGCATCCGCGAGCAACCAACCGCGAAACACGCGCAGTCTCGCTGACAGCTTCATCACCTCGCAACATTTCGTCGACAACGCAGGGTGCCACTGCTGGCTGGTCCAGCAGTGCCGGCGCAGTCAACCAACAGACCAGCGAGACCATTCGTCGACAACGCGCACCATTGCATCGGTCAATTGCGACAGTTCATCCTGATTGATCGTCAGCGGCGGCGTGATGTAAATCGCGTCGCCAAAGGGACGAATCCAAACTCCCGCGTCAACAAATCGATGTCGCAATCGGTCAACCTGATACAAATCGTCGACTTGCACGACACCGACCGCCCCTTTACTGCGCACATCAACGACATGCGGCATATCGCGACATAGCTGGAGCGCCTCGGCCAGAAATGCTTCCATCTGTTGCGCCTGCTGGAGCCGCGGTTCCGACTCGAACAGGTCCAACGAGGCATTGGCTGCAGCACACGCCAACGGATTGGCCATAAACGTCGGGCCATGCATCAAGGCGAACATCGGATCGTCCGATAGAAACGCATCGAACACGCGATCGGTCGCCACCGTCGCTGCCATGCCGATTGTTCCACCGGTCAGCGCCTTCCCCAAACAAATGATGTCGGGCACAACAGCTGCCTGGTCGACGGCAAATAGACTCCCTGTCCGTCCGAATCCTGTCGCCAATTCATCCGCAACCAGCAACACGTTTTGACGATCGCATGCCTGCCGAATCATCTGCACAGACTCCGGCGGATGAAAACGCATCCCTCCGGCCCCTTGGACGAGCGGTTCCA
The DNA here is from genome assembly GCA_028284485.1 of Planctomycetaceae bacterium. Lineage (GTDB taxonomy): Bacteria > Planctomycetota > Planctomycetia > Planctomycetales > Planctomycetaceae > JANQRQ01. The sequence goes on along the minus strand of JANQRQ010000019.1, from coordinate 603 downwards.
AAAACACGGCGGCGAGTGAATCCCGATGCGCCGCTAGAAACTTGTCGAATTCCGCCGCGTCGTTTTCCGTCAGCGGAATCTCGCAATGCAACTGCTCCAACAGCACGCCGGCAAAACGTTGATGCATGCTGCGCACTGGATCGCACAGCGATATCGCGCCCGTTGTATCGCCGTGATATGCGCTGTGAAACGCAACAAAACGTGTACGCTCTTGCTGCCCTTGATTCCGCCAATACTGTACGGCCATCTTCATGGCGACTTCGACCGCCACCGAGCCGGAGTCGCAGAAGAAAACGCGATTTAAGTCGCCCGGCAGCAAATTCGCTAACCGGCTCGCCAACTTGAGAGCTGGCTCGTGGTTGATACCCCCGAACATCACATGTGGCATGCGGTGGAGCTGGCGCTCAATTGCCGTAACGATGTGCGGATGATTGTATCCGTGGCAGGCCGACCACCACGCCGCCAACCCATCGATCAGCCGGCGACCGTCCGCCAAAATCAGATGCACACCTTCGGTTTGCTCAACCGGTACCGGCGTGGGAGCGGTTTGCATCTGGCAGTACGGCATCCAGATATGATCCAGCCCCCGTTGTTGCCAATACG
>JANQRQ010000004.1 GCA_028284485.1 Planctomycetaceae bacterium | reverse complement strand
TTTCTGATTCTCTCAGCGATCATCTTGATCAACCTGCTGTTCCGGCTGGGAGTGGAACAACGAGGGCGCAACATTGGCCTAGTGACCGCGGTCGGTTTTGCACCGAACCAGGTTCGTTCGCTGTTTCTGCGCGAAGGAGTGATCGTGGTCGTTAGCGGCGCGCTGGTCGGATTGGCCGCCGCCGTCGGCTATGCGTCGCTGATGGTGTATGGCCTCAAAACGTGGTGGATCGGCGCGATCGGCACGAAGTATTTGTTTGTCTCGGTGGGACCGGTCAGTCTGTTGGCGGGATTCTTTATCTCGGTCCTTGTCGCAGTCGGTGCAGCTTGGTGGGGACTACGGGTGATGCGTGCGATTTCCGCCCGCGATTTGTTGGCGGGAGTCACCGAGCAACCGCTGACAAGCGAAGGTCGACAAAGCCGGGGTCGCAAAGCAACTCGGCTGGGAACGGTGTGCGTGGTCGTTGCTGCACTGTTGGTCATCGGCGCGGTCACCGGATTGATCCCATCCAGCGAAGCCTTCTCTGGTTTCTCCTGGCAAGTGGTCGCGTTTTTTCTTGTTGGTACCGCGACGTTAACAGCAAGCCTGGCGTTTCTGTCGGCTTGGCTTGATACGAATCGAGAATCGGCTGTGGGAAAAGGGACGGTGTTCGATTCTCGTCGCCTGAGCGTACGCAACGCCGCCCGCCATCGACAGCGGAGCGTGCTTTCGACCGGCCTGATTGCATCGGCTTCGTTCGTGATCGTGGCGATTGCCGCCGCCCAGCGAAATCCGGCGGTCGAGTCGCCGCAAAAGGAATCTGGCAACGGCGGTTATCTTTTGGTCGCTGAGTCGTCTCAACCGGTGTTGTACGATTTGAATACCGAGGACGGCCGAAACCAGCTCAACTTTAATGTCGACGAGTCGTCGCCGAACGCTCAGTTGCTAAGTGACATGTCGGTGATGTCTTTCCGCGTTAAGCCAGGCGAAGACGCCAGTTGTTTGAACCTGTATCAAACCCGCTTGCCCACAATTCTCGGCGTGCCTCAAAGTTTGATCGAACGCAGCGGCTTCAAATTCGCCGACACCAAAGGGGACAATCCCTGGACGCTGCTCAACGAAACGGGCCCGAATGGTGAGATCCCTGTGTTGGGCGATATGAATACGTTGATGTATAGCCTGCACAAAGGGATCGGCAAGACGATCAGTGTACCGGATGAAGACCATCCCGATTATGTGCTACAGATTGCGGGCATGTTTGACGGGAGCGTGTTTCAAGGCGTGCTGCTCATGTCCGAAGAGAACTTCCGCAAGCTGTATCCGGAAGTCGCCGGCTACGAATACTTCCTGGTCGCGGTTCCGCCGGAACGAACGGCGACTTTAACGGCAACACGAGAGACGGCGAAGGCGTTATCGGATCTTTTGGAAACGCAGCTCGCCGACAAAGGGTTCGACGCCGAGCCAGTAGCCGAAAGGCTCGCGCGGTTTCTCGCGGTGCAAAATACTTATCTTTCGACGTTTCAAACGTTAGGAGGGCTGGGGCTGCTGTTGGGCACGATCGGTCTGGCAACGGTCATGCTGCGAAATGTTTTGGAACGCCGGTCGGAGCTGGCATTGCTGCGCGCCGTCGGGTTTCGCAACGTCAAGTTAGCCTGGCTCGTGCTGTGGGAAAACGCTTTGCTCTTAACATGGGGGCTGGTTGCCGGTGCCATTTCGGCGCTATTGGCGATGCTGCCGCACCTCTTAAGCACGGGGGCCGATGTACCGTGGGGGCAAGGCGGATTGATTTTGGGCGGCGTATTTGTCGTCGGCATGACCTCATCGTTGTTGGCGGTGGCCCAAGCGGTTCGCACGCCGATTCTGTCGACACTGCGGTCGGAATAAGCAGCCAGGCCTCAAAGGGGGATAACCACCACGTCATTCCTGCGCTGTAGCCTCGGCACCTCTCCCTCTAAGCGCTAAGAAAGGAATGGTTTCCTCCCCCTCGGCTGACCGACGTCGTCAACATACTCCCCTCTCCCGCTGGGAGAGGGGTCGGGGGTGGGGGCATTCAACTCGTTCCCAGACGCCAGCCTCGTTCCGATGGATTCCCGCCCGCCGCCTTCGCGGGGGCAAGCTTACCGCGCGGGAATGACATGCAATCGGCGGGTGGCCGGGGTTGGACTGAGCGCAGCGAGGGAAACCCCGGTATTCCCTAGTTCACTCCAAGACATTCGCACAATTGGTTGACCCCCTCCCGGACGCAGTCGCGTCCGACCTCCCCCGCGCGCGGGGGAGGTGACGTAGACCATCTCGTTCCCAGGCTCCCGCGCGTACGACGACAGTTGTTGCCGTCATACACAAAAATCTCTACTGGCGATGGGATGCGTGCCGACAACGCAATCGCTAGGATATGATCGCATAAACGGACGAACCATCCATTATTTGAGGTCATTATGAAAATTCCGTTGCCCATTCTTTTCGCGATCGGAACGGCCCTTTGCTGGGGATTGTACGGACCGACGATTGGACATGCTCGCAATCCGGCCCATAGCCCTTTCAAACCGTACGTGGGAATCGGCGTGGCCTATATTGTGTGGGCGTTTATCGGCGGCTTGGTCGCCATGAGATTCATGGGAGATAGTTTTTCATTCAGCAGTGAAGCCGGAAAAACAGCAGCCGTCTGGGGGTTTCTGGCCGGCACGCTGGGAGCGCTGGGAGCTTTGAGCCTGACGACGGCCATGTTCAAAGGGGGCGCCGCCATGCCCCAAGTGGTCATGCCGGTGGTCTTCGGCGGAGCAGTTTCGGTGACGGCGTTCGTTTCAGTTTTCACCAGCAGCGCTGACACCAAAGCCAGCCCTTGGCTGTGGGTCGGAATCGTTGGCGTGGGCCTGAGCATTATTCTGGTGGCCTACAACACACCGCACGCACATCCACCCAAGAAACCGGCCGGCGATGCGGCGCAAACCGCGGCCCCGGAAGGTGGCGCTGAAGACGCAGCTCACTAGTTTTGTTGTACTGCGGCATTTGTCATTCAAACGCTGCTGAGACGGAGGAGGTCTCACGCGAAGGCGATCTGAGTTCAATCAGAGATCTCTACGCAAAGCCTTGCTAGTCGCCGACGTGCCATTCGATTTTGGCTTTCGCGCGTCCCATGCGGACTCGTTGGTCCCACAGTTCGTCGGCCATTTGTCCCAGAACCTTAGCGCGCACGTCTTCCAGGCTCAATTGGCCGGCACGGCGATCGGTCACCGTCACTAAGTGGACGCCGAACGGCGATCGAAACGTCTGGCTGATTTCTCCGACAGCCAGCGGAAATGCTGCCATCGAAAACGACTGGGGCATCGTCCCATGAAATGGAAAGTAACCCATGTCGCCGCCCTGCTCGCTGCTGGGCGACTGAGAATGTTCGCGTGCTGCGTCGGCAAACGTCAATTCGCCACGCGTGATTCGCGCTCGTAACTTCCGCAGCATCGATTCAGCATCGGTAAACTCTTGATCCGATTTGGCTTTGATGACGATCTGCGAGGCACGTACTTCGGTACCGTCGAATTCTTCCCGGTGCGATTCCCAATAGGACCGCAAATTGTCGGCCGTAACGATTTGGTTGATGTAAATCTGCCAGGCGACCGGCAACGCCAGTTTTTGCCGGAGCGTCTTAAGATTGAATCCAAGCTGCTCTAACACTTCACGCGGTTCTTGTCCGCTTTCGCGAATTGTTTGGTGCAGCCGTTTCACCTGCGCATCGAGAATGTCTGTCTTCGGTTCGATGTTTCTCGATTCGAGGAAGGCAGCCACCAGTTGACGATCGACAAGCTGTTCTAACAGACCACGTTGAACCTGCAATCGACTCGACAGGGGGATTCGGCGGGTCAACATCATCAGCTTGACGTCGTTATCGGTAATCGGCGAACCGTCGACCATTACCAACACTTGTGCCGCATCGGCGCGTCCTCCGCGCGCAGGCCGAGGAACTTGTCCGCTCAACAAAGCCAGACCACTGACAAGCGAAATAGCCGCCAGCAAAGTCGCGAGGGGAATCGATTTGCTCATAAGAAATCAGTAAGACTGAAGGCTCCGTGCTGCATGTTGATCGAATCGGTTTTCCAACCGTTCGCACGTATTCCTGACCGATTCTTGAATTGTTTCCAAACGTCGCGATCTGGCGACCAATCCCAGTCCCAGGTAGGACACCAGCCCGGCGGCTCCGATTAACAACAGGTAGTCGTTCCAAATCGGTGGGGCCAATCGCTGCGCGAACATTCCGATCAAAAATGCACTCAAAATCAGAATCGTCGTATTGCTAAGCAGCTCATCGTTTTTCGAACCCGCGCGTGATACCGAACCAGGCTTTAATGTCATAGGTGCAACTCCTGCGGATGTGAGTGTACGTAGCAACGGAATCATGCAGATTCCATCTTCAAACCTACGTCCGCTTTATGCTGCTGTCAAAATTGCCGAGATCGAATAAGACGGGTTATGGCTGATTCTGGAAGAATCGGTCGGGCCGTCGTCGATCCTCCATTGTTACAAACGCAAGAACCGTCACATTCAACACCGCAATCGCGACGTCTTTCGACGTCACCGAGGTAATTCCCATCTCAAAAGGATGGAACTCGCCACAGATCGACCTGGTCGCGTGCTGAAACGGTCGCGATCGATTCGCCTCCAGGGCTCACAGCCAAGTCGTAGATCGGCTGTCCCGTGTCAATTGTCGCCACCGGGGTCGCCGACTGCAGCGACCAAAACCTCAACAGCCCATCCCAGCTTGCCGTCACCAAATGCCCACCCGAAAAGGCGAGTTTGCTCACCGCATCGGGCTGGCGGTACCGTTTGCGCTCGGTGCGTGTCTCAGCGTCCCAGATATAGATTCCGCCGTTCCAATCTCCGGAAGCGAGGAGTTTTCCGTCGTTCGAGAAGGCCAAGCTGCTGATTTCGGCCTCGTGGACGTTGCTTGTTTTAAGAATGGCCCGCGTTTTGGTGTCGCGCCATACGATGCGTCCGTCAACGCCTGCTGAGACCATCCAACCTTTGAAAGGATGATAGGCAATCGTTTTGACCCCGCCGGGATGTCCGTCGCGCCCCGATAGACGATGCGATGTACCCAGGAACAAAATCGTGCCGTCACTCATTCCGACCGCAATCTCCAATTTCGCGGCCGACTTGGGTCCGAAGGCAATGGCCGCGATTACTCCCGAAGAGCCGGCCAGCGCATCACCCGCTACTGTCCCATCTATTGGAAGGTCGATTTCCCACGCTAAGAATTCCTTGTCAGCAGCACCGGCGGCCAGCAGTCCGTCTGCTGAAGACGCTAATGCCGTAATCGGTTGTTCAGTGAGCTGCTCCAGTTCGAATCGCTTGCCGGTGATAACGTCCCATAGCAAGACTTCGCCGCTGGAGGCGGCAGCAGCAATCAGCGAACCATCGTGACTGAAAGTCACCTTGGTCAGATTGGACACGGGGGCGTCGTAGGCGCGGGCAAACTCCTTGGGTCGCGATTCTCCCTTCAGCAGCAAACCTGCCAGCAAAACGATTCCGGCCAGCGCAGTGTACAGCACTCGCCGGCCGTACTTGTTTGCGGCGATCTTCGCTGCCAGATCGCGAATCGGCCGCTTTGTTGCTGGACTCGATGGAGCCGCACGGGAAACGGCTGCCGCATCGGCACGTTGTTCGGGATCAGTGGCCGTTGCCGACTCAGCACTCGCTACAGCCACCGGACGCGGATCGGCATCGCCATTTTGTTGATGCGAAGGTGGTGTTGTCGGAACACTGTCGGCATGCGAGGTCTTATCCGCAACGGCTTCGCCCTTCGATCGATGGGTGACCGGTTGCGATGGCGCTCGCTTTGGCCTTCGTCGTACCATCGTGCCGCATTCGCGACAACGAACCATACCGGGGCGCAATTCCTCGCCACACTGCCGACAGTAGGCCGGATCGTCACCAGGCGCCGGATCCGTCGAGTCCAAATCGTAACCGCATTGCGCGCAGCAAGCCGCGCTGGCATCATTCGACGCCGAACATCGGGGGCAGTGGATCGTCGCGGGCGAATCAGGCAATCGAATAGCCGTCCTCAATTCGTTGTCATCGGTGGGGATCGGCAAAAACGGTCATCTTCGTTGCTGCATTCGTTTGTAACGCACATACTGACAAGCTGCATCCCCAATTCCAGTTGGGATGCCGAACAATCATTCCAAAAAACTGCAACGATCGTGAAAATCGGACTCGCACAAATAAACCCAACCGTTGGCGACTTGGCTGGAAACGCCGAGCTGGTCCTCGAAGCAGCTCAGCAAGCTCAGGCCGACCTTGTTGTCGCGCCGGAGTTGGCAATCAGCGGGTATCCTCCGAAAGATTTGTTGCTTCGCGACGGCTTCGTAGAGGCCTGCGAGCAGGCCGTTTCAAAACTGGCCGGACAGGTTCCTCATGACGTCGGCGTGATCGTGGGACACCCGGCGATTTGTGCATCTGCCCCGGGGCAAGTGGTAAATGCCGCCAGCTTGCTATTTCAAGGAGAAGTGCAGGCGACCATCAATAAACGACTGTTGCCCAATTACGACGTGTTCGACGAGCGGCGCTACTTTCGCCCCGCCGAATCGGTGAAACCGGTTTTGTTTCAGAATCGTCGGTTGGGAATTCACATTTGCGAGGATGCCTGGTGGGGGGAACCTTCGACCTTTTACCATCACAACCCGACGCGAACGCCCGACCCCATTGCCGAGCTGGCTGATGCGGGTGTCGACCTATTCATCAATCTGTCCGCCAGCCCGTTTGAAATCGACAAGCCGGACCGCCGCGCAGGAATCGTCAAGCGGCACGTCGCCCGGCACCAAGTTCCCTTCGTGTTCGTCAACCAGGTCGGAGGCAACGACGATTTGGTCTTCGATGGTCACAGCCTGGTATTCGCTGCCGACGGCAACTGTGCAATGCAGCTGGCCGGCTTTCAGTCGGAGTTTGCTGTATGCGATCTCGATAATCTCCCCGATGCTGCTGAACCGCCGGCGGTTTCGCGCGATGCCTATCTGCTTGATGCGCTTGTTCTAGGCTTGCGGGACTACATGCGCAAATGCGGATTTCGCGACTGTGTCCTGGGACTCTCCGGCGGCATCGACAGTGCGCTGGCTTGTTATGTCGCTGCCCAAGCTGTGGGTCCAGAGCATGTTCATGGTTTACTCATGCCCAGCCGCTACAGCAGCGAGCACAGCGTCGACGATGCACGGCGGCTCGCGGAGAATTTGGGAATCGATTACGAAATCGTTTCGATCGACGAGATTCATCGAGCATACGAAGCCGCGCCCGTGGTCAGCGGCGACTTGGCCGATCAACCGGCCGGTTTGGCGGATCAAAACTTGCAAGCCCGAATCCGCGGCGCCCTGGTGATGATTCGCAGCAACCGGCACGGTTGGATCGCTCTGGCAACCGGCAACAAGAGCGAATTGGCTGTCGGTTATTGCACATTGTATGGCGACATGGCGGGTGGTTTCGCAGTGCTCAGCGATGTGCTCAAGCGCGATGTCTATTCCGTTTCGCGGTTTGTCAACGAGGTGCGCGAGGGACGCGAAGTCATTCCAGACAATATCATCACCAAAGCGCCCAGCGCTGAGCTGGCTCCGGAACAGTTCGATCAGGATACATTGCCGCCCTATCCGCTGCTCGATTCGATTCTGGAAGGGCTGATCGTCGACGAAGCCTCAGTGCAAACGCTATGCAAGACCTATCCGGAAGAAACCGTTCGTTGGGTGGCATCGCGGTTGGATCGAAACGAGTTCAAGCGCCGCCAGATGCCGCCGGGAATTAAACTGACATCGCGTGCGTTCGGCAGCGGACGCCGCATGCCAATGGCGGCCCGGTTTGACTTTTGAATCCGGTCGATGTCCTTCCGCAATCGTTCCAGAGCCAATGGTAACCCGAAACGTAAGTGCGGAATTGCATCATAAGTCTTGGTATCATTCGTCGGTCGTTGTGTTGGGGTTGGTGGTGGGATCTTGAACGCACTAGGAATCGGCAGCTGGATTCAAATGACACAACAGCTTTATCTGTTTGTCACCTCCCCCGCACGCGGGGGAGGTCGGACGCGACTGCGTCCGGGAGGGGGCATTGAAAGTTGCGAGCGTTTGACGAAGCGCAGCGAAGGAAGCCCTGGAAGCCTCATTCACTCGAATAAATTCGCGCAAAAGAAAAGTCCCTCTCCCGGGCCATACGGCCCGACCTCTCCCAGAGCAACGAATTGCATCTAGGTGAAGAGGTCTTCAGCTAGGGCCCTATATCACGTCATTCCCGCGCAGGCGGGAATCCAGTTATGTGATTATGGCTTTCAGCCAAAACTCACTTTTTGCTGCCAATTTCCTGGGGACATCGTCCCCAGGCTACGGTGACTTTGGCCTTCGGCCAGTCCAACGTACCTGCGCACCAATTGTGAAGAGTGTGTACCCAACAACCTGAGCGATACTGGGAAGATACAGCAACGGCCCACCGTCCAGATGCAATTCGTTGCAGAGGGAGAGGTGACTTAATAGCACTCCAGTGCGTTGAGATGCGTCGATCAGTCGAACCGAATCCTACGGCAACGCGGGTTGAGCCAATCCGTCGACCAATAGCAAGCCGTCGATGGCAACGATGCTTCTCCATAATTCGCCCAACGCCAGGACATACTCGCGGTACGTCTCCGCATAGGTCCGCTGGGCCGTTAGCAACTGGAGAAACTCCAAGTCGCCGGCATCGTAAGTTGTCTGACTGAGCGATAGCGATTCGCTCGTTGCCGGAAGGATTCCCTCGCGAAAGCGGATAACTTCCGCGCGATTCGAAGCATACTCTTGGAACACATCGGCCAATCCGCTACGCAGTACCAATTCAATTCGCTGAATATCGCGCGATGCTCGAATCCACTCCGAATGGGCGGCTGTGATATTCCCCTGATTGCGATCGAAAATCGGTAGCGGAACGCCGACCTGAATGTTGGCAATTTGAGTATCGGTATCGTAGTCATATTGCGTGCCAGCCTGAACCGTCACATTCGGAATCGGCTGCACCGTTTCGCGGCAATAGGTAGCATAGGCTCGGTCGGCGGCCACACGAGCGGCACCAAGCTGCGGACTCAGTTCGAGCAGTCGGGCCATCGTTGCCTCGAAAGTAACATCGGGAATGTCTTCCTCTAAATCGCCATAGACCTTTCGCTCTTCCAAGCCGGGCAAACCGAGAACTGCCACCAAACGTTGCCAGGCTGCGTTCTGCTGATTCTGCGCGGTCGCTAGCAACACCTGGGCCCGCTGGACCAAAACTTCCTGCTGCAGATCGTCCAGTTTCGAGGCCTCGAATTGCTCAAAGCGAGCCGAAGTGATCCGCTTGCCTGCTTCGGCAATATCGAGTAATTCTTCGGCGAGCTCATGCAGTCGCCGTGCGGTCAACACGGAGTAAAACTCGCGTCGAACGGCGTTGACCACGTTGTATTGCTGAATCGTGAGGGTCTGCTCAGCAAGTCGCTGGCCCTGAGCGGCCGCCGCCGAACTCAGCTGCAGCTTCCCTCCCATGACAAATTCCTGCTGAAGATAAAACCCTTGCTGTCCGGCCGTGCCCCCGTTGCCGACCTCCCCTGCCGAATAGGCAAGCGTGGGATTGGGATACAGCCCTGCTTGGATGTATTTGCCATGCGCCTGCCAGGTCCCAACCCGGGCTTGTTCCAGCGTCGGATTGTTCGACAGGGCCAAAGATTCGAGTTCCTCCAGCGTCCACGTTCCTTCTTCAGGTGGTGCCGGCAGGAGCAAGCTGGCCGAATCGGTCTCGAGTTCGATTTCTTGTCCGATTGCCGGCGCAGCGACCAGCAACGCGATCAAAGCGCATGTCGCTGGTAGCCGCAGCCGCAATTGGTGCCATCCTTGGCAAAACTCGGTCATCGTGACGCTAGTTCCTGATGTGGAAAAGCGATCGGCCTCGTCTGCGCCTCTCAACAAATCAACAAGCTCACTGCAGGACAAGCCGGCAGTGGCACCCGAACAGTTTATGATTCCTCGGGTGATCTGCTGAAAAACACACCGTATTGGCAGTGTCGTCATAAGTCGTTTGGCTGCTTACTCTCCCGTCGACGAACCTCTTCGTGACAGCAAAACGGCCTTGGGGCGTACCGGCACTCCAGCCGGAACATCCCTTGTCCTCCATCGGTTCGTTACGACGGTTGCATTCAATCCTGTGGTTATCGCCGTCACAGCTTAACAGGGCAGGTGTTCAGCAGTTTTCAGGGATCAAGGTGTTCCCCGCCGTCACTTTGGGCCAAACGATTTGCTGATTTCTCGGCAAAGAACCAGAACAACCCGGGACGCAGCAGGTATTCACACATCGTCGAGGTGATCAATCCACCGAGAATCACGGTCGCCACTGGGAATAGAATCTCCTTGCCGGGAAGGTGCCCACCATAAACCAATGGAACCAAACCGATGCCGGTCGTCAGCGCGGTCATCAACACCGGCGCCAATCGATCGAGACTCCCTCGCAGAATCATGTCCTGGTTGAACCCGTCTTCCGGCAAAAGATGCAGGTAATGCGATACCAACAAAATTCCGTTGCGCGCGGCAATGCCGCCTAAAGAAATAAAGCCGACCATACTCGCCACCGACATCGTTTGATCGGTAATGACCAGGGCCACCACGCCACCCACGAACGCGGCGGGCAAGGCGGTTAGTATTTGCAGCACGATACTCGTCGATGGAAACACCGAGTACAGCACGACGAAGACGCCGATCAGCGACACGGCACTGAGTATCAATATTCGTTTCGTTGCTTCCTGCTGCGCTTCGAATTGACCGCCATAGATCACGAAGTAACCTTCGGGAAGTGTCACCTGTTCGCTGACGACTTGCTGAATCGCAGCCACAGCGCTGCCCAAGTCGCGGCCCATCGTATTCACCCGCACCACGATTCGCCGCCGCGAGTCTTCGCGGTTAATGGTGTTCGGCCCTCCCCCTTCGTGAATGCGGGCGACCGCCGATAGTGGAATACGTTCTCCGCTGGGCAGCTCCAAAGGTGTGCGGTGCAAATTGACGTAGTCGCTCCGAAACGGCTCGTCGAATCGGACTAACAAATCGAACGAGCGTTGCCCTTCCAAAACGCTGGAAACGACCCGTCCGTTGAGCGCTGTTTCGATGAATTCGTTCACGAATCGGGCTGAAATTCCATAATAGGCCAGACGGTCGCGCAAAAGTTCAATGCGCAGTTGGGGAATGAGATCTTGCGGTTCGATCACCGGCTCGGCGATTCCCTCGACCGTTTCGACGGCCTCTTTGATTTCCGCCGCTTTGCGGCGCAACACATTCAAATCGTCGCCGAACAACTTGATGGCGATTTGGGCTTGGACGCCGGAAAGCATATGGCTGATGAGGTGCGCGATCGGCTGTTCCACCTCGTGCTGAATTCCGGGGATATTATCGAGTTCTTCGTGAAAGCGTTCGATCAGTTCTTCGCGCGTCATTCCACTCTCGGGATTGAGTGCAATCACGTACTCGCTGATGTTGACCCCCATCACATGTTCATCGAGTTCCGCGCGACCGATGCGGCAGGTGAAAGCCTCGATCGGTCCGCTGGGGTTTTGTGCTGTCCGCATAAGCGGCTTGAGACGCTCGTCGACGACTTGGCTGACCTCCTTCGAAGTTTCCAGCGATGTTCCCGGCGGCAAGAATACATTGACCTGCGTCGCCCCTTCATCGAAGGGTGGCAGGAAGTCCTTCCCCATTGCCACGACGACCAGCGTACCGATCGTGACTGCAAACAACGACGCGACTGTCACGCCAGTCAGCCCCAACCGTGTCATACTTAATTGCACGATGGGCGTCGCCGCCCGCTTCAGGCCGGCGAGCACCAGACCATCTTTCTTTCGTTTCGTCGCGGGTGCGTTCGGCAACAAATAGTAGGACAGCACCGGAGTGACCGTCAGTGACACCAAAGTCGATGCCAAAATCGACACGATGTAAGCCACGCCGAGCGGTGTGAATAATCGGCCTTCCATACCGCTCAGCACAAACAGCGGTGCAAAGACCAAAATGACCAGCACCGTACTGATAATGATCGCACTGCGCACTTCGCGACTGGCATCGTAAACGACTCTTAGAATCGGTCGTGGTTCTTCCCGATGCGAATTCTCTTTGAGCCGGTGGAAAATATTCTCTACATCGACGATCGCATCGTCGACGAGTTCTCCCAACGCGACGGCCAGTCCCCCGAGAGTCATCACGTTGATCGACATGTCGAACCAACGAAAAACCAAGGCCGTTGTCACGATTGAAAGCGGAATCGCCGTCAGTGTGATAAACGTGGTCCGAAAATTCAGCAGAAACAAAAACAGCACAATCACAACCAGGATTGAACCGTCACGAAGCGCTTCGGCCACATTTCGCACACCATGATCGATAAACTCCCGTTGCTGATAGGTGGGAGTGAGTTCGACATCTTCGGGAAGGCCGCGACGCACGTCGTCCAATGCCTTGAGGATTTCTTCCGTCAAATGTCTGGTGTCTGCACCGGGTTGTTTTTGAATCGTCAACACGACCGCCGGGTTACCATTCACCGAAGAATCACCCCGCTTGACTTGAGGTCCCTCGGTAACGCGGGCCACCTGCTTGAGCAAAATCGGTCGACCATCCGTCTCCCGGACGACCGTCTTCAGCAAATCGTCCAGATTTTGTACGCGCCCCAATCCGCGGGCCAGAAGTTCCTTGGAATTCTTCTCCAAATAGCCACCGGTAATATTGAGGTTCGCGTCGGCAAGCGCCGTTTCCACTTGATGCAGTGACACCTCGTACTTGTGCAGCGCATGCGGATCGACCAGCACCTGATATTGCTTTCGACCGCCCCCCATGGTAATCACCTGCGAGATCCCGGGAATCGTCAGCAGCCGCTGTCGCACCACCCAGTCGGCCAGCGTGCGTACTTCCAAATCGCTGGTCGTGCCGTCCGTGCTCCACATGCCGATCAACATGATTTGCCCCAGCAGGCTCGACATCGGGGCCATCTGTGGGCGCACCCCTTCGGGGAGTTTCTCTAATACCGTGGCGATGCGTTCCTGGACAATTTGCCGCGCCGTATACGGATCGGCATCCCAATCGAATTCCGCATAGATTACCGACAGACCAATGTCCGACGAACTACGGACGGCGATCACACCTTGAGCCCCGATTAATGTTGTTTCGATCGGAAACGTGACCAGCGTTTCGACTTCTTCGGGTGCAAAACCAGGACATTCGGTAATCAGCACGACGCGCGTACGCGTCAGGTTGGGGAGCACGTCGATCGGTAAACTCGATGCCACGACACTGCCGTACACAATCACCGCCACCGAAGCGACGATAATCAGCAGCCTGTGATTTAACGCAAATCGAATAATGCTGTTTAACATGCAAGGTTCGCTTGTTTAGCCAAGTCTGCAGTTTCCGATCGTGTGTCAACCGTCATTCCTACACCGTCAATGATCGTGGTGATGATGACCGCCGCCCCCCGCATCGGCCTTGAGAGCAAGTTGCAACCGGTAGGCACTGTTGAGCGCAACGATGTCTTGCAGTTTCAATTCGCCATCGGGCTCGTATTCGATAACGACGTTGTGTTTGTCCTGATACTCGATATGGACCGGAACGGGCTCGTATTCGAACTCGTGTTCGTGTTCCTCTTCTTCCTCGTGCTCATGAATGTGCTGTCGAAACACAAACGCCTCCGGGCCTTCCTGGACGACTGCTTCTAGCGGCAGTACGATTCTCTCTGTCCAGGTTTCCACGGGAACAACCACATGCACGCGCTGACCAGGCTTGAAACGCCAGGAACGGTACAAAACACCGTCGGCATCACGTGATTCGTTCAATACTTCGTTTTTGAGCGGCAGATAGAAATGGAACGTCTGCGAATCAAGATCGACATGGTTCTGGATGTACAACAAGCGAAATCCGTCCCGGTGTGTGTGGTGCCCTTCGATGCCGAACTCGATCGACGCCGTGTCGCCCCTGGAATTCATTTTGGCTAACGACTCGACATCGTTTTCGAACGCTTCTCCCCGGATCAGCAATTGCTCGTGATCGGAAAGATGGCACAGGTCGTCTCCCGGCTTGACCGACTTGCCGGGAAAGACTTCCAGCGATTCGATGGTAAAGCCGCTGCCGGAATCGGTTTCGATGGAGTCGTGACGAGCGAATTCGATCGTGGCGTTCTTCAACGATTGGGCTGCCTCTCTCGGCGCACCAATCCCGCTAAGCCGCGACGGAACATAAATCGTCAATTCGCGAATGAGATTCCCACTGGTAATGATGTGATCAATCTGCCGATGATTTAGACCGTGGACTAACAGTTCTTGCGTATACACGCCTCGCCGCGCATCGAGCCGTTTGCGTTCGTATTCCAGTTCGAGTTTTCGTTTGCCGGCCACGCCGCCCGACTGCGCAAGTGCTTCCACCCGGCGGTATTCGATGTCCAGCACTTCGAGTTGACGAATCGTATCGAGCAACTCCGATTGCGTGGTCGCCAGCGCCTCGCCGGTCAGTTGCAAATCCAAGAGCGGTTCATTGGGCTGCACGACCTGTCCGGGAGCAACATGAATGTTTGTGATGATTCCCGTCACATTGGTCGAAATCGATCGGCGGCTGCGGCTGGGGTTTTCGATGACGCTGGCAGGCAGGCGAATCTTTCGCGTGAAGTCGCTTGGTTCGATGCGCCCGACCTTCAAACCGAGGTTTTTTTCGGCCTCTTTACTGAGAACGACAACATCTTCGTGATCCTCGTGTGGTTCGCCCTCTTCGTCGTCGTGGTGATCGTCGGCCGCCCCTCGAATCAATTCGGCCATGAAGTCGCCCGATGGAAGCGCCCAACCGACGGCCAGCCCCAATCCAAACAACAAGACCGCAGAAAATGTCAACCACATCGATTTTGAATACATCGAACCGGCTCCGACACCAGAAATTTGATCCCCATGAGTAAGTCCGCGTTCGAGATTTCCCAAACGCATGGCGGGGGATCTTCGACTTAGAGAATCGCAGTCAAAGGATCTGTCGGCAGATGACCGACGAGCGCGCCTGAAACGACGACATGCATGCAAGCTTCAGGCGTTCTTTGCGATCACAGCAAATAGACCTGGATCGCGGCGCGCACGCTCTGCGCAGGGTGGGCCTGCGGCCCGGCTTCGAAAGAGATTTGCTGTGGTACCGCAGCACCGGAATCAGCCAAGGTGGCGACCGAATCGGCAGCAGAAACAAAATTCAGTCCACGCCATCCTGGACCAACCGCGCCGAGCGAAACGGTCTTTCCGCCGGCAGCATTTATTGGCCCGGTCATTCCATAGTCGAAGTCCGGGAAGTGCTGCTGACTACCATGGCCTGATTCATCCGGTAAGCAGCCAACGCAACCACCGATCTGGCACGGCCAGGCAAAATGCCAATGCCAACCCGATGTTTCGGAAGCCGCGTGGGAAGCGTTCCCGTGAAAATGCTCGAGATGATGATGCAAGTCGTGACCGGCGACCGCGACCCCATGACTGTGTAGCCAAGGCATCGGCGCATGCCATAGCGACATCAGCAGCGGTAGATAGACCACCGTCCTGGTAAGCCGCCAGATTTTGCGCCAAGTTGCCATCATAAAACCACTCGTGAACCAGCCTGTGGCCACGGAAACATGTTCCGTGTATGGTTACATTCTACGGTGAATACTTAGTAAGCGTCAATTTCTGTTTCGGGAGATGACGTCGAAGCCGATTGATCGCTCCAGCGACATTCCCTGCATCGTTGGCGAAGTCGATTCATCGTTTCCGCTGATGTTGCAACGGTTACGAAGGATGTGCTGATCTGACGGTCTCGCAGGGAATCCAAAGCAGTAACAGCAAATACCAATCTCAGCAATAGTCTAAGTCTTCGACAATTAGGTCACCTCCCCCGCATGGGGGGAGGTCGGACGCGCAAGCGTCCGGGAGGGGTCTTGAGCGGTTGACCGTTGAAGAACAAAGCACAACAAACGAGAACCAGTAACCCTATGTTTCTTGTGAACTAACCTGAGCGCTTGTCTCGACCCTCTCCCGGCCTAGGGCCGACCTCTCCCAAAGGGAGAGGTGACATTGTACGCTGAAGAGGATTCAAGGACTCCTTCAGTTTCTCGGCCGCTTTCAGATTCACGGCCGCTTTCAGATTCATGGGAGCTCTCAGAATCACGGACGCATTCAGGTTCGTGGGCGTTTTCAGCTCCTCGGACGTTTCCAGATCCACGGACGCATACAGATTCACAGGTGCATTCACAAGAACCAACCAAAGAATCACATCAAAACCAAGTCACCTCCCCCGCTTGCGGGGGAGGTCGGACGCGCACGCGTCCGGGAGGGGGACTTCGAGATTTCAACGTGAGAACGCTTGCTCACATAGATGCTATGGGACAGGATGAACAAGATGGACAGGATTCATCGGACTAATCCTGTGGATCATATCCATCCAAACCTCTTTCTTTTTCTGGCGACAGTTAAGAAGCACCGCAGCATTCCACCAAGCAAGATTACGGGAAGGGAATATCCATGAATTCAATACTACGCAGCATGTTGATCTTGGCGATCGTTCTCGCGATTCCCTTCGGCGTTGAAGCACAATCCCGGCCCAATATCATTTGGGTCGTCGTCGAAGATGCCTCGCCGCACATCGGCTGCTACGGCGAGACGGTCATTAAAACGCCGTACCTCAATCAGATGGCTGCTGATGGCGTGAAGTTCGAAAACGCCTTTGTCACCTGCCCTGTCTGTTCCCCGAGCCGTTCGGCCATGGTTTCCGGAATGTTCCAGACAACCCTCGGCAGCCATAACCACCGCAGTTGCAACCTGCAGTCGAAGGCCAACGGCAACGTCGATTACTACGACAGCTACCGTGTTCCCGAATCGATTCGTTTAGTGCCGGAACTTTTCACCGACGCCGGCTACTACGTGGTCAACGGCGGCAAAGGTAAAACCGACTACAACTTTATCGAGCGGAGTGAATTGTACCGCGGTAAAGATTGGAAAGACCGCGACCCGAACCAACCGTTTTTCGCGCAAATTCAACTTTCCGGCGGTAAGAATCGCGGCGCAAAAATCGACCGACCGACTGATCCGGCGGACGTCACCTTGCCGCCGTACTATCCCGACGATCCACAGCTTCGTGAAGACTGGGCCCAGTACCTAAACTCCTGGGTGTATGTCGACAACGAAATGGGGAAGCTGTTCGAGCGCCTCGAAGCGGAGGGCATCGCCGACTCGACGGTCGTCTTCTTCTGGACCGACCATGGGATCAGTCATTTACGCGGCAAGCAATTCTTGTACGAAGAAGGAATCCGCGTGCCGATGATCGTGAAGTTCCCCCATCACAAGCGAGCCGGCACAGTGCGCACCGACTTGGTCAGCCACATCGACGTGGCGGCGGCATCGTTGCAGCTAGCCGGCATTCCGATTCCCGATTACATTCAGGGTCGGCCGATCTTTGCGGAAGATTACCAGCCACGACAACGCATCTTCGCCGCCCGTGACCGCTGCGACGAAACTTCCGAAACGATCCGCTGCGTGCGAACCGACCGCTTCAAATACATCCGAAATTTCATTTCTTGGCGTCCCCATTTGCAGCCGAACCGATACAAGGACGGTAAACAGATTTCCCAAACCATGCGGCGATTGCATGCCGAAGGAAAATTGAACGAACTGCAGGCGCGCGTCTTTCAGCCGACGCGACCGATGGAAGAATTTTACGATCTCGACGCTGACCCGCACGAAACGGTAAATCTTGCCGGCAATCCCGAATTTCGCGAAACGCTGCTGCAACTGCGGCGCGCACTGTACACCGGGATGGTCAAGTCGCGCGACGTGGGGCTGATCCCCGAACCGATTCTGGAAGACCTTGGCCGGCAGTATGGCAGCAAGTACGCGGTCTTGAAGCAACCCGAAAATGAAGGGCTCATCCGAGAAGCGATTGAAACAATCCACAAAGGGGAACGGCGCAATATCGACGCGCTGGTGGAGGCACTGGAATCGCCTCGCCCGACGATTCGCTATTGGGCGGCCACCTGGCTCGGGAATTCGCAAGAACCAAGCGTTGCCCAACGTCTACAGGAAAGCTTGAAGGACGAGAACGCCACGGTGCGCGTCGCCGCCGCATTGGCTTTGTGCAAACTTGGGGAAGCCGAAGCAGGTCTCCCGACACTACAGAAAGAGATCGAGAATCCGAACTTGCTCGTTGGCTTGTATGCAATTCGGGGCTTGGAAGAAATTGGCCCGGCCGCTGACCCCGCTCTGCCGGCAATTCAGCACGCACGTCAGAGTGCCTACGATCCGACCAGCCGCGTCGCCGTTCGGCTGACAGCACAGCTGGGTAACGGCGCTCCGTGATTCAACGGGCTCGACGTCGATTCGGCCTCTGGTATCGAGTTCACATGCCCACGCTGCTTCCGCGACGTGGGCATGGCACCCAGCGGATCCGAATCATCGATTCGCCGTTGTTCATCCCTTCGCAGAAAGAATTGAGACAGGATGAACAAGATGGAAATGATCAAGGTTCTTCATCTTGTCGATCATGTCAATCCTGTCCATTCTCTTTATCTGACGGATGTGGGGTTTGGATCGAGCGACGCGGAAGCGAATTGTCGTGATCCGAACTGCGAAAGTTTCCGTACAGATATTGGCAGGAGTGTTGCGTCACAAACACCGCTGTTGTACCAGATTGGTAGCCGAGGCAATCCATGGCCGAGCCCAACGATCTCAGTCGCGGAACATTCCATCCCGGCGCGGAAGGTGCTGACGCCGTGTTTTGCGCCAGCAGATCGATTGCAATTCAATATGGTGCCTGCTTCGTTGCCTTTTCTGCGATGGGCGTCGCCTCTGCAATCGTTGGGTGGTTCGATTCTGAACCATGTCGGCGCACTCCCACAGTTGCCTTTTTTTCCTTATTTTGGGGAGCCTGGGCCTCAATAGCTTTCTGGACACTGCTCGCTTGCTGGCGAGGAAGCTTGACCATCCAAGGCGGCACCGTGATTGCCCAGGGAGTCGTGAAAAGGAAAGATTTCAAGCTGGCAGACCTCAACACTGCCAAATGGACACTCGGTAAGTGTGGCGGAATCAAAATAGGGGACGGATCGAAAAAACTTTGGCTCTCATTCGAATTCTTTAGGCGAAATGAACGACTGTGGCTAATTCGGTATTTCCGATATGCATTACCCGAGTCAATTCAAGAAGGGTGGAACTTATTCTGCTATAAGATTGCTGTGGATCTTCGCGACGCTGTTCCAAATAGAAAGCCAATCCCCGGTCCAGATGAAATCGTTGTGAATCATCAGCGATGGGACAGAACGCTTATTACAGCAGTGCTCTCTTGTGCGACAATTGCCGGCATCGCCTATTGGATGCTCGGCGATCCTCGTTTGTTGACTGCCCCAACTGTTCCCACATTGATGTGGGGCATTTTTCGATTGCTGATTCCCACGCAAGGGTTTGTGAGTCAACGAATTGGTGCACCTGGACTTAAACAATTTCTGCTATTCGGACTCTGTTGGGTCACAATCGCAATCGGTGGTATCTTTGGATTGAAGTCGCTGGATCTGCCGAGCCCATATCATGCCTGCCTGTTGATTGCATGGACCCCGATGACAATGGCGGTGCTGTTGTGGCGAGCGAGTATTGAAGATCGCGAAAGACAGAAGCGCACTCTCGAAGCCGCTAAAGCCTCAGTCCAACAATGGGAAGAAGGTGAGCCGTCGCCAATCGCGGGCTGACGGAGTACCACTCAACTCGATTTCGATTCTCAGGGGCGACTAACCGCCGCTGCGACGCTGGGTGAACGGGCTCTTCTTGCTCGAGGGAACGTACTCCGGCTTGGCGACGCCGCCAGTCATGAACTTGGTTCTTTCTGGAACACTTGTTTTGGTTTGGTCGGCGGATTTCTCCTGGGAGCGCTTCTTTGCCGCGGCTGCAAGTTTTTTCTGGGCCACCCTTCGTTCGCGCTCTTTCTTCTTTTGTTGCTTGTTCTTGGCCATCTGATAATTCTCCGACAATGCAGCAACTTCGTAACGGGACTTCTTAAAAACGTGGAACGCTGGTCGCAATTTATTATCCAGACACCACAACCGTCATCCAAAATTCGAAACAAAACGAGGTAGGACCAGCGGGAGAGAACGCACGTGGTTGGCGTTGGTCAGCATTCTAGCACAGCCCATCCGATGCTGATAGAAACCGGAATTCTCGCTACAAGCCAGGGCTATATTTGAATAAGCGACGGGACGTGTTGCCCTTCCACAAAAAAAGCCGGCGAAATCCGCCGGCTTCGTCTGCTTCTCCGAATGTTGGGACATTCAGATTGGTTTGACGTTCTCTGCGCGAGGTCCCTTCGGCCCCTGTCCCGTTGTGAATGACACTCTTTGTCCTTCGTGGAGCTGCTCGTACGTTACGCCTTCGAGGGCTGAATGATGGAAGAACATGTCTTCGCCGGTTTCGGTGTCAATAAAACCAAAACCTTTTTCCGTCAGCTTCTTAATCGTGCCTTCTGTCATCTTCAATCCGATCCCTATAAAAAATGACTGTGCGGCGTTCTCCGAAACAACGAGTTCAAACAGCTCCGCCGCAACGCTGATTCTATCCGCCGGACCGTACAAAACAAGTTGGAACGCAAGTAATTGGCCAGCGACCAGCTGCCACACCGTGGAATAACCGACAGAATCTTTGGTCGGTCTCTCACCCGACATTCGGCCTCGATGCTAAAATAACGCCATGAACTCCGATTCCATCAACGAAGTCTTTGCCGCCCTCGATCCCGAAATCTGGATCGTCACCTCGGCCCACGGCGAACAACAGAGCGGCCTGGCGGCCACCTGCGTCGTGCGCGTTTCCATTGTGCCCGATTTGCCGCGTGTGCTGGTCGGTATCAGTCGCGAACACGAAACGTGGCAGACACTTAACGAGTCGGGAACATTCGCGCTGCATTTGATTTCCTCGAAGCAACTCGACTGGGTGTGGCGATTCGGCCTGCAATCGCGCCGAAATGTCGACAAGTTCGACGGCCTGAATATCCAATTCGAGGAAACGGGGGCACCGATTCTGACAGATGCACCCGCCTGGCTCGATTGCCGGATCGAAGAAACATTCGATATCGGCGATCGCACGCTTTTTTTGGCGGAAGTGCTGGCTGGTGATTCAATTGCCGGAATTCAACCGCTCACGATCCAGAAATTCCTGGAACTGTCACCGGAAGAAAAGCGGCAAGCGTTAAAGGAACAGATGATGCGCGACGCAGCGGTCGATTCTGCGGCCATTACGACTTGGCGCCGGGCCCGTGGGTAGGGAAGTTCTGTACGAGATTCTCCCAATTCTGAGCGTCATTTGCTCCCCCACTGCTAGGCCAGCTAGCAGTGGCACACGTTGCGCTGCGATTACACGCGGGTGGCATGGTCCACGTCGCGACAGCAGCGTGGCCATGCACGCAGATTCGAACCTCGGAATCAAAGGCAAAACGATAAATCAGATTCGCATAAGTTTGGCCGGTAGCGGTGCGAATTCCGGACTGGTAAAATGCCCGGTCGCTCGTGATTTAGGACAAGTCGTTAGCCGCCGATCGGATTTCCCCGATCATCAATGGATGATACATGCCCCAGACATTCAAGATTGCCGTCATCGAAGGCGACGGTATCGGCCCGGAAGTCACGCAAGAAGCGATGCGCGCCGCCGAAGCGGCCGCTGCTCCCGGTGGTGTTTCGTTCGACTGGCAGAAGTTCCCTTGGGGAACCGATTATTACTTCGAACATGGCCTGATGGCCCCTGCCGATTTTCTTGATACGCTCGCCGAATTCGATGCGATCCTTTTAGGAGCGGTGGGCCATCCCGACGTTCAAGATCATGTCACGTTGAACGGATTGTTGTTGCCGATCCGTCGTCGGTTCGATCAATGTGTCTGCCTGCGGCCTTCTTACTTGTACGAAGGTGTCGAAAGTCCGCTACGCGACAAAGCACCTGGTTCGATCGACATTCTCGTCTTCCGCGAAAACACCGAAGGCGAATATGCCAACATCGGCGGACGATTGTATCAGCAATCGAGCGACGAGGTCGCCATCCAAACATCGGTCTTCACTCGGCGCGGCTGCGAGCGAATCATTCGAGCCGCCTTCGAAAAGGCCCGCACCCGTCCCCGCAAACGGGTGGCCTCGATTACCAAAAGCAATGCTCAAGGCTACGGAATGGTGCTGTGGGACAACGTGTTCGACGAAGTCGCCGGCGACTTCTCCGACATCGAAACCGAATCGCTGTTAATTGACCGGGCGGTTATGGAATTCGTGCGGCGGCCCGAATCGTTCGACGTCGTGGTCGCCAGCAATTTGTTTGGCGACATATTGACCGATTTGGGTGCGATCGTCGTCGGAAGTTTAGGATTGGCCGCCAGCGCGAATATCGATCCGACGCGCGCAGGCCCCAGTATGTTCGAGCCGGTGCACGGATCGGCTCCCGACATTACCGGTCAGGGAATTGCCAATCCGCTGGCTGCAATTTTGTCGGCAGCCATGATGTTGGAACATCTGGAGTTGCCCGCAGCGGCCGACGCGATGAACGACGCCGTCCGCGACCTGTTGGCAACAAAGGGTCCGCGGACCGCCGACTTAGGTGGAACTGCGAAAACAACCGAAGTCGGCGCTGCCATCTGCGAACGGATCACAAGGAGCCTGTCATGAACGATTCGCCGGCGGAAACGAACGATATCAAACCGGGACGCATTTATCTCGACAACAACGCGACCACACGGCCCGCCCCTGAAGTCATCGAGGCGATCGCCCATCATCTTTATCACCACTACGGTAACCCGGGCAGCCGGCATGCCGAGGGTCGACACGCTCGTCACGCTTTGGAAACGGCACGCGAAACGATTGCCGACATTCTCGGCGCTCAACCAAAAGAAGTGATCTTTACCAGCGGCGGAACGGAAGCGATCAATATGGCGATCTTCGGCAGCACCGAAGGCCGAACGGGTCGAATTGCATTGACCGCAGGCGAGCATCCTGCAACGACAGAAGCCTGCAAACAGTTGCAACAACGAGGCTGGCAGCTCGACACGCTCGAAGTCGACAGCAACGGCCTGCTATTGGCAGAGCAGTTCGAATCGCTCCCGTGGGAAGAGTTAAAACTGGTCAGTGTCATTCTGGCACACAATGAAACAGGCGTCGTGCAGGACCTCACCCTGCTCTCGGAAATCTGCCGCGACCGGCGAGTCTTTTTACACGTCGACGCGGTCCAAGCGGTCGGGAAGATTCCCGTCCTTTTCCATCAGCTCGGCGCAACGGCGTTGTCGCTGGCAGCCCACAAGTTTTACGGACCGCGAGGAATTGGAGCCCTGTTGTTGCGAGAAGGAGCGCGGATTGCGCCGTTTCAAGTCGGTGGACATCAAGAGGCGGGACGCCGCGCAGGAACAGAGCTAGTGGCGCTCGCTGTCGGCATGGCGCGGGCACTGGAGCTATTCCGCGATCAACAAGACCAGCATGCGGAACATTTGACCGGGCTACGTGATCGACTCGAGCAAGGCCTCAAACAACAAGCTGCGCCCGTTGTCATAAATGGTTCGGAACAGCATCGGCTACCGAACACGCTGAACATTTCGTTTCCGGGGATTGATGGCGAAGCGTTTCTCGTGGCGATTGATCTCGACGGAATCGCCTGCTCGCTGGGAAGCACCTGCGCCAGTGGCTCGACCGAGCCCGCACCCGCTTTGGTGGCGATGGGTTGCCCGCCGGAAGTTTACAAGTCGGCCGTCCGTTTCAGCGTCGGATTGGAGAACACGACTAAAGAAATCGACGAGGCCATTGGCCGCATCGCAAAAGTCGTCAGCCGGCTTCGCGAGAAATCAAAAGCTTCGACATCTCCGTAGATTGAGATTTCCCATCATGCCGTCAACGATCACCCAATCTGCCTCGTCACCATACCAGCGAGTCGATCCACTGCTGGTGTCGGACGAAAATCGGTATGCCTACACCGCATTGAATTGCGAATCTCCTATTTCGCGTTTGGTGTATCTGTACGGTCCATCGGGCGTCGGCAAGACACATTTGGTCCGACATTGCCTGAAGGAAGCGCTGCAAAACCGGGATGACTTGGAATATCTCGAAACATCTCCCGACGACATTATCGACAAGCTCTCGCCCGAAAAGCGCAAGACACCGACCAGCGATAGCAACATTGGGGCTGACCGGTGTTGCCAGCTGCTTGTTGTGCACGACGTGCATCAATTGCAGTCGCGTTTTTATGCCCAAAGCTGTCTGATTTCTGCCATCGATACCACATTGCAGTATGGCGGCTGTGTCGCCGTCACTTCACTCAAGCCACCGGGAGAATTACGACAAGTTCACCCCAAACTTATTAGTCGATTTCACGGCGGCATCTGTGCAGCAGTCGGCATGCCCTCGGCTGATAGCCGGGCGACACTCATTCAACATTTTGCTCAGCAACTGCAACTGCCTTTGCGGAAACAAGTCGTGCAGTTTCTCGCGGCTGAACTCCCGATCTCACCAGGCGAACTACGCGGTGCCGTCACGCAGCTCGATTTGGCTTCGCGCTCATCAAAACGAACCATTTCCGTCGAAGATGCCCGGCGGTTTATTCAAACCGACTGGAAGCCAAAACGATCGACGTTGACTCAAATTGCCCGGCAGGTGGCACGGCACTTCGATGTTTCCGTGACTGAATTGCGGTCTCATAAACGCTTACGTGGAATGGTCCTGCCGCGACAATGCGCGATGTTCTTGTCACGAGAATTGACCGGGTTGAACTACCAGAAAATCGCGTCGTTTTTTGGCCGGGAGCATCACAGTACAGTTGTGCATGCCTGCGACCGATTTCGCCAAAAGCTGGCCGGCGACCCTCAATTAGGGCACCAAATTCGGCAGATTTGCCAGGCGCTGCGGGCCCCGATTCCGGAGGATTTGTGAAACGATTGTGGAGAAAATGTGTCCCGGATGAGCAGACTCTCGACAGCTTGTCTTGCAGCGGACTTCTGCTGTCGGAAACTCGCCGCTCAACTGACCGATTTCCAACGAAATTCGACCAAGAATCAACGCCTATTTCACAGTGATTTCTGTCGCTTGAACGGTAATAAACTTTTTCATATCATATAGTTTCGTCAGAAGACTCTGTTGGCGATCATCAATTTTCGGCCTCCCTTATAATACTACTGCTAAAAAATTTTCTTACTCTTCAAGAAGAGAATTCACCACTGACGGATCGTGTAGAAAAACAGCGTCGGCGCAGTCAAAGTTTACCCTGATTGCCCGCATGTGCCGCTCTTTCGCACGAACGGACTTATCACGGAAACGGCAGCGCTATCATGAAATTGAAATGTTCCCGCCAGCTATTGGCAAATGCGTTTCAAACAGTCGGAGGAATTGTTCCTTCGCGCACTCCGAAAGACATCCTTCGAAACGTCAAACTGACGGTTGGCGATGGACGCGCCACACTGTTGGCAACAGACGAGTTCGTCGGCATTCATTACGAGATCCCCGAAGTCGAGACCGACTCGGCAGGAGAAGCGCTATTGCCGACAAGCAGCGTTTCTTCGATTCTGCGCGAATTGCAGGATAGCGTTGTCGATTTGGAAGTCGGCGAAGAGGCGATTTGGGTTCGCGGCGGCCACAGCGAGTTTCGCTTGCCGTTGATGGATGCCAGCGAATTCCCGCAAGTCCCCGGTTTCGACGGCGACAGTTATTATTCGATCGCCGCACAACCGTTACGCGAAATGATTCGTCGCAGCATCTTCGCCACCGACGTGGAAAGTTCGCGTTATGCATTGGGTGGAGTACAGGCCGAGTTCGGCGATTCGAAATTGACATTGGCCGCAACCGATAGTCGACGCCTGGCCGTCGTATCGGGCCCTTGTACGGCAAATCAAATTGACCAACCGCCGGCTGTAGCTCCGGTGATTCCCCGGCAGGCCATGTCGCAGATCGAAAAGAGCATTCCCGACGGCGATACCGAGGTTCGAATTGCCGTTCATCCCAACGACGTTGTTGTGCACTGCGGACCATCGGTCGTTTACAGTCGCTTGGTCGAAGGCCGTTTTCCCGATTACAGCAAAGTGATTCCCGGCGAATTCGCCAGTACGATCGATTTGGTGGTCGGTCCGTTTTATTCCGCGGTTCGCCAGGCTCAAATTGTGACCAATCAAGAAAGCCGTGGTGTCGATTTTCAGTTCTCGGAAGGACAATTGACCTTAAGCAGTAGTGCTTCGGACGTTGGGGAATCGAAAATTGAATTGCCCATTAGTTACCCCGGACCGGAACTGACAATCACTTTCGATCCACGGTTTATCAGCGAGTTTTTGCGGATTTTGGATTCGGGCAACAATGTGCAGTTGCAACTGATCGATTCCGAAAGTGCCGCTGTGTTGCGGGCAGACGACTCGTACACGTATGTCATTATGCCATTGTCGAGGGATCGATGATCAATGGGGCCGGCGTCGGATCCGGAACATCTGTCGCATGCACTTTCCGAAGTGATTGCCAGGCGTGGCCTGGCGCGTGTCCTCGGAAATGAACAGTTACAAGCGACCTGGAAGGAAGTCGCCGGCGAAAAAGTTTTCCGCCAAACGCGTGTTACGGCCATTCGAAACGGTGTGATGCAAATTGCCGTGTCGAATGCCGCATTGCTCAGTGAACTGGCGGGGTTTGAAAAGCAGTCTCTTTTAACGGATTTGCAAGAGAAGCATCCTGAGTTACGGATTCGCGATTTGAAGTTCCGTCTCAAGGGTTCAATGCGGAGCAAACAAGATTGAACGAAACATCACCCGATTCCAATCCGGAAGAAATTCCCCCGCCGGGATCTGACAACTACGATGCCAGCCAGATTCGCGCCCTCGAAGGCATCGAGGGAATCCGGCTGCGCCCCGCGATGTATATCGGCGATACGACTGCGCGCGGCTTGCACCATTTGGTTTACGAAATTGTCGACAACAGCATCGACGAAGCCGTCAACGGGCATGCCACCACGGTCAGTGTAAAGATCAATCAAGATGGCAGCGTGACTTGCGCCGACGACGGTCGCGGAATTCCTGTTGGTATTATGCCCGACATGGAAAATCGTTCGGCGCTGGAAGTCGTCTTTACCGAATTGCACGCTGGCGGGAAGTTCGACCGCAGCGGTGGATACAAAACGGGCACCGGTGGTCTGCACGGCGTCGGTATTACAGCGGTCAATGCTCTAAGCGAATGGCTGGAGGCGGAGGTCCGCCGCGAAGGTCACGTCTGGACGATGGAGTTCTTACGCGGTGCGATGACGGCTCCGCTTCAAAAGCTCGGCAAGACCGACAAGACCGGTACCAAAATCACTTTTCTGGCCGATTCTCAGATCTTTCAGGAAACCAAATTCGTTTACGACACGCTCTATAAGCGGTTACAGGAAGTGGCATTTCTCAATGCCGGCGTGCGAGTTCGTATTTCCGACGAGCGAACCGGCCAGGCTGACGAGTTTTGCTACGAAGAAGGGATCGTCGAATTCGTTCGGCATTTGAATCGAACAGAGAATCCGCTTTTCTCTGAGGTCGTCGACATTAAAGGCGCGCAAGACGACGTCGAGGTCGATGTTGCGCTGCAGTATAACGACGGCTTCTCAGAGAGTGTGCGAACGTTTGCCAACAACATCAACAACATCGAAGGGGGAACGCACCTCAGCGGGTTCCGCAGTGCGCTCACCCGATCGATCAACACTTACGGCAAAAAGGCGGGCATCTTCAAAGACTTTACTCCCGCAGGCGACGACTTTCGCGAAGGGCTGACCGCTGTCATTTCGGTCCGCGTGCCAGAGCCTCAGTTCGAAGGCCAAACCAAAACAAAGCTGGGCAACAGCGAAGTTGAAGGAATCGTCACATCGGTCGTTAACGATGGGTTGAACAAATACTTCGAAGAGAATCCATCGGTCGCCAAACGGGTCGCGCAAAAAGGATTGCTCGCAGCCGAAGCGCGTGAAGCGGCACGGCGTCAGCGAGAAATGGTTCGCCGCAAAGGGGCGTTGACCACTGGGGGACTCCCTGAAAAACTGCGTGACTGCCGCAGCCGCGAACTCGACATTACCGAGTTGTACCTGGTCGAAGGTGATTCGGCAGGCGGGTCGGCCGACACCGGACGCGACTCGAACACGCAGGCGATTCTGCCGTTACGGGGAAAGATCTTAAACGTCGAAAAGGCACAACTCGTTAAAGTGCTCGACAATGCCGAAATCGCGAATATCTTCAAGGCGGTTGGCGTGCCACCGGGAGCTGAACTGGAAGATATCGGGAAGCGTCGTTACGGCAAGATCATCCTCATGACCGACGCCGATGTCGACGGCAGCCATATTCGAACGCTGCTATTGACGTTTATCTTCAGACACATGCGCGAGCTGGTCAAACATGGTTGCGTCTACATTGCGCAGCCACCGCTGTATCGTGTGCAGCAAAAAAAGCGAACACGGTATGTCAGTACGCACGAAGAAATGATGACGGAACTTGTCGAATTGGGCCTGCAGGGTGCAGTGGTCGAGTTCAACGACGGCACGACATTCGAAGCGGATAAATTGGATCGGCTCGTCGAAATGATTGGTGGGTTGGAAGAACCCCTCGAAACGCTCGAACGCCGTGGTATCGAGTTGAAGTTCTTGGCATCGCACCATGCGACCGCGGATGGCCTACTGCCTCGGTATCGTGTATTCGTCGGCAGCGAACAGCACTGGTGCGCCAATAAGGAAGAACTCGAAGCCTTCCTGTCGCAGGAAGAATCAAAACGAGGCGAGGAATTCGTCGTTTCCGATCAGGATCAAGATGCGATTCAGGCAGACACCAGTCAAGAAAACGGTTCGCAAAACAATGGCAATGGCGACGGAGCAATTGCCCGATTGCAGGTCATCGATTTGCACGAAGTCCGCAGCATTAACCAAACGCTGAAGGAATTAGCCGGCTTCGGAATCAAACTTTCCGACTTGGTTCCAGCCGACAATCGGTACGGCGAACCGTTCTACCCGTTCAAGATCGTCAACGACGACGGCGAACGACCAATGAGCAGCCTACGACAATTGCTACGTGAACTACGCGAAATCGGCCAGAAGGGCCTCAAGATGACGCGCTTCAAAGGTCTCGGCGAAATGGACTCTGAGGAACTTTGGGAAACCAGTATGAACTCCGAAAAGCGCATGTTGCTGCAAGTAACCATGGACGACGCGGCAGCCGCCGACGAGATCTTTCGCGTGTTAATGGGCGATCACGTCGAGCCACGCCGCGAGTTCATCGAAAAGCACGCACTCGACGTCAAAGAGCTCGACATTTGAGTTCAAACGGTCCAAGCAACAACGCGATTTGTCACCTCTCGTGCTGCAATGAAATGCATCTAGGTGAAGTCGTGTTGAGCTAAAGCCGCAGATCACGTCATTTCCGCGCGGTAAGCTTGCCCCCGCACAGGCGGGGGCCGGGAATCGATTTGGAACGAGGCAGGAGCCTCGTGTGCCGTGAGTTCCCAGGCGGAATCCTGGGAACGAGTTGACCTCTCGAGCTGCCAACCGATTCCATTGAGGTACTCCCCTCTCCCGGCGGGAGAGGGTTCGGGGGTGAGGGACTGAATCTTCAACTCAGTCGCAGGCTTCAGCCACGTTCGAATGGAAGGTCGGGACACAGCGAGCAATGCGCCTCAGTTTTCCGCCGCCACACGAATCGTTTTCAGCACCGGGTCGTTGACCGCTTCCATCCGCTCGACGATTTTGTCGTGCAGTTCCGCAACGACTTTTTGCAGTTGAGGATCTTCGCTGTCGATTAAGTTGTTTGATTCGGCAGGATCGTTTCGCAAATCGTACAGCTCGTCGCGATCGCGGTTGAGAAAGTCGCGGACCAGCTTCCAGCGGGGCGTGCGATACATCCGCATATGGGTATGGCTTTGGTGATGCGTGCTGTACTCGGCGTAAAAGTCGTTGTTCCAATCGGCGGCGTTCTCCTTGAGAACGGGAACAATGCTCCGTCCGCGAATCGTCACGTTTCCGGGAATTTCGACGCCGGCCATTTCCAGAATCGTGGGGAACCAATCGAGGTTCGACGTCGTTTCATCGATGACGGTTCCCGGATCGATCGTGCCGGGCCAGCGGACGGCGGTCGGAACACGTATCGAATGGTCGTACATGTTGGGGCGCTGCCCTTGGGGAATGTTGCCAGTTGCCGGCGGGTTCTTCGTCAGGACCCAATGGCCGTTTCCTTTATGCCAAATGCCGTTGTGGCCCATGTTGTAACCGTGGTCGCTGCTGTAGATCACGATTGTGTTTTCGGCGAGTCCCAGAAGATCCAATTCTTCAAGGATACGCCCGACATTGCGATCGACACCGGCAGTGCTGGCGAGGTATTCGTTGGTCATCCGTTTGACGCGCGGCACATCAAGTAGGGGATAATCGGGATTCGGAATCTTCGGATCGAGCCCGTCGAACGGCGCCCAATCGGCATCGCGGACCGGCAACCACCGCGCATGCGGAGCGCGAAAGTGTAGCGACACCGCAAAGGGTGCCTTGTCCGGATCGTGCAATCGCAAATAGCGAATCGTTTCGTCACCGAGAATATCAGTCGTCAATCCATGCACGACTTGCTCATTGCCGTCGACTTCAAGAGTTGGATCTTTCGGCGATGTCCCGCCGCCGCGAAACCCCATGAAGTATTCATAGCCGAACTGAGTCGGATGGTATTTGTCGAGCGTGCCTAAGTGCCATTTGCCGATCAGCGCCGTCTTGTAGCCGGCTTGCTTGAGGAGCGCAGGCCATGTTGGTGTGCCAGGTTCTAATCCGAGGTCACCTTCGTTTTGCGGTTTGATCCAATCGGTAATGCCCAACTCGGTTCCATAGCGACTGCTAATCAACGAAGTGCGCGAAGGACTGCAAACGGGGGTGACCGTAAAGCTATTGACGAGATAAGCACCCTCTTGAAACAGCTTATCGAGGTTCGGCGTTGCAGCATGCGGATGCCCCGAAAGTCCCAACGCCCAAGGGGCCTGATCGTCGGTAAAGATGAACAAAATGTTGGGCTGGTCAGCCATCGCGGGCCGTAGAAATGACAGTAGTGCTGCACAGAATAAAATCGCTCGCATGAGGGATACCTTTCGAAGAGCAGCCGGCTGGCTGAACAAAGCTTGGTTTTGACGACCACGAAAATCACGAAACTAACGAAACAGCGTAGGTCCCGCTGATACGAGAAGAGTAACAAGACGTATTGATACTCGGCACTCCACGTATCTTTCATTCGTCGGTTTAGCGGTTTCCATCATCTCACAATCCGCTCCCATTGCAATTGAGGAAACTGTCCAAAGTTGGCCAGCAGGCCCAATCTGTAACCGCTCGCCTTGATGTAGTTGTGGACCTGCGCTCGGTGCTCATCGGTCAAATCTTTTATTGCTTTGAGCTCCACAATGATTAAATCGAAACAAATGAAATCCGGCACATATTTCTGTTTAAGCGCCTGGCCCTTGTAACGCAGGTCTAGCGGCGACTGAGGAACGAATGGAATCCTTTGTTCTGTAAACTCCATTTCCAAACATTCCTGATAGACCCCTTCCAAAAACCCACAACCCATACGCTTATATACTTCGAAACACGCACCCATAATCCGGTACGATTCCTCTTTATGAATAATCTCAACCATGTGAGACCCCGTCTTTGACCACGAAACAAACGAAAAGAAATAAGATGGTAGTTGCGTGACTTAGCCAATCGATACTCGAGGAAGCTGCTCGACCTATCACTCATTAATCGCGATTCAGTTCTTATTCAGGACAAAGTCATTAACCCTGCAAATATGATTCGTTCCTTGCGCGTTTTTCGTGGTTTCATATTCTTCCCCTCGCCAGAGAACCGAACTAATCCAAGATCGGATTAATTGGCAAATCGAATTCTTGAACGTTGTGCTTGTTGTTATGGACGTGGTTCGGTTCGAACTCACGACTCAACATTCTACAGATCAACGGCTCGTTTAAATCGCCGAAGTGGTTTCGCCCGCTGTGCTGCCACGGTATGCTGGCATGTCTAATTTCAACCCGTACGCTTGATATTCAAATCTGCGAATAAGGGGACGTTTAACTTTTCATGCCAATCGATAGGCACGTTCTCGTGCTTATCGACCGCGAAAAGCCGAATGTCCCCTTTTTTGAAAGACCGCTTCCACGAGGTGATCGATGCAAACGCGGAACGCGAAAATCGGCTTCTTTCTATTCGGAATCTACTTGCTGCTGTACGGAGGGTTCGTGTTTCTCAACGCGTTTGCTCCCGAAACGATGGAGATCACTCCGATCGCCGGTGTGAACCTCGCCATTTTGTACGGGTTCGGACTGATTATCTCCGCGTTCGTCTTGGCGATGATTTACGGATTTGTCTGCCGCGGTGACGATGGCAGCACCTCCAAGCAGGAGGATGCCCCGTGATTTACGAACCTTCGATGATTGCGGTGATCGTGTTTTTTGCGTTCGTCGGTTTGACGTTAGGCCTTAGCTTTTATTTGGGAAGCCGGGCGAAATCGTCGCAGGGATACTTTGCGGCTCATGGCCAAATTCCGTGGTTCGTCAACGGTGTGGCGTTTGCGGGTGACTACTTGTCGGCGGCATCGTTTCTCGGCATCTGCGGGATGATCGCCTTCTACGGGTACGACGGGTTCTTGTATTCGATCGGCTATTTGGCCGGTTGGATTGTCGCGCTGTTCGTCGTGGCTGAACCGATGAAGCGGTTGGGCAAATACACGTTTGCCGATGCCATCGATGCGAAGTTTCAATCGCGGGGTATCAAGCTGGCTGCGGGAATCAGCACGTTGGCAGTAAGCGTGTTCTATTTGATTCCGCAAATGGTAGGGGCCGGCGTACTGGTGCAACCGTTGTTGGGTTTTCCACATTGGGTCGGTGTCGTGCTTGTCGGTGCCACGGTGATCGTGATCGTGGTAACGGCGGGCATGGTTTCCACCACGTGGGTGCAGTTTTTGAAAGGATCGCTGCTGGTCGTATTTAGCGCGGTCCTGACGCTGATGATTCTATCGCGCGGATTCGAAACCAAATCGGGCGGGGAAGATGGATACGCGTTTCGCACACTGGGTCCTTTTGCGGCGGATAATCTGGAGGCGGGCATCAAACAGAGCACCGGTTTTGAAGATGCGACGGTCGTTCCGGCGAGCGAAGCATGGGGCGAGTCGCCGTACGTCCATCTCGAAGAAGCATCTGGCATAGTTTCGGTTTGGCGGGTCGATTCTGTTACCGATGGGCAAGTTGTCTTGCGGGAATCGCAAACGGTGTCGACGACCGACGACGGCACTGTTCTGGTCAACGGCGAACCGAAGGGAACGAAAAAGGGAGAGCCGGAACTTCATCCGGTTGGATACATTTCCCAGCTACCAGGGGGCGCCACCGATACCGGATCGCTTGGGCCGGTTTCGTTTTTCAGTACGCTGCAGGAAAGTGAAGTCGTTCTGTGGGGCAGCGAAACGATCACTGACGATGGAACACCAACGACGGTTTACTACCCAAAACCGACACCGGGTAGCCAAGTCCTTCGGCCAGGCGAGCATCCGCGCTTTCAGGGAATTCGCAGCGACGAGCCGGTCAACAAACTGAATTTCCTATCACTGATGTTGGCGCTATTCTGTGGGACGGCATCGTTGCCGCATATTCTAATTCGCTACTACACGGTCAAGGACGAGTCGAGTGCCCGCAAAAGCACAATCGTGGGAATCGCAAGCATCGGCTTTTTCTACGTGCTGACTTTGTATTTGGGGCTGGGCGCCATGACCAGCGGCGCCATGGACGTGACCGACAGCAACATGGCGGCACCACTTTTGGCGCGGAGTATCAACGAATGGTTGTTCGCCATTATTTCTGCGATTGCGTTTACCACCGTGTTGGGAACGGTCAGCGGATTGATTCTGGCATCAGCGGGTGCAGTGACGCACGACTTGCTGACGAGCTTTATGGGCATGAACCTGACCGATTACGAAAAGGTCCGCGTTGCGAAAATCGCCTCGGTCGTGGTGGGGGCCGTGGCCATTGTGTTGGGCATTCTTTTCAAAGGGCTCAACGTCAGCTACCTGGTCGGATGGGCGTTTAGCGTGGCAGCGTCGGCAAATTTGCCGTCGCTGGTCATGTTGCTATTCTGGAAAGGAGTGACTCGGGAAGGAGTCATTGCCGCGATTATTGTCGGTATGACGAGTTCGCTCGCCTGGATTCTGCTGAGCGGCGATACGTTTGCGAAGGTATATGGGTTAGACGCGAGCCAAGCTGTTGTGCCGTTCAGCCAACCGGGCATCGTGACGATTCCGCTCGGTTTTGCGACACTCGTCGTGGTATCGCTGATCACACGGAAGCCAACGGCGGAGTAACTGTGTGCGATACGACTCTGAAAGCAAGCATGACAAGTCGGCCTGCAACAGACACGACTGAATTGAGGAGAACAAAAAGGGTCAAAACGCGACTCGAAGATCTACCACGGGACTGAAGCCCTCACCCGGCCTTCGGCCACCCTCTCCCAGAGGGAGAGGGGAGGAATTCTGCTGCTCGCAACTTGCGTTGGTTGCAGGTGGGAGATAGCGATCAATTTCAGTAGATGAGTAATGCATGCTGAAAGTCTTGAGGACTCGCCATGTTATCGAGGATCTCAAGTAGCCTGGACCAGCGCATGATGGGACGGCGACTTTGAATCGGTATTAATCGCATGCGTCCAATGAGCAATCAGAAAGCGACATTTTCGAATGACGACTGCGGCAAGAAACTCCCCTCTCCCACTGGGAGAGGGGTTGGGGGTGAGGGTAAATCTGCACTCCCTGCGCAACTGCTTGCGTTCGCGCGAAAGCTGCGCACCGAACAAACCGACGCATTCATGTGGGCTATTCTACGTGACCGACGTTTCTGTGGGTTGAAGTTTCGGCGACAACATCCTGTTGCTCCGTATGTGGACGATTTCTTTTGTCATGATTATCAATTCGCAGTAGAACTGGATGGAGGACAACACAACACAACACAAACGAAGCCCGCAAGAAAGATGACGTCCGCTCGGCATTTTTGGCAGAGCAAGGAATCCGTGTCATTCGGTTTTGGAATTTTGAAGTATTCGAAGATACAGAAACCGTGCTGGTGACGATTTGGATAGCACTCAATCGGCTCGGAGCATTCTCGGGGAAGAATCGATGAAGCCCTCACCCAGCCTTCGGCCACCCTCTCCCAAAGGGAGAGGGGACAACTTCTGAAGAATTGATCAAACGCTCATCCGTGTTTCAACCACTTTCTCCCTACGGGGACAGAAAAGAATCGACAACCAAGAAAAACGACAAAGAAGATAAAGAAAGGGATCCTATGAATCATTGGTTTGGTTACGTCATGGTCGGCATGTTTTGTTTTTCCATCGTCGGGGTCGTACAGACAAGCGGGCAGGCCGCCAGTCAGGAATTTTACGAACTGCGCACCTACCGAATTGAAAATGCCGATAATCAGAACGCTGTCAGCAAATATCTGGAGCGGGCTTTAGTGCCGGCCCTCAATCGGTTGGGGCTTGATCGAATCGGCGTTTTCACGCGTATGGAATCGGACGACGCTGACGACTTTTCGATCACCATGTTGATTCCCTTTCCGACAACAGAAGCGTTCACCACGCTCAACGACCGTTTGGCCGCCGATAGCGAGTACCAGCAGGCGTCGGCGGAGTTCTTTGCGATTCCGAAAGATGATCCTGCCTACACGCGCGTCGAAAGCAAATTCATGAAAGCCTTTGCGGGTATGCCGGTCATCGAAATGCCGGCGCAATCTGCCGGCAAACAGCCGCGGATGTTCGAGCTGCGGACCTACGAAAGCCACAACGCTGAAAAAGCGCGGCTGAAAGTTGACATGTTCAACAGCGGCGAGATTCAGGTGATGCGCGACGTGAAGATGGCCCCGGTATTTTACGGCGAAACGTTGATCGGTCCCGATGTTCCCAACCTGACCTACATGCTTTCCGCCAGCGACATGGAGGCCCATCAGGAGCACTGGGGCGGCTTCCGGACGAATCCCGATTGGAACAAAATGAAGGGTCTGGCAAAGTACAAGAATACGGTTTCCAAAATCAACAAATGGTACCTGGTCCCGACGCCGTATTCGCAGATTTGAAGTCATTCGCATGCGGACTCTCAGGCGAAGCGATCAAGCGGCGGCAAGAAAGTCACCGACAGAAATGTCGGTGGTGCCTGCTGTGTAAGAAGGGGGAAAGGCGATGCGTCATTGTTTTGTCTTCCTGGCATTTGTTGCTGCGGCGCAATCCGCTTTCGCCGACGACATTAAGCAAACGGAGTTGTATGCCCGAATCAAAGCGTCGATCGATGCGGTACCGGCGATCGACAGCCACGATCATCTGCGGGCGTTTGCCGAATTGCCCGGTCGCGTGGAAACGACCGACGGCAAGGGAATGACGCTGTACAGCGTGTGGGGCGGAGGATACTACCGCTGGACCAATCCGCTTTCTCCCTGGCCGGCCAGCGGCGACTTCGACGAATGGTGGGAGAAAGCGCAGCACAATTTCGACGATGCACGGGCGACGAGCTTTTATCGATACATGCTGCCCGCGTTTCGGGATCTGTACGGCGTTGATTTCGACACCATTACGACCGAGCAGGCGCGGGAGCTCAATCGCAAGATCTTTGAAAACTACCAGAACGATGAGTGGCTGATGGATGTCATCACCAAGAAGGCCAACATCGAGCTGATGTTTGTCGACCCATATTGGGCACGACTGAAGTTTCCCCGCGAATACAGGTTCGCGATTCCGCTGCTCAACGTGACGACGATGATGCGTGGCAGTCATCCAGACCAGTTTGATGCTCCGCTCGACAGTCCTTTTGTATTTGCCGAGGAACGCGGGCTTTCCACGGAAACGTTCGACGACTTTCTGAAGGTGATCGATACGGTTTTTCAAGAGGCGGTGGCGGCTGACTGCGTTTGCCTCAAATCGACTCAAGCGTATCAGCGAACGTTGCGCTACGACCGCGTTACCAAAGAACGGGCGGCGGAAGTTTACGGCACGCCGCCCGGCGAGATTACGCCCGATGAACAAAAGGATTTCGAAGACTTTATGTTTTGGCACGTGACGATGCTCAGTGCCAAGTACGATTTGCCGTTTCAGATTCACACCGGGCAGGCGCGCATTCAGGGTTCAAACCCCATGCTGTTGGTCGACCTGATCGAAGCGAACCAGGGAACGAAGTTCATTTTGTTTCATGGCGGCTATCCTTGGATCGGCGAGACCGGCGTGATTGCCATGCGGTTTCGCAACGTATGGATCGATTCCTGTTGGTTGCCGACGCTGAGTTATTCAGTCGCAAAACGGGCTTACCAGGAATGGCTGGAAGCGGTTCCTTCCGATCGCATTATGTGGGGAGCCGACACGGTCGATGCCGAGGGCGTCTACGCAGCGACCGAGTTCACGCGGCAATGTGTGGCCGAAGCGCTCGCGGAAAAGGTCGAACGCGGCGAATTGAAAGAAGTGCATGCCAATCGCATCGGACGGCAAATCATGCGCGACAACGCGCTCAAGCTGTTCCCGAAACTGCGCCGGCGTTTATGGCGAACGGATGTGGAGTAACGACTCGGGCAAAGCAGTGTGTCGCATCCCCGGTATGCGGGGGAGGTGACAACTAGCGGTGGGTGGCCGGGGTTGGACGAAGCGCAGCGAAGGAAACCCCGGTACGTTATTCACGCATTTGTGTTTGCCCTCACCCCCGACCCCTCTCCCGCCGGGAGAGGGGAGTAAGTTGTCGGAGTTGGTTAGTAGCGGGGGAGGTGACGGCTCTCTACGCGCCGACAGGAATAATGGCGCTATGCGAATTCCTCACCCTGACTTTCGCGCGTCCGTTTCGCGTGCTCCGCGTCACGTCGTGAAGACTATGACATTCCCGCGCGAATTACGCATCAATCATCGTTTCGTATTTCGCGTTACAATCACCTCTCCCTCCGGGAGAGGTCGGCCGCAGGCCGGGTGAGGGGCTTTTGAACTAGTCGCCAGGCTCCCGAATGGGAACACACTGATCATGAGTCTCCGGCCTCGTTCCAATGGATTCCTGCCCCCCGCCTACGCGGGAATGACTTGGTGTGGGGCTCTAGCTCACGAGGTCTTCAACCCGATGCAATTCCCTGCTCTGGGAGTGGTGACATCACAGCCCAAGATGGTCGCGTGCGTAGTCGAGACTGGCGCGGACGTTGGCATCTTCCAGCTTCACCTGATCTTCGGGAGACAGTTTGCTGACATACTGCAAGTTGTCGGTCGCGCCCTCCCGCACATCGCGGAGCGTGCGCGCCAAATCAGTTGCCGGCAGTTCGGGAAACGTGGCCCAGTATTTTTCCGTCAAACAGGGAACTTTCAGTGGATCGCGGGTGATTAGTTCGAGGCTGAATTTGATATCCGGTTTTTGTTGGCGGAGCAAATCGACGATCGATTTCAAATCGATGAAGCCCTGTCCCAGCGGAATGTCTCCCAGTAAGAAACCGTCCTCGTACAGCTGAACCGCTTGATCCTTGATGTGCACGTTGTGCGCCCAAGGCGCGAGGGCCTGCGCCGTTCCAATCGGATCTTCCAGCAAGGCGACGCTGTTGCCGGTATCGACGCAGGCACCGACGTATTCGCTACTGATATGCTCAAACAACGCCACACGCTGGTCGTCGCGGTGATCCTTGTGGTTCTCGACGCCCAAGGGCAATTGGAGCTTTTCGGCAATCGGAGCAGCCAGTTCCAAAGCGCGGCGACCGCGGGCCTCGTATTCGCGAAACATCTCCAGCGAATCGAAGTATTCGTAACGACGCCCGGGAATAATCGTTGTTCGCACGGCTTGGGCACCGGCTGTGCGGGCCGTCTTCATTTGCGCTTCGAATCTTTCAACGTCTTTCGGCTCACGCGGGACGCCGATGATCGCCTCGATGTACATTCCGGTCACTTCAGCGACGCGCCGCAACTTCATGGCCTCGATCGTGCCGAGAACACCTAGCGAAATCTGCATGCCGCCGGCGCCGAGTTTTCGACAATGCGCAAGATACGTGGACGGCTCGAATAGATTGAAGTCGGGTTTCTCGCGCTTCATCGCTTTGGCGCGATGTCCGGAACAATAGGTCACCAGTCCCATTCGGCTTGGTGCGAATTCCGGCTCGTCCTGGGCTGCCGACAAACTGGGCCAAACCCCCGATACTGTCGTTCCCGCCATCAATGCCAAAGCGTCGCGACGATTGATCATGCTCAGCCTCATTGTTCGGTCTATGGGCGATACCGCTCGATTCCGACATCCATCATGCGCTTCGCAATAGCGAAAGTAAATCACGATAGAATCCTTTCGCAAACCGAGTCACCCACGCTGTTGCATCCGGGAGGGAGTTTCCCCATAGACGGCGGGCGGCCGGGATTGGACGAAGCGCAGCCGAGGAAACCCCGGGACTGCCTGTCCCGTTTCCAATGGAAACTTGGGACATGAATAAGAATGTGTCCCCGATCGATTCTCGCCTCCGCGGGAATGACGTGAGATAGGCCGAACGATGTCATCAGTTTCAAGGGTTCAGCCTCGAATGCCGTCTTATTCCAAAGACCCTCACCCCCAACCCCTCTCCCAGCGGGAGAGGGGAGTATGTTGCCGGAGTCAAGTGGCAGAGTGAGATTTGACACTTCCGCGGATTACGAAACGAACAATCAATGGCATGCGTTAACGCTGTGGCACACGCAATATGACCGGGGTCGATCAATCGAGTGTTCGTCCCTGATTGGGAGCGAAAAAGGGATCGCGACGCTGGCAGTTGGGTCAGTTTCCTGAAGCGCTGCATTCCGCTACAGTTCAAGGCTGTCGCCTGTGGTTGGCCTTAGCACGGAAAAGTTGCCCGAAAGCTACCTTCGATGTCGATTCTCAGTTTGAATAAAGTTTCGATGTCGTGGGGCGGTCCGTTGCTGCTGGACGAGGTCAATCTCGAAATCGACCGGGGCGAGCGAATCGGTTTGCTCGGCCGCAATGGTACCGGCAAGTCGACATTGATGCGGATTCTGGTCGGCGAGATCGAGCCGGACGACGGTCAGATCGTCCGAGAAAACGGTTTGCGGGTCGCGCGCCTGGCGCAGGAAGTTCCGCTTCACCGCGGCGGAACAATCGCCGAAGTGGTGGCCGATGGCCTCGCCGACCTCGGACCCAAAACCAGGACCGCGCTAGGCGATACTGTCGATGGCGACGCACATACCGACGAATGGGAGGCTGAACATGCCGTCGAACGAGTTTTGTCGCGGATGAAACTCGACGGCGAAGTCGCCTTCGACACGCTCTCTTCCGGGATGACGCGTCGGGTGCTGTTGGCCCGTGCCCTGGTGGCCGAACCAGACATCCTGCTACTCGATGAGCCGACCAACCATCTCGATATCGATGCGATCAGTTGGTTGGAACGTTTCCTGAAAGGTTACGACGGCACGCTGATTTTCGTGACACACGATCGTGTCTTTCTGCAGGCGCTGGCGGATCGCATTATCGAAATCGATCGGGGGCGGCTGTTCGACTGGACCTGCGATTACGCGACCTTTCTCAAACGGAAGCAGGCGGCCCTGGATGCCGAAGAACAACAAAACCGCGAATTTGATCGCAAGCTGGCCGAAGAAGAAGTCTGGATTCGGCAGGGAATCAAGGCCCGCCGCACGCGCAACGAGGGCCGAGTGCGTGCCCTCAAAAAGATGCGCGAAGAACGCCGGCAGCGCCGCCAGCAACTCGGCAACGTGCGGATGCAGGCGGTCGAAGCGGAACGCTCGGGCCGACTGGTGGTCGAGGCA
The DNA here is from genome assembly GCA_028284485.1 of Planctomycetaceae bacterium. GTDB lineage: Bacteria > Planctomycetota > Planctomycetia > Planctomycetales > Planctomycetaceae > JANQRQ01. Next base: position 1,820 of record JANQRQ010000004.1, on the reverse strand, counting down.
ACCGAGATATCGTTTGCGTATGGCGATCATGTCGTGGTGAAAAACTTTTCGACGCTCATCACGCGCGGCGACCGCATCGGCATTATTGGCCCCAACGGTTCGGGCAAGACGACACTGCTGAAACTGCTGTTGGGCGACCTGGTGCCGGCAGAAGGCAAGGTCCGTCACGGCACACGGCTGGAAGTGATTTATTTCGATCAACTTCGCGAACAAATCGACGAAGAAAAAACCGTTGTCGAAAACGTGGGCGACGGTCGAGAGATGCTGCTGATCGGTGGGAAACAAAAGCACATCTACGGTTACCTGCAGGACTTCTTGTTTACGCCCGAGCGAGCCCGGAGGCCGGCGCGGTTTCTTTCCGGCGGGGAACGCAACCGATTGCTGCTGGCCAAGCTGTTCACGAAACCGTCGAATGTGATAGTGCTCGACGAACCGACAAACGACTTGGATACCGAAACGCTCGAGTTGCTGGAAGAGCTGGTGACGAACTATTCTGGAACGTTGCTATTGGTCAGCCACGATCGCGAGTTTCTCAATAACGTGGTAACCAGCACGTTGGCGTTTGAGGGAGACGGCGAGGTCAAGGAATATGCCGGCGGGTACGACGACTATTTGCGTGCCCGGGCCGAAACCGAATCGCCCGTCGTCGACTCGGCCAAGGCCGTGAAGAAGCCGCAGACCGCGCAGCCGTCGGGTGATCGGCCGGCGCGCCTGCATTACAACGAACGCAAGGAGTTGGAAGAGCTGCCACACCGCATCGATGAGCTGGAACAGCGGCAAAGCAAACTGCACGACGAAATGGCTTCGCCGGAATTCTTCAAACAATCGGGATCGGTGATTGCAGAGGCAAAGTCGCGGCTAGAAACGATCGAACAGGAATTGGCCGAACTGTACGCGCGCTGGGAAGACCTCGAATCGCGAAAGTAGGTTTGGGAAAGACGCGGCATGACCGAATTCACGCGCGGATTGCCATTATTCCGGGAGAGTGGTGTGACTGTCGGCGTTTACTACAGCGGCGGCGTTGGCGTTCTTCTTGTCGTGACCACGATGATCGTAATGGTTGTCGGAATCTGGAAAGCATTTGCAAAAGCGGGCAAGCCAGGATGGGGCGCTATTGTTCCGATCTATAACGTCATTTTGTTAGTGGAGATCGCCGGGCGTCCGATTTGGTGGATATTTCTGTTGCTCATCCCAGGAATCAACCTGTTCTTCCTGATCATTGTTTCGATCGACGTTGCCAACAAATTCGGCGAAGGGAGAGGATTTGGTTTGGGGTTAGCATTCCTGCCTTGGATCTTTTATCCGATTCTCGGTTTCGGTGATGCGGAATATCAGCCGCACTCCTGAAGGGCTGTGAAGGATCCAAAAAAGGCGACGCAGCTATTTTGATGAGTTTCTTTGTCCGGAAAGTTCGTTGAAACTCGCACCGTGCAAATCGCGTGCAGGAAAGAGCTGCGTCCCTTTTTCACTTCAGCCACAGACAGGAATGTCTGTGCCACCAATTCCCGTTTGTCGGTTCGCATATCGGGTCAAGGGTGCCACTGCCGGCTTGTCCAGCAGTGTGAATCGCAAATTCAATCGATGATGAAGTGACATCGGCAAAGCGCGGTTCGTGGCGCGCCCCGTGGTCGCCAGAGCAAATGGATTCCCGCCTACGCGGGAATGACATCAATTCGAATTGCTGCCTGCCGACATTCTCAATGACATCATGATTGGATTCGGCATTCGATTGTGTGCCACTGCTGTGACGCGGCTCGACACAGACAGGAATGTCTGTGCCACCAATTCCCCTTTGTCGGTTCGCATATCGGGTCAAGGGT
>JANQRQ010000099.1 GCA_028284485.1 Planctomycetaceae bacterium | reverse complement strand
CGTTGAAATCGGTTTCGCCCTGAATGAACTTGCTAAAGCCACCACCGGTTCCTGAAGTTCCGACGACGACATTGACGTCGGAAAACTGGTTCCCGAATTCCTCGGCAGCCGCTTGTGTGATCGGGAACACGGTGCTGGAGCCATCGATCATCACCGTTTTCTCGGCTCCACCGCCAGGACCGGACGCGCCGGTCGGGTCTTCCTTGACTGAAACACCGCAGCCGGCAAGCCCCAATGCGAGAAAGGCACCGCATGTGATCCGCATCAATTGTCGAATGCCCACTGTGACCCGGGCGGAATTGGCTCGATTCTTCATCAGTTCTCGTCTATCCATTGCGTGATTGCGGGATTCAATACTGTTTTCCGTACCGAAGTTGTTTTCGATGTTCGCGACGGTATCTCCGAATTGTTAAGACGTCCACGGTCCGATTGTTAAGTTTTCGTTAACTTTTCTACACATTTATCTAAGTGACTTCTTTGATGGCATTTACGGACGATTCTCTCCGTAGTCGCACGGTAAAAATGGACCCCTTCCCGGGGTCGCTTTGGACTTCGATGCTACCGCCAAAGACGTTGCACAGATGCTTGACTATGGAAAGGCCTAACCCCGTGCCGCCGATCTCACGCGATCGCGCTTTGTCGACGCGGTAGAACCGTTCGAAGATGCGAACTTGCTGCTCCGGCGGAATTCCGATTCCGGTATCGGCGACCACGATCGATGCCATCTGCGAATCGCTGCTGCAACTGACAGTCACTCGACCGCCGCGCGGCGTGTAGTTAATCGCGTTGTCGATGAGGTTGTCGAGAATCATGCGCAGGCCTTCGGCATCGGCCATGACAAATAGGCTGTCATCAAATGGTTCGGCTTGTAAGTCGACACCTTTGGTACGGGCTACTTCAGCGTGTTCGCTGATGCATTCTTCGATTGCACTTTGCGCTCGGACCGGTACCACATCGAACACGCTTTCTTCCGATTCGATTCTTGCCAATTTCAACAAATCGAGAATCAGCGCATTCAATCGATCGCCCTGTTCTTCAATCCTTTGGAGAAACTGCCGATTGTGCTCCGGGTCCTCGATGGCACCATTGAGCAAGGTTTCAGTGTAGGCTTGAATCGAAGTTAGCGGCGTTTTCAGTTCGTGAGAGACATTCGAAACAAACTCTCGGCGCATGTTTTCCAGTCGGCGCAAATCGGTGACGTCATGCAGCACAATCACAACACCGGCACTGGAGGCATCGGGCAAAGAAATGGCCTGCAGCGCGACGACAAGTTGCGTTCGCGGTAACGAGAATTCCGCCTGCTGCTGCGAACCCTCGGTCAGCGCCCTTTGGACGACGGTCTGAATTTGCGGCTGACGGGCCACCTCTAAAATGGGGCGACCGACCGGATCGGATTTCGCAAGCTCTAACATCGTGCAGGCCGCCTGATTGGCATACAGCACGCGTTCGTCTCGGTCGATCACAACAACGCCTTCGATCATCGAACCTAAAACGGTCTCCAACAAATTGCTGTTTTCTTTGAGTTCATGACCCTGTCGCTCGAGATTTTGGATGCGGGTCGACAAATGTTGACTCATCGAATTCAGCGCCGCTGCTAACTCTCCGAGTTCGCCCCGCTCTTCTGTGTCGATCAATTGGCTGGTTTCGGACGATTCCAAGACGCGGGCTGCGTCTGCTGCCGCATGAACAAATCGATAGACTCTGCGAGTGATCAGCCATGTGACGATCACGATTCCGAATGCCAAGGCCGCCGACGTTCCCCAAACGACGTTTTTGATTTCGGCAACATCCGAATCGATGCGCGACAACGGGACGGCGATGCGGATAAAGCCTTCGGGCGAATCTGCCGGTCCGATCCGTTCCGCGAAAATGGCCATTCGCTGTTTGCTTAGTTTGCCGAAGCGCTCGCTCCATCCTTCACCATGTGTGTGGGCCATGGAAATCTCCGAGCCCAGTCCCACGGTGAGCGTATCGGTGCTGTCGACTTGGGAGTCGGCGAGCACGTTTCCATCGTCAGTGATTAAGGTGACCCGAAACCCTGGTTCCAACTCGACTTGATTTGCCAATCGCTGGATGTTGATTTGCGAATTCGCCTGGAACGACGCCGCAAAGTCTTCGTGAAGTTGCAAGGCAATTTCGCGCATCTGGCCCTGAATTCGGTCGATCGACTTGGCCCGCGCCCGACTTCCAGTCGCTTGTCCGACAACGAGTGCGACCAGCAGCACGACGGCGAGGTAGCAGATCAACATCCGCCAGAAGATTCGTGATGGCATCATGAACGTGATCGATCGCTGAACAAATTGGTTCGTCGCAGAACCGGTGAAACTGTCGGATTTCGAATTCTCATTCGCTGCGTGCCGATGACACAGATCAAACGCCAAATCTGGGGATCGAATCACAGCGACTGCGTGATGCACTGTTCGGGCGAGCGACTTTGGGGCCCTGGATCCCCACTTTCAAGTCCGGACATTCTGACAGTGATTCACCGGCTTGCCAATTGTCAAACGCTGTTTCCGTTTGCGATTCTCGATTCCGCGTCGTAATTCGGCGTGATTGGTGCTATTCGAGACTTCACGGATGCATCGATTTTGAGACCACGCAACGGCATGGAAACCGATTTATGAAGAAGTCGATAACTTCCCATCAACATTTGATGCAGGCGAAGTGCAGAGCCAAACCAAGTCACATTCCGCAACCGTTGTTCCCGCACCCCGGTTGGCCACAACCGCCCCCTTCGATCTCCGGTTCGATGACCGGTTGCAGCAGCACGTTGACGCCGCACGTTTCGGTCAGCCGCTCGCGCAATAGGCCGCTCGTTTCTGGAGAGTCGCCAAAGTAATACAAAACAGCCGTCTGCCGATCGAACAATAACTCGCAATCGACCAGTTCGATCCTCTCGCCCATTGACGATGAGGCCTGCCGAGCGGTTTCGAGGATTTTCGGCGCCCTTTGCCGGCATTCCGAAAGCTGCGATAAGTCGTCCGACGTAACGACGCGGAGTAATTCGCCGGTTGGTTGTTGCTGGTCCTCCTCAGCAGGAATTCCTTGCCCACAATCGGGAGCCGACAGGACTTCGCCCAATTCCGTTCCACGGTCTGATTGAATCAGCACTTGGTCATTGCGCCGGCATGCGATCGGTTCAATCGATCCGAAGCGGCCGATCCAGCCCATGGAACCATAGCGAATTAAGTAGCGATAAATGCCATCCCACTTCTGCGAGGCATCATCAATTGTTGCGGCGTCGAGCAGCAGCGTCTCGCCGTCCACTTTAATGTCATAGCGGCGCACCCAATTGCCCGCTTGTCCCTGGCATCGACCGGTCGTCAGGTCGAACTCCCATTTGTGCCATGGGCAGCGGACAATGCTGTCGCTTACCGAGCCCTCAGCCAGCGACGCGCCGCGATGCGGGCAATGATCGTCGATCGCAAAATACTCGCCAGCGACATTGAACACCGCGATTTGATGGCCGCGCACTGTCACCACCAAGCTTTCGCCGGCAGCAATGTCATTTTTGCAGCCGATCACCGTCCAATCGGGTGTGGTGTTCGTTCCAATCACGTTGTTCGATCAATGAGTTTTTAGCCCCAGGTGTATAATACCCGGGTAGGAAATCACTGCCCAAGTGTGATTCTAACAGATTTCGTCACCGACGATGCTTCCACATGCGAGTGCCACTGCTGGCTGGCCCAGCAGTGCGTGCCGCTTAGAATCTTCGACTACTAGTCCAACCGCTTAATATACAGGTTTCCAAACTGAATCGGATCCCCATGATGTTGCAATGCAATCGGACCGCTCGGCGGTACGCCAGGCAAACGGGCCTCGTCAATCACCGTGATTCCGTTTAATTCGACCGTCAGCAATTCCCCTTGCATCGTAATGATCATACGGTTCCATTCTCCAGGCTTGCGGTCGGCCACTGACGATGGCGTGACTCCTGCCCGCACTTCAGCCGGCATACTCGCATCATTGCGGTAGCCGTAGACTTCTCCCGAACCGATGGGCCAACTCCATATGTTCACCTGGCTTTTGCTGTTGCCGCGCAGATAGATTCCGCTGTCGCCGTAATCGTCGACTTCGATTTCCTGGCGCGTTCCGTCGGCATTCGTCGCGTACTCCCCATTAGGCAGAATCACCGGTCGCATCATCTTCTTCGGTTTGCCGGCGAAGCGCCAGTCGGCGATCAATATGAAATCTCCGTACTCTTCTTCCGACCACAGATTCTTATCTTCCGCTTCGCTGCCGCCGTCGTAGGCCAGAACCCAGTTCCGCGGTTGCCAATGTCCCTCGTGACCGGGATCCTGCTTCCAACCGCGTAAATCGAGGCCGGAGTAGATCGCCTCAAACCCTTCGTCCAACTCGGCGATTTCTTCTGGTTCAGGATTGGTCGATGGCAATTCGTGAATGCGAATGTTGCGAAAATGGACTTCCGAACCTTCCGATTCGAGACAGATATATCCCTTACGCGGCGAAATGTCGTATCCGCCAGAGACCACCTTGCCATTAACCGCCAGTTTGAGCACACCGTCGTTACAGGTCACTCGATAATGATTCCACTCGCCCGCCGGTTTGGAGCGCCACTCGCTCGGCAGGCAACGCATCGATCCGCGCGGATGGGGACGGTCGGGAGTTAACTTCGCGCCATGAATGGCAAACACATCGCCGTGGCTGGTGTAGGATTCGGTATTCCGCCCGTCGAGAATTTGGCATTCGATCGATCGAGTAAACGGCACGCCCCGCGAGGTGATGGCGTCGCTCCACACGAACAGGCCGGCATTCCCTTTGGGGACGAGATGTTTCCATTCGAGTTCGAGCACAAAGTTCTCGTACTGTTTGTCGCTCCGCAACACACCGGTCGGGATTCCGGTGCAAACGATGAGACCATCGCGGACCGTAAATGTTTCGGGCGCGCAGTTCACGCGATTCCATCCCGTCAGATCTTTGCCGTTGAAGAGTGAGACAAATTCGAGGTCGTCGGCCGTCGCGAGTTCATCGGCTTTGAGACCTGTCGCTGAGGCGAACAGCAGACCGCATGACAATAACGTGCAGATGGAAAGTTGGTATCGGCTCATGGGACGGTTCCTCGAATATGTGTTGTTTCTTTAACTTGTGCCGGATTTCAAAAACTTGGGCATCTATCGGGGTGCTACCGCTGACTTGTCCGGCAAAGTAATACAGCTTCGTGGGGTGCCACTGCTGGCTTGCCCAGCAGTGTAAAACAGTCATACGCCAGGACCTGTCCTGGAATTCTTGCCTCTTCATAGTGTGCCACTGCTTGCTTGCAAGCAGTGAAAAATTACGTTGAATCTGCGATGGACAAACTCGTAATGCCTTGTGGTAGCGAACGAAATCAGCACGGCCAACAAGTAGGCCGTGGCACACTGCTCGGATCGAAAATCGAGTTAAGATCGCCACACGACCCGAGCCAGTCACCTTATTCGTGAAACGCTTTGTCCTATCCCACCATCGTGTGCCGCATGGAGCCATTTTTGCAACCAAAACCCACAAATCTGAGTCTCGTCAGACAATTCGGCCCCGACCATTTCATGAGTGGCACAAAGAGGGGTGGCCCGGCCGTATTCGGTCGGGTGCCGAAGGCACAAGAAGCTGCTCCAAAAACTTTCGATCGATCAACTCACGGTGAATTCATCACCGGCCTCCATCCCTTCGGATCGCTCGATCAGTTCTCCGACCGAGCTGCCCTCAGAACGCGAGCGTGCAGACATTAGTCGGCCGGAGTTGAGCTGACCGGAAACCGAACTGATTTGGTTGCTGACGTTGGGGCATCTTGTCGCTGCGCGACCCGGTCACGAGTTGGCCGGGTTACCGTGCGATTTCATATCAGGTGCTTCATCCTGGAATGGGTTGGCCGGGGCTGGACGAAGCGAAGGAAGCCCGGGGTCTGGGGCTAAGCCCTTCAACCCTGGCCACTCGGCCGGTTGTCGTTCATGCCACGTTGCTAATGCGACGTGGGCAGGGCCCTCGGCGCCACTGAAGGCTCTCTATTTGGCGCTGTCCACCGGATTCTTGCCCCTCGTCGACATCCCCAGCGCAACTTTCCAAGCACCGTCCTCTTGGCGTCGCATAATGAACAGGGAGACCCCAGAGTCCCGAATCGGTTTACCTTCGACGCCGGGCTTGGGCGTGGCCACCGTCGCGTAGGTACTCCAAATGTACCCGAGGTCGCCGGAGACGTCCGGCTTCCCCGGATCACCCTCCGTCGTCCATGTGTAATCTTCCGGGTCCAGGCCAATCGCTACCGCCATGGAGGCCGTTCCTCCCCCTTCCTCTTCCGTCTTCTCGGCTCCGAACAGAGGCGATACCGACCATTACAACGAACAGCACGATGGAAACACGATTCATGGAAACCACCTTCTTTCCTGTGTGTGATTGAAGATGCGACTGTGAGCTATGTGCAGTCCAAGGAGTGTCAACTCGCCATGTTTCGAGAGCCATCTTTTCATGCAGAGTCCATCCACTCATTCATGGTGACACCCTTGTCCTTACACTGCTGAATGAGGTCCGTGTGACTGGACGTCCACGATCCCATCAGTCCACCTTGCTGGTTGTGAACCAAAGTGTACCAAAGGCAGGCCGCCAGCCATTCTTTTTCCGGAGTCCTTTCCTCACCAAGACAGGCGTAAACCCGAACGATGTTGTTTCTGGGATCAAAACCAAGGTCGATGTGCCCGAGATCTAAAAGTAGGAATTGCAGGGGGACACGCATCAGCCACTTGTCCAGGCCCAGTGCATAGCCAAACAGCGTATGGCCCAGACGTTGTTTTTCGCTTTGCGCATTGCGCGTGGGGATACCTAATCGGCCGGTTGCGACGCCGTGAATTTGACTTTCAATGAAGCGAAACGTGCTATGGTGGCAGTCGGAGGCCGTGTGAATTCCCGACGCGATGTGGCAGCAGGTTTTGTACAGTTCCTGCTGTTGTTCATCCTGAAGCGTATCGAGCGCTTCTTGATAGGCCGCGGCATCCCAGGGACTAATCTTAGGCAGTCCTGCAAGTTCTGAAATCTCTGCATCAAGACGAGGACCACGCCCGTTTTCATCATAAAACACGTCCTGACTCAGGGCCTCCATATCCTGTAATGCGGAGCCCTCCAGGGAACATTGAGGATCCGTCCCCGTATAACTGAGCTTCGTAAAAAAGCTAAGCGTCAGGAGCACCCGATCCAACATCTTCGTCTGAACCTGGCTCAATTCCGAAACCGAACCGAGCCATTCGTAAGTCCGATTGATAAATCCCGTCGCCTCCGGATGCGCCTTGACAACATCTTCTCTCAGCTCACCCGCAAGATACGCAGTTATTACGGCATAGATGGTATTGAGACTCTCCAGTTGACCGGGCTGGCTGGTCTTCAACTGGTCACACCCCATACCCGAGCACAAGCATCCATTCCTGAAAGATGACCGTTCCAGTTTTCCCCGAGCAATGGCAAACAGTACCTCGTCCACGGTAACCGGCAGGCCACTATCACAGGGAATAAGACCGGTGATGTGGCTGCGAAGCAGACGAATGCTGTCGGTCAGGGGGCCTAGCTTACTCTGCATGTCATTCAGGTGCTTGACCGTATCGTCCCATGCATCTTCCTTCCATCCACCCGCTTCATCCGGAAAGACCCAGGGAATCGTGCACCACTCGCTGATGAGGTTGCCATTCTCATCTGAATAGAGTGTCGATGTCATTTGGTTCTCCCGGACGGGTGTCGAGGAAGTCTCTCCGGTGTACACCGCTTCAAATCCAGGGGGTACCTGGCCGTTGGGCACCAATTCATCTTTCTGCTTGGTCATGTTCGCGCTCCCTATAGCTCGTAGCCCTAGAAAACCGCCATTGCGTTGTTCTGGTCGGCGAACCAATGGTCATTTGAGTTGCGCGTGCTCCGAACGTTTCGGGCCCGGTGCCGAAGGCACAGGATACCTCTCCATAAACGTACCATTGATCGGCTCACCGTGAACTTTACCATGTCTCGGACCGTGTGAATCGCAGCTGCAGTCTACCATGGATTGGATGGTAAGGGGCCAGCATCTTGTCGCTGCGCGACCCGGCCACAAGTTTGCCGGGCTACCCTGCTTGGCGAATCGCACTGTATAGAATGATGGTCATCCTTCGCTGATCGATGATGCGAGCGCGCTCTCTCTTGGCGCAGCACCGCTTACAATTCAGTCGGCCGACACAAATTCTATTTGCGATCGTCGTCGACTTCACGGAAAGACCACAAGTGCATGTCGCCGGAATCGCAACCGGCTGCTAACATTTTACCATCTGGTGAGAAGGCTATTTTATTGAATGGGTCAGGATACCAATCTATCAGTGAATCTTTGAGCTGGCCCGACTTCACGTCCCAAAGCTGTACGACTCCCAAGTGTCGAGACTCATAGCTATTCGGTCCTGTTGCCTTGGTGACAGGAATCCCACCGGAAGTTGCAAGCGTATTTCCGTCTGGAGAAAACGCGACAGAGTATACAAATGAAGGTCGTCTTAGTCTGAGTTCATATCGTGCTTTAGAAGCAACCAATTGCCAAAGTTTTAGACGGCAACGTTCCTCATCGTCCTCTTCTTGAAAGTTGCTTGCCGACGTTGCCAGCAAAGCGCCGTCAGGAGAATACGCGATTGCTGTGATCATCGACCCGGGTGAGTGCCCCTCAAACTTTGTTTCCGTGCCATCCAAAATCGTTAGTAGTACGATTTTGCCGTCCCCACGTCCAAATGCCTGATTTTGACTATTTGGGGAGAACGCAATTGCATAGACCGGCGTGTTGGTCACATCCGTCGATACTAATTGCTTCCCCGTTTCGATATTCCAAACTGTTACGGCACCGAGAGCATTTGCGGCAGCGATCATTCTGCTGTTTGGTGAAAACGCGAGTACGTATACAGCGCCCGCATCACAATCAAGGACGTGTCGCGGCTTGGTCAAGCCGGTATGTGGTGTCTCAATTGGCTTCGCATCGGAAGTACTCCAGATCAAAATCTGATGGGTGTCGTCGTCCAATCCTGCTAGCAGTTGCCCATCGTGTGAAAAACAAGGGATCCAACCAGGCCATCCAACGGCAAATGTCGCTTCCGGTTTGGAATCGGCGATGTCCCATTGCGTGACAGTTCCATACAAACTCAACGAAACGAGCTTATCTCCTTTCGGCGAGAACGCGAAACCACTATCACCAGCATGCGCGGCGTGTGCTTTTAGGACAACATGGCGTCCAACGGAATCAGGCAGCTTTTCCTGTGCGACCACGCCGCTACATAACGAAGCTACGAGAAAGCAGAAAACTAGCAGATTGGACATCCGTATCCGAATCATCTGAGACCTCACTTTTCAAATTGACCATAGAGTTTTCGCTGGCGGATTCTCCGTTTTTGGCGTTGCGACGACAAGACGACTTGTCGCTAGTTTAGACCTTCCAGGACAGGTTCTGGCCGACGACTGGTGTCCAGGGTGGATCGGATGCTGATGGACCGGCATGTTGTCGCTGCGCGACCCGGTGAGATTCTTGGGCTGGCTTACGTTTTTGAGCTCAATCCAAGCATGGCATCCACTAGGGCCAGAGGCCCGGCACAACCAGTGCCGGTGGTGTCAACCACCGGAAGGCGAATCAGAAAAAACCAAGGCCTGAAGGGCCGATACATTGCATTGAACTCCTCTTGGATTTGAAGTGTGTGTCGGCCCTTCGGGCCTTTCCAAGTTGTTGCAAAACCGACCGGGGCTTGACAGCCCCGGCAAAGGATATGCCGACCCTTCGGGTCTCGAGCATCGGGAAAGCAAGTTGCCAGGACAGGTCCTGGCCGACGACTGGTGTTCACTATGGACCGGATGCTGATGGCCAAACTTCTTGTCGCTGCGCGACCCGGCCACAAGTTGGCCGGGCTACCCACGTACGGACAAAAGGCAACGTTTATTTCCGTTTGGCACCGTCCGTCGAATGCATGGCGGCCGCTTCGCTCATCTTCTGGCCGATCATGGCGATCTTGTAATCGCGCAGTCGCTTTTCATTCAGCCAGTATGGGCTGGTGATTTCCTTAAAGGCATAAATCGCCGCCTGAATTCCCTCAGCCCAGGCGACCGTGATCAGTTTGATGTCGCCATGCACATCGCCGACGGCAAAGATCCCACGGCGGCTTGTTTCGAAGTAGGGATCGATGGCAATACTTCCGTCGGCATTGAGCTTGATGCCCAAACGTTCGAATGTGTCGCGGGCCGACAGAAACCCGATCTGCACGATCGCCAGATCGCACACAAGCGAGTCGCCGGTCGAGAGGCCGGCTACGATTTTGTCCTGGTCAAATTCGGCGGTCGCCACTTCGGTCGATGTGCGAATGTTGCCGCCCAACTCGCGAATTCGACCGACTGAATCGGCTTTGCCGCTGGGTGCCTCGCCGCGCACCAGCAAATCGACGCGTCCATTCCGCTGTAGGACCATCACCGCCGCGTCGAGAGCCGAATCGCCGCCCCCGACGACCATCACATGTTCATCGTGATAGTCGTTGATGCGGGGGATACGGTAGTGCACGCGCTTCGAATCGAGTTGATCGAGCACCGGCAATTTGCGCGGATAATGCAGCAGCCCGACGGCGACAATCACCTTTCGGCACAGATAACTCGACTTCGAGGTGACGACCCGTCTCAGGAGATCTTCCTTTTCGGTCTGATCGGTATCTTCGATTTCGACCAACTCTTCTTCGAAGCGAAACTGCACCAATGCCGCGACCGCCTGGCGAAATGTTCGTTCGGAAAGATCGTCGCCGGTAATGCCATCGGGAAAGCCGGGAATGTCGACAATCTTCTTGTCGGCATACAAGAACTGCGGCTGACCACCCGGCAGGTCCTTGGCTTCGATGACCAGCGTCGTCAATCCGCGGTGGGCGGTGGTCAAGCTGGCTGCGAGCCCAGCGGGGCCGGCACCGATAATCACCACGTCCCAATAGGTGATTTTGTCGAAGTCGAGGTTCGGATCGAGTTCGGTGACTTTGAAATCCGCCATGTTACGGCCCTTCTTATCTGCAATGACGAAGGATACCCAAGGAGACGATCACCTCTGTCCGTATTGTTGTGGCGATCGCGGAGAATGTAACCGGAGATTCAGGATTCACGGGACAAATTTCTGAATTCATTTCTTGGATGACCGCTTTCCCAGAATTGAGAATGCACGCCATGCCAGTTGCACCCAGCGCGACCTACGAAATGCTTTGGATTCACCACGGAGCCACGGTGTATACGGAGAAGAAAGAGGGCAAAATCGGAACCGCGAATACAAACTACAGCGTATTACGCTGACTTGTGGCCGCGACAATCGCATTTTGTTCTATGATAGCTGGCTTCCAGGGGCCAGAAACGCCCACGAGAAAAAGTAAACTGCTCTAAATGACGCGAATTCTCTGCGGCCTCTGCGCCTCTGCGTTAAAAAAGTGTTCACCAACATTGTTGTTAAACCACGGATGGCACCGATGGCCGGATTCTCCTCATCGGCACGTGCAAGGACGTTGGTGATCGGTGGGATCTACTAGAACGAAGCTGGAACCTATTGAGCATAGGAAAGAAAAGTCGTGCCCTCACCCGGCCTGCGGCCGACCTCTCCCAGAGGGAGAGGTAACATACCAAGAACTGCGAAACGATAAATCGATGCATAGAATGTAAAGATCGCTATCCGTAACATCCGTGCTATCGGTGGTTCAACAAGAAAAAAGATCTAACCACGGATGACACCGATGGCACAGATAAAAAGGTGGCCGCGAAAATGGACCAAGAACTCATCCACAAAGAATTGAGCGAAGCGATTATTGGGGCTGCGATGACGGTCTTAAACACGCTTCGTCCAGGCTTGGACGAAAAGCTATATGAGAATGCCCTGGTCATTGAGTTAAGAAAGCGGGGGCATGCAGTTGAGCAACAACGACAATTCCCTGTGCATTATGACAATCAGTTGATAGGCACACTCGTCCCCGATCTGATTGTGGACGACCTCGTAATCGCGGATCCCAAAGTTGTCACGGCATTTAACGATTCTCACTTGGCTCAAATGGTAGGCTATCTGAATATATCCGGGCTTAGGTTGGCACTCCTTCTCAACTTCAAAAACGCCAAACTGGAATGGAAACGGGTCGTGCGTTGAATTCCTTTATCTGGGATATCTGTGTAATCCGTGGTTGAACTGACAATAGATTCGGATCGAAAAACGATTCACAACTCAATCGTTTTGCCCGTGCGGAACGATTCGACGGCCGCGGCGGTGATCCGCATCGACTGAATCGCGTCATCCAAATGACCCGACATGTCGACATTTTTTTGAATCGCATCGAGGAACAATTGCTGTTCGCGGACACACAGTTCTTCATGGTCCGGTTCGTCATCGAGTCGGATGACTTCATCTTCTCGAGTGAAGCAGCTTTCATCGTCCGAAAGTTCTGCATGATGGACACGCAATGCTTGCGTTTGGGTATGTGCCTCGACGTTGGAACTTTGTCCCTGTTCGCCGGCTTTGTCCGCCACGATCGAAACACAGCCGTTGGGGCCGACCACATCTTTCACAAAGAACGCCACCTCGCTCATCATCGGTCCCCAGCCGGCTTCGTACCAGCCGACCGATCCGTCCTCGAAGGTTACCTGCAGTTGCCCGTAATTGAACATACCGTCCGGCAGATCGTCGGTGAGGCGCGCGCCGATCCCCGAAACGCGTACCGGCCGCGAGCGAGTCATTTGGCACATAATATCGACGTAATGCACACCGCAGTCGACGATGGGCGGACAGGAAGCCATCAGATTCTTGTGCGTCTGCCACATCTCGCCGCACGCCTGCTGGTTGAGGTTCATTCGCATCACCAGGGGCTTGCCTAAAGTGTGTGTGATTTCGATGAATCGCTGCCAGCTCGGATGCACGCGCAGGATGTAACCGATGACCATTTTGCGGCCGGTCTCTTTGACTTTGTCAACGATTTGTTCTGCCTCGGCGACCGTTTCGGCTAATGGCTTTTCGATAAAGATGTGGCATCCCGCTTCGAGCGCCGCCATGGCATAGGGTGCGTGGGTCGCCGTGTACGTGTTGATCGAGACGGCATCCGGTTTGGTTTCCTTAAGGGCTTCGTAGTAGTCCCCGAATTCCGGATAGCCGCCCCCAAGTTCGGCATTCAACTTGCCACGCGATTCGGGCGAGCGCGTGCAGAGCCCGGCAATTTCAAAGCCGGGAATCTTCTGGTAGGCCAAAGAATGAGATCGGCCCATATGCCCGGCACCGACGACGAGGATTCGAATCGGATCCGTCATTGTTGCTCCTTGGATACTACTATTCGTTCCTGCGTCCGTTGGCGGAATTCGCCGCACCCCTCTGTCTCTCGCGACATTTACGGCGGACGAAAGCGACAAACTTCAGACGACTTCTAACGCAGCCATTCTGCGGCGACGTTGATGGGGATGCAACAATCATTCATGAGACGTCGGTATGCCGAATTTGGCCGACGATCTCGGTGTCGCCGTTTCAATCGCGATTTAGTCCATAAGAATCAGCTTGAAACTAGCGCAAAACCAACCGATCTTGACCTGATTGCCACATTGGCCGTAACTTGCCGCATCAAGTCTACGCGGCGGTTAGGGCGGTTCGAACGTTGGCAAATTGTGTCGACCCCCAAGGGCCGCGGATCAGCGAATGGAATCGCATGGAAATCTTCTTTTCAGTCGGTGAGCCGAGCGGCGACCAGCATGCCGCTCACTTGATTCGCGAGCTTCAGCAGCGGAATCCCAAGATTCGCTGTACAGGATTCGGCGGACCGTTGATGCAACAGGCCGGTTGCCGATTGGAGTTTCAGCTGACTGATTTGGCGGTCATGGGGCTGCTGAATGTGCTGCGATTGATCTCCAAGTTTTATCGGCTCATACAGCAGGGTGGACGCTATTTGGAAGAGCATCGCCCCGATGCGGTCGTGTTAATCGACTTTCCCGGATTTAATTGGTGGATCGCGCGGCGAGCGAAGAAGTTGGGGATCCCCGTTTACTACTATCTACCACCACAGATTTGGGCCTGGGCGAGTTGGCGCGTGAAACGGATGCAGCGGTTTGTCGACCACGTTATTTGCGGGCTGCCGTTCGAAAAGGATTGGTATGCCAAGCATGGGGTTGCCGCTGAGTACGTCGGGCATCCGTTCTTTGACGAGGTGGCTGACTATCCGCTCGATGTGGAGTTTCGGCAGAATCTAACCAACGGTCGTCCACAATTGGTGGGAATTCTGCCCGGGTCGCGTGGTCAAGAAGTCACACGGAACTGGGCGGTGATCTTCGAGGTGATTAAGAACTTGCATCAGCGACATCCCGACGTACGGTTTCTTGTGGCCTGCTACAAGGAGACTCAGCGAGACTGGTGTGTGCAACAATATGAACAGTCTCGGTCAACGTTACCGATAGAATTCTATGTCGGAAAAACGTCAGACATCATTGATATTGCCGACTGCTGTTTAATGGTATCCGGCTCCGTCAGTTTGGAAATGCTGGCACGAACGAAGCCGGCGGTCGTGGTGTACCGTGGCAGCTGGCTGCTGTATGTCGTATTGAAAACGATTGGGAATGTTCGCTTTGCCACATTGCCGAATTTGATGGTTGATCGTGAAATCATGCCGGAATTCCCATTCGTCGGGGATCCGGCACCGCGTATCGAAGCCATGACATCGATTCTCAACGGATGGCTGAATGATCGCGAACAATTGGATGCCGTCGCCCACGAATTGCGCGCGCTCCATGAAAAGGTCGGGCAGCCGGGGGCCACAAAGCGCACGGCCGAATTCATCCTGCGCAGCCTGAAACAAGGCACGGCATCCCAAGACGAGAATCTCGCTGCCGCCTAACGCGTTTTAGAAGAAACGTAACCGCCCTGCCTCGTGGTTATACGGGAATGACTTTATCAAAACCGTAAATCGCGGGCACAGGAAAGAGCAAATTGCTCTTGCCAAATCGATGAAATCGATCAGATCGCGTATTGTTCGCGCTGTGGCCGGCTGAGCATTCCGTTGGCTTCTTCGTCGGAAATGAACTCTTCATTTTCAGGATCGAATTGCAGCGGTCGATCGAGGATCATGGCGATATTCGCCAAATGGCAGCAACTGACGGCCCGATGATGCGACCACACGTCGGAAATCGGCTTGCCACGATCGCGTACACATTCGAAGAAGTTGGCCATGTGGTTGCCGGGCTCTTTTCCGTGGCACAGCTTGATCATTTCGTCGCGAATCCAGTCGTCGTCCTTGGGGGTTAACTCTTCGATGGGTTTTCCTGTCAACCCACCCCGGTTCACGCGGATGCGTCCCTTTTCCCCCGAGATGAGCAATTCATTCGGGCCGCTGTACAGCCGGATCTCCTGCTCGTCGGCGAATCGGATATTGCAATCGAAGTCGACCGCGACGTTAAAACCGTTTTCCACCTCGGGGTAATTTCCCTTGCCGGAGATTTCGACCGGACCGGTGTTTTCGAGCCCAAGAGCCCAGACCGCGATATCGGTGTGATGGACTCCCCAGTCGGTGACCTGACCCCCGGAATACTCCAGCCACCAGCGAAAATCGTAGTTGCAGCGCTCTTTACAGTAGGGGACTTTGGGCGTCTGACCGAGCCAGAAATCCCAATCGAGTTCACTCGGCGGATCGACGTTGGGGAACGGTCCCCCTTGCTCCCCAGTTTCGACAGAGCTGAGCGCATGAAGCTTTTTCCCGAGCCGACCGCTGCGGGCAATGACGACCGCTTTGAGGAACATCAAGTCGTATTCGCTGCGCTGTTGTGTTCCAACTTGCAGGACTTTGCCGGTTTCCTCGACGACTTTTTGAATTTGCTTCCCTTCGTCGACTGTGAGCGTGAGCGGTTTCTCACAGTAGACATCCTTGCCGGCGCGCATGGCATCGATGGCAACTTTCACATGCCAATGATCCGGTGTTCCCACTGTGACGACATCGATGTCTTGTCGTTCGAGGAGTTTGCGGTAGTCTTGATAAACCTCGCATTTGCCGTCGTATTCTTTGGCAAAGAATCGGCCGTGCCGCAGATTGACGTCCGCGACGGCCACCATGTTTCCGAGTTTTGCGGCTTGATGACCGATGACCGCCCCGCGTCCGGGATGCTCACCCGAACCGGTGTATCGATCGGTATAAATGCTTGTGCCGATGCTTCCCACATTGAGTCGATTGTTTCGCTCTTGCCCGTGTGCGAAAGAATGAGTCCAAACAAATGGCGCCGTAATGGCTGCGCCGGCTGCTGCTGTGCTCTTTAAGAACTCTCTCCTGGTCGTTGCCATTGCAATCTCGCTTTCATACCCGGGATCAGTTTCTCGTCCGACAGTGATATGTGCAGTCGCCGCTAAACGGGCGCTTTAAAAAATGAACTCTCAATACTCGTAGGATTACGATTACTTCTCATCGAGATGGTTCATTCATTGTGACAACCCCGCGCGGGTTTTGCATTAGTCTAAGGCCAGATCCCATAACGAGGATGCAGATTCTTTGTCGTCGATGCCAAGACCGAGAATGTGATAGGAGTTGTTCGCGGTGTTTCAGCAAGATGCCGTTTCACCAGTCGATGGGCATTTCGTGGAGTTGCTGGAAAAGTGATGGAAATACATGCTCTTTGGGAGTGGTTTTCTTATGATAAGTCGTTCGGACGGATCCCAACGAGTGCGATTTGAATTGAGCAGTCGGACCTGCTGTTGATACGAATCGCCACGAGCGACATCCTCAGCCCCCCGATCAATATGCCGGCATCCGAGTCCGGATCGCTCGCCAAGCTGAGTTCGTTGTGATGTTTGTCGCCACAAAACAGGTGGTACGCACACGTTTCTCAAATCCGCACTGAATAGGATGGCTTAAGCAACAACCATGTCCAAAAACCTCTATGTCGGGAACCTCCCCTACAGCACGACTTCCGACGAATTGCGTGAAGCGTTCGGTCAATATGGAACCGTTGTTTCGGCTTCCGTTATTACTGACCGCGAATCCGGCCGTTCAAGAGGCTTCGGGTTCGTCGAATTGGAAAGTGGCGGTGAAGACGCCATTAACTCGATGAACGGCGCAGACTTTCAGGGACGAACGTTGACGGTCAACGAGGCCCGCCCACGGGCCGACCGAAGTCGCGGTGGTGAAGATCGCTGACTTGGCCGTGCCAAGACGCGGATTGCAGGCGGCATCGGTCTAAGTGGGATCGCATACCAGTTTCAGCCGACCGGTCGATTGGCCACGCTGTTTTGGTTCGGTTGCCTCCACGTTCGGCCCTCTCGTGTCAGCAAGGCATCGGCGGCAGGCGGTCCCCATGTTCCGGCCGCATAGAATTCAGGCTCGGTCTGTTCCCGCGACCAATGCTCCAAAACGGGGGTAACGAATTGCCAAGCCGCTTCGAGTTCGTCACTACGTGTGAACAAGGTCGAGTCCCCGCGCAAGACGTCGAGCAGCAGTCGTTCGTAAGCTTCGGGCAACTGGTGATGGAACGCTGATTGGTAGGCAAAATCCATTGTCACAGGATGAATTTGGTACTGCATTCCCGGTCGCTTCGTCGAGCAGCTCAGCGAGATCGATTCTTCCGGCTGTATTCGGAAGATCAGTGTATTGGGTCGCGCGCCGACCAAATCGCAAATGTCCCCTTCGCATTCGACCGTCGTAAACAGGTGTAATGGTGGCAATTTGAATTGAATGGCAATTTCGGTCACCCGTGTGGGGAGCCGCTTGCCGGTTCGCAGGTAAAATGGAACGCCGGCCCAGCGCCAGTTGTCGATTCGCACATCCATCGCCACGTAGGTTTCGGTGCGCGAATCAGCGGGAATGCGATCCTCGTCGCGATAAGCCGTCATCTCGCCATCGGCAGATGCCTGATATTGCCCCGGAATAACCCATTCGTCGAGACGAGTCGGATGACCAGGAGCCAACGCCTGCAGGACTTTGAGCTTTTCGTCTTGAATTTCTTTGGCTTGAAACAGCGCGGGCGGTTCCATGGCCACCAAGCATAAGAGTTGCAGCACGTGATTTTGCAAAACGTCGCGCAGCGCACCAGCCTTGTCGTAATATCCGCCCCGTCCGCTTTCCATCCCTTGGGATTCGGCGACTGTAATCTGCACATGATCGACATGCGTCCGGTTAAAGAGTGGTTCAAAAATCGCGTTGCCAAAACGGAAAAGCAGAATGTTCTGAACGGTTTCTTTGCCGAGATAGTGATCGATGCGGAAGATTTGGTCCTCGGCCAACACTCGTCCTAAACGGTCGCTTAGCTGCTGTGCCGATTCCAAATCGTGGCCGAACGGCTTTTCAAACACGATTCGGATCCACTGTTCGGACTGCGCGTCGGGAATCATGCCGGCTTGATGGAGTGACTCGACGGCCGGAAGGAACAGCCGGGGCGCGGTCGCCAAATAAACGACGCGATTCGATGGTGTGCCGCAGTCCGACTCCAGTTGCGTTAACTGTTCGTTGAGCCGCCCGTAACCCTCGGGCTGATCAATATCGAGCCTTCGGTAAAACAGGCGTTTGGCGAATTGATCCCAATTGTCACGCGAGACCGTCTCGGATCGTGCGTGTTTCTGAACTGCCTCGAAGATTTCTTTGCGGAATTCGTCATCTGATTTCTGACGCCGAG
>JANQRQ010000359.1 GCA_028284485.1 Planctomycetaceae bacterium | reverse complement strand
GTCGGAACTATCCCACACGGTCAGCCATTCGCCCGGTGCATCCTCAATCAGCGTGGGGTAACTGTTGCGATTGTTGTCGAAATAGAACTTCTTCTCTTCCGACCAGGCACCGGTGCCGCGTCGCGTTTTGTAATACAAGCCATAGCGTTCGAAGCTGTCGCCATAAACGTAAACGAATTGACCGTTGCTATCTTTACCGTAAAAGCTTTTGGCGCGGAAGTTGGGGAGTTCCGGTTCCGGTGTGGCGGTCGACCAGGTTTGTCCGCCGTCGGTGCTGACCGAAGAATACGCCAACGCCGGGTCGAGTGGGCGCTCGCGGACCATGTCGGCGGTGCGCATGACGATTTTGATTCCGCCCGTCTCGTCGTCGTCGGCAATGGCCCCTTCATGGAGAAAGACGGGATCGTCGTCGGCATATGGAATGTAATTGGCGAGCTTCCAATGCAGCAAGCTGGTACTTTCCAAAACGAATTGTCGGCGATCGCCGGTCGGATCATGGCGGCGTGAGTTGCGATGCGCCGGTAGCAGGTAATGAGTCACCCCGTCCCGCTCAACCGTATGAATGCCACCGACGATAATCAGCGACCCTTGATAATTCATGGCGAGTTCGACGTGATGCCAAGAATACCCGCCGTCGGCCGTATAGGCAGCGACGAGGTCAGCGTTTTCGCTGTCGCGGTAGTGCATGGGGGCCCGCATCACAAACAGCCAAACGATATCCTGACCGGGTGGCTGAAACAGGACGGCGTTGTTGTAGGCATACTGGACTGTACCGTTCCGCTGCCGATGATCGAA
Organism: Planctomycetaceae bacterium; assembly: GCA_028284485.1. Classification (GTDB taxonomy): domain Bacteria; phylum Planctomycetota; class Planctomycetia; order Planctomycetales; family Planctomycetaceae; genus JANQRQ01. The sequence continues at coordinate 11,426 of JANQRQ010000359.1, read as the reverse complement.
CACCATGATCCGCGGACTCCAGGTTTTGCCCTGGTCGCGGCTGATCGAGCAAACGATGTCTCCCATGTCGATCTTACGGCGAACCTGCAGTCCATATGCGACCAGATAGTGATCGTCATTCCACCTGGCGAGATATGGCTCCCAGATCTTGTCATAGGGACCGTTGGGATCGAGCGTGTCGATTGTGGTGATGTCTTTGACATCGCCGGTGGTCGATTGAGCCGGGCACCAATTTGCAGTAATGAATTGTAGTGAAACAAGATAAGTGGCAGTCAGCATCTGTGTTTTCATGTTGAAGCTCTCTGTTGCAGAATAAGTTGTGCGAAATCCTGTTTCAGTTCACGTCACCGACATTCGCCCCGTTCATTGTTAGTCTGAGTGAGCGGCCATCTGTCTGATACAATATAGATGATTGGCCCCGCGTAATAATAATGTCTGTCCGGCGATGGCTGCTGACGACCAGAATTGCTCGCTGAGTTTATTCTGTGCAAGTACATCAAGTTCGGAGCCCGTTCCCAGCACGTGTGTTGTCCCACGGTCGTCCAGACAAAAGACCATGTCGTCGTAGGCCCAGGGTGAAGCCCAGAAGGCCGCCGCACCGGGAAGGCGATTCTCGTATTCCAACTCACCGGTTTTGGCGTTGTAGCAATTGACGATGCCACTGCGACGCTGCAGCGTATAAACATAACCCTGGTACACCAAAGGCGAGGCCATGGGTGGTCCTGCCTTGGGGCGTGACCAGGCGACACCAGCACTTGAAGAGTGCCCCGGCCGTGGTGTGATGTTTCCATTCGCCGTCGAGTTGATCGCAAACAGGAATCCGCCGGAATCGCGGCCTTCGGTACCGACGTAAAGACGCTCACCGTCACCCGCTGCCGAAGAAGAACTGCGCCCGCCGCCGGCATCCAGTTCCCATAGCACTTTTCCCGAAGCCGGGTCGTAGGAACGAATTTTGTTGGACCCGGCGGTTACCAATTCCGTACGTCTGTTGTTCTTCCAGATAATGGGGGAACTCCAATTGGATTTTTCGTCTCGTGCGAGACGCCATTTCTCGTCACCGGTTGCGGAATCAAGTGCCACCAGGAATGAGTCTTCCTGGTTATCGATTTGCAGGTACAGAGAATCGTCGTAAAGAGCCGGCGAACTGGATGTTCCCCAATTGCCCTGCATGGGATAAGCGCCGAGGTCTTTTTTCCAAACAGGATTTCCATCCAGGTCGAAACAAAACAATCCGGTCATACCAAAGTAGACGTACAAGTGTTTTCCATCGGTGACGGGCGTTTCTGAGGCAAAGGTGTTCGACCTGTGGGTTGGCTGTCGGGGCTTGCCTTGCATGGCGACTTGCTTCCAAAGGATGTCGCCAGAGTGGCGATTCAGGCAGTAGACCTCCCAGCGAAAGTCTGGCTGTGGACCGCGATTGCGCCCGCCCCGTTGGCGCTGTGTACGACCAACGGCCGACGAGCCTGGCTCGGAAACAGCGGTCGTGATGAAAATCTTGTCGCCCCACACGATCGGTTGGGACCAGCCTCGACCAGGAATGGGCACCTTCCACTGGATGTTTTCATTGGCTCCCCATTTGATGGGGAGTTCGTCGCTGCCAGCCAGCCCATTCGCATGCGGTCCCCGAAATTGAAACCAGTCGTCCGACCGAACTGGCTGGGTAACGAAGACGACTAGCAGCGCCAGACAGACGATGATCCTCTGCGACATAGTCTTTCTCCAACGGGATAACTTTGCGTGTCGTATCTTGCCCGGTGGCGCGAGTCGCGAGCCGAGCTGGTCAAATTGGGTGCGGCAATGATAGTGAGAATTTGATGAGCGCGGCAATCGCAGGTTCGGACAACCGCTGTAAGGTCGGCAGTGACTGAAGACAACTCGATGTGCTCGGGTCAAATCCCAGCGTACGCGGGGATGACACTGCTCACGTGCACCTACGGCTGCAGCGATTCGAATCAGTCTACAGGTCCAGCACTTTGTTCATTTGCGCGGCGACGTCGGCGAGGCGATTGCGGTCTCCGCCGGCGACCTCCGCTGTTGCCCAGCCGGAATAGTCGATCTTAGCGAGTTCCTGACGCACCTTGTCCCATTCGACGGAACCCTCGCCGATGGGGACGCCGAATCCCTTGCGCATCCCCTCGTTCATCGCGATGTCGAGGTTGTATTCCTTGATGTCGAGCTTGACGATTCGCTTACCCAGCACTTCGACCCAGTTGTGCGGCCAACCCCAACGTACGACATTGCCGACGTCGAAATAGACTTTCAGGAAGGGGCTGTCGATTTCGTCGATGAAGCGGGCCATCGAAAGCGGCTCAATCAAACAACTGGCCCAGACGTTTTCGATGAGGATGTAAATCTCTTGTTTCTCGGCGTGATCGGCAGCCTTGCGCAGGAACTCTTGCGATTCGCGGTAATTCTCGAGATACGATCCGCTTTTGGGCATACCGGGAATCGTGGTCAGCACCGACGTGGCCCCGTAAAACTTGGCCTCATCGATCGCTTCACGCAGTTTGCGGCTCGAGGAGTTGACGACTCCGTGAACGGCGATTCCGGTTTTTTCAGAAGCGGCTGCCAGCACTTTCGCGTCGACATCGATCCGGTTGTGAAAGCTGCTGCGCGGCTCGACCCCTTGAAATCCAAGATCCCGCAGTAATTTGAGCTTGTCCTCGACTGACAAATCTTCTTCGATCATGTGGTATTTGACCGCTTTCTTGATGCGGTCGCTAAACTCGCCACCTTGGGCGGCAGTCCATGGCGCGAGTGCGGTGGCGGCGGCCGTCATCGACGTGCGGAGAAACGTGCGGCGTGAGATCGGCTTATTCATCAGAGTTCTCCAGCGGAATGAGTGAATCTTTCGGTGGGGACGAGTCCTGTCAGAGGTTGTTCGTCTTCTATGAATGGTTTGTCCACTATATGGGCATAGGTCGTGGTGGTCAAAATGTTCCCGGAGGTTTCGTCGGTCGACTTCAAACGAGAGAACGGGGTGATTACACTCGATTCGGCGTTTCATGTTGAGGGAATGCTGCCGCGTTCGGCTCTCCAACTGACGCACCCTATTCCAGGCCAAGCACTGCGGATGACTGCATGAGTCGTGTCGAAATAGCATCATTGGATGACCTGCTGCGTGAGGAACTCGACTCACTGCGCAGCCGCGGTCTGCACCGCCGACTGCGGCAGTTGTGCGGACAGATCGGCCCCCGGATGACGGTCGACGGCCGCGACGTGTTGATGATGGCGGGGGCCGACTACCTCAACCTGGCTGGTGATTCGCGCGTCATTGCAGCTGCGAACTCCGCCGCGCAGGAATCGGGGTGTGCTGCAGGTGGAGCGAGACTGATCAGTGGGAATCTTTCTGGGCATGAGGTGCTTGAAGAGGAGCTGGCAGAGTTTCTTCAAACGCAAGCAGCTTTACTCTTCAGCACGGGGTATATGGCCAACGTAGGAGTGATCACAGCTTTGGCGGAAGCGGGCGATGTCGTTCTCAGCGATGAGTTGAACCACGCGAGCATTATCGACGGTTGCCGACAAAGTCACGCCGAGGTCCGCACATTTCGGCATAACGATGTCGAGGATTTTTGCCGTGTTGTCGATTCGCTTAGCGGATTCCGGCGATACGTGCTGGTTGTCGATGGCGTCTTTAGCATGGACGGCGATATGTCGCCTTTGGCAGAGTTGGTTCCGGCTGCGCGCGAGCGTGACGTTATCGTGGTTGTCGACGATGCCCATGGGTGTGGAGTGCTGGGGGCCGGTGGTCGTGGCGTCACCGAGTTGCACAAAGTGGATGCCGATATTGTCATCGGAAACCTTGGCAAAGCATTCGGGAACTTCGGGGCCTTCGTGGGATGCTCCCAGACGATGCGCGAGTATCTGATTAACAAGTGTCGTACGTTCGTATTCACGTGCGGGTTGCCGCCCGGGTCGGTTGCCGGGGCGCGAGAAGCTTTGCGGATCATGCAGGCGGAACCTTTCCGACGTGAGGCTTTGTTGGAACGAGCTGGTCGACTGCGAGAGGGATTGCAATCACACGGCTACGATACCGGCAGGGCGGAGACCCATATTGTGCCGGTCATCGTTGGCGAAAGCGAAGCAGCGTTGCAGTTGTGCGAGCAAGCATTCGACCGAGGTGTATTTGCGCAGGCGATTCGATATCCTTCGGTGCCGCATGGGTCTGCGCGTATCCGATTGTCACCTTCGTGCGGGCACACCGCTGAAGATATTGATACAGTTTTGAAGCTTTTCACGGAACTTCGGCAGTCCGTGCTCGACGATTGATATTTGCCTGTCGCTGAAAGGCACAGGTGTCCTGACCAAAAAGATTCCACTCGAGATCTGACAACTACACTAGAACAAGGTGTCCGTAAGGAATTGCCATGAACTCTCCGTATGATCAATGGGCCACCGACTCTCTTGAAGGCCGATTGCTCTCTCAAGAGGATGCCCACCGAATTCTCGCCGATGACCAACTCGATTTGTTGCGCTTGGTGTCGATGGCGGGCGACGTTCGAATGGCGACGTTTGGCCGAATGGTCAAAGTCCACCAAATCGACAACGTCAAGAACGGCTTGTGCCCTGAGGACTGCGGGTATTGCGGGCAGTCGCGCATCTCGGACGCTCCAATTCGTCCCTACGCCATGAAGGACGAAGAAGCGATCATCGAAGAAGCGATTCATGCCAAAGAGCAGGGCGTCTATCGGTATTGCATGGTGCAAAGCGGCCGTGGGCCGAATCAGCAGGAAGTTGACAATCTGGCGCGTATCATCGATCGGCTGACGAACGAGGTCGGTATCCGCACTTGTCTTTCCGCGGGGTTGGTCGATTTCGATAAGGCGAAGCAACTCAAAGAGGCAGGGCTCGATCGGCTGAACCACAACTTGAACACTAGCGAGAACCATACGCCCAATGTCGTGGGGACGCATACTTATCAAGACCGGGTCGATACGATTCAGGCGGCACGTGATGCACAATTGGAAGTCTGCAGTGGAATGATCGCCGGCATGGGAGAGGCCGACGAAGACATTGTCGATGTGGCGTACGCGCTGCGGGAGTTGGGGGCTGCCTCCATTCCCATAAATTTTCTGGTGCCTGTTCCGGGGAACCCCGTTTACGATTTCAATCAGCTTTCGCCGGAACGTTGCCTGCGGATCTTGTGTTTATTCCGTATGGTGAACCCGACCGCAGAAATCCGTGTGGCGGGCGGTCGCGAAGGGCATTTGCGCATGATGCAACCATTGTCGCTCTACCCGGCAAATTCCCTGTTCGTTGAGGGCTACTTGACGTCGCGTGGCGATGCGGTCGAGCAGACTTACCGCATGATCGAGGACGCCGGCTTTGAAGTTGAAGGCCGCGTTCCGGCGGCAGAGACGTCGACTTCAGGCGAGCTATTCAGCATCGATGGCAGCCTGAACATTCTCAATCCCAAATCGACTTAACGAGATTCGCCGCGAGACTACCAGCAGGCTCTGCGGTCGTTCGTTCTCGGTGAATTTGGTGCCCGCGGGACGTCAATCCCACCGCGATTGCGTCTCGGGGACGCCTGCCACCACGGCAGGGTATAGGAATGTCGACCGATCGACCGGGCAGAGTTCTCAAGGGCCGGCTGCGGGCGGGATTCGATGCCCGATTTCGCATTATCGGGCTCGAGAGTCCACCGAATTCGAAATCGCGTTGCGATATGGTGTTCGCGTCCTCGCGAGACGGTAGAATCCGGCCAAAGCACCGAATCTCGTAAGGGTCTATGGTGTTAGTTTTTAGTGACGGTATCTGCCACACGAACTCTTTCCGACCGGATAGCGACTGACGCCGACGTTGTTGTAACCGCAGGCTGCTGCGGTCCTTGCCGACGGAATCGGCATTCGCTATGTTGACATAGTGGCGTAATGTCCCACAAATACCCACCCAATGGCGACGTGCCGCTGCGAAACCTGGATCTCCCTGCCCTGAATATCAAACCACAGAGTTCTCCGATGCAATCATTGACGAATCGAATTCGCCGTCTGGTGTTCGTTGCCGTTCTGTGTCCCCTGAGTCTGTCCGTCGCCTCAGCCGGTGACGCCTGGAAGGCGGCTCCGATGGATTGGCCACATTGGCGCGGGCCGGAAATGAACGGCATCTCTCGTGAGACCGGACTGGTTTCCGAATGGTCGAATCGCGGCCAGAACGTCATTTGGAAAAGCGAAGAACTCGCCGGACGTTGCAGCCCGATCGTGATGAACGGCAAGCTGTACATTATCGTTCGTGACAATCCCGGTACGAAGGAAGAGGGCGAGAAGGTTGTTTGCGTTGATGCACTCACTGGCGAGAAGTTGTGGCAAAGCCGCTTCAACGTTTTTCTTTCCGACGTGCCCGATACTCGAGTCGGTTGGTCGAGTGTTGTCGGTGATCCCGAAACAGGCAATGTCTTTGCACTAGGAGTCTGCGGATACTTTCAGTGTCTCAATGGCGAAACCGGCGAAACGATTTGGTCGCATTCGATGTCCGAGGAGTACGGTTTGCTGAGTACGTACGGCGGGCGAACCAACTTCCCGATCATTCATGAAAACCTGGTCATCATCAGCGCGGTGGTGATTGGTTGGGGCGACATGGCCAAGCCAGCGCATCGGTTCATCGCGTTCGACAAGCGCAACGGTGTTCCGGTGTGGTTTCAAGGAACGCGGTTGCTCCCCTACGACACAACTTATAGCTCACCCGTTTATACGGTCATCAACGGGCAACCGATGATCATCTTCGGTTCCGGCGACGGCGGAGTTCATGCGTTTCAACCGCAAACCGGAAAGAATATTTGGACCTACAACGTCAGCAAACGGGGCATCGACACGACGCCCGTCGTTGCTGGCAATGTCGTAATTAGCGGACACAGTCAGGAGAATCGAGACGACACCCGCATGGGGGCTTTGTTTGCACTCGATGCCACTCTGTCGGGTGACATTACCTCGAGCGGCGAACTGTGGCGTGTCAAAGAGTGGTATGTTGGCAAGAGTTCGCCAATTGTTGTGGACGGCCGAATCTACGCCTGCGAAGACAGCGGCGCGCTGATCGTTGCCGATCTCGAGACCGGCGAGCTGATTCAGGAACTCAAGTTACGCGGCCCTATGCGCAGCAGCCCGGTTTATGCAGATGGCAAGATTTACCTCTGCACAGAAAACGGTGTGTGGTGGACGCTCAAACCGACAGAGAGTGGTGTCGAAAAGGTTTACAGTGCGCGGCTGCGAAGTACCGGTTCGAGCGGTACGATGGCGGTTTCACACGGGCGACTGTACATCCCACTGAATGATGCCCTGTATTGCGTAGGTCAGGAAGATGTCGAACCGCATGCTGACCCGCGACCGGAACGACCCGCAGTCGATGAAGGGGACGATACGCCGGCGCTGGTGCAAGTTGTCCCTGTTGAGACGCTGCTGAAGTCGGGTGACTCGGCGTCACGGCAGGCCCAGGATTACCAAGTCCGCTTGTACAATTCCAATGGACAGTTTCTGCGGTTGGTGGATGCCGGCGAAGCGGAATTCTCAATTGAAGGGCCGGGCGAAATCGACGCCAATGGCCGCTATACGGCTCCCACTGGCAGTGTCCACGCCTCGGTGAACGTCAATGTTAAGGTCGGCGATTTGGAGGGGGGGGCTCGAATTCGCGTCGTTCCTGAACTTCCCTGGAGCTTCGATTTTTCCGACGGGCAAGTTCCCGTCACCTGGGTCGGTGCTCGTTACCGCAATGTGTCCCTCGACTTTGATTTTCTCAAGGCTCTTGAGGAGAAGGATCCGCAAGCCGCGCAACTATATATCTTTTTGATCAGCGAGTTCATCAATAATGCTACGACCGAGCGTGTCTACGATGACACGACACCGCGTCGAATGCTGACGTTTATGCTCGACTTCTTGAAATTAAACAGCGGCGGCAAGAAGCCGGAAACGGCCGAGGATGCCAAGCAGGCCCTTGATTCGTCGCTGCAAATTCTGGCGGATGAGAAGTTCCTCGACAGCTGGGAATGGTCGGAAATCGAAGGCGGGCTCCGCTTTACTGTTCGACGTGGCACACGCGAAGTCGAAGGGAACGGGGTCATGTTGAAGATCACCACGATTCCCTTGGGAACCCGCAGCCAGTCGTGGATGGGCCACCCGGGATTTCAGGGTTATACAATCCAAGCGGATGTCCAGGCGGCTCTTAAGGACAACCAGTTGCCCGACATCGGACTGATTGCCCAGCGCTATACGCTCGATTTGATGGGTGCCAGTCAACAGTTACAAATTCGGACATGGACGCCCCAACTGCGGATGGCAAGTACCGTACGTTTTGAATGGAAGCCGTACGAGTGGTACACGCTGAAACTTCAGGCTTCCGTGGAAGACGGTAAAGCCGTTTTGAAAGGCAAGGCTTGGCCGCGCGGCGAATCGGAACCCGAAGAATGGACGGTTCAGGCAGAAGATCCGACCCCGAATCTCACGGGAAGTCCAGGGCTGTATGGAGCGGCTCGACCTTCGGAGATCTTTTACGACAACGTTAGCGTGACACCGAATTAGACTCTCGCGAATGATCTTGTGAGAGGAATACGAGGAATACCAACTTTTGATAATACCTGTTGTGCACAGATTAGTTTTGACGCGTGCGTGAACGTCCTCCCGCAGAACTGTGCACAGAATGTTTTAATCCGCGTAGCGTGAGGAATAGATCGACGATGAATTCAATGACCAAGTTGCTCGTAGTTGTTCTATCGCTTGGTACGGTTTGGTTTGCCTCGTCGCCGCTGGCCTTGCATGCCGCAGACGATTACGATCCCGTTGCTGAGGCCCTAAAAGATATTTCTCAATGGAATGTCGGAGAGCATGACTGGGCGCAATGGTCTGGTTGGAGCAGCAAGAACAACACGCCCGAAGCCACGAACATTCCGACCGAATGGGATATCGACGAGGGAAAGAACATTCTCTGGAAGGTCGATCTTGGCTCGCAAACGTACGGCAATCCGGTTGTCGCCAACGGGAAGGTCTACGTCGGCACGAATAATGGTGCCGGTCATATCGCGAGATACCCCAGCACGGTCGATCTTGGTTGCTTGCTTTGCTTCGAGGAAGAGACGGGCAAGTTCCTCTGGCAGCATTCCAGTCCGAAGTTGCCGACCGGTCGCGTTCACGATTGGCCTCTGCAGGGGATTTGCTGTGCACCATTCGTTGACGGCGAACGATTGTGGTTTGTCAGCAGCCGTGGTGAGGTGATTTGCCTCGACACCGAAGGCTTCCACGATGGCGAGAACGACGGTCCGTTTAAGACGGAAGACAACGAAAACACCGACGAAGCCGACGTCATTTGGAAGTACGACATGATGGGCGAACTCGGTATTTCCCAGCACAACATGTGCAGTTGCTCGGTGATTTGTGTGGGGGATTTGCTGTTCGTTAACACGTCCAATGGTGTGGACGAGACACACATCAATTTGCCGGCTCCCGACGCACCGAGCTTTATCGCGATGGACCGCAACAGCAGTGAAGTGCTGTGGACCGATGGGTCGCCGAGTACCAACATCCTGCACGGTCAATGGTCTTCGCCGACCTATGCCGTTTTGGGCGGACGCGAGCAGATTCTATTCGCCGGGGGAGATGGTTGGCTGTACAGCTTCGCTCCGCAGGGCGACGGGAACGGCAATCCGAAATTGTTGTGGAAGTTCGATGCCAACCCGAAGGAATCGAAATGGATTCTGGGAGGACGTGGGACACGCAACAATTTGATTGCGACGCCTGTTGTCTACGATGGTTTGGTTTATGTCGCCGTTGGTCAGGACCCCGAACACCAAGAGGGAATGGGACATCTGTGGTGCGTTGATCCGACCAAAGACGGAGATGTCAGCCCGACACTCGCTGTCGACGCCGATGGGAAACCGGTTCCGCATACGCGTCTGCAAGCGATCGATCCTGCCAAGGGAGAGAAAGCGATTCCGAATCCGAACACCGCTGTCGTCTGGCATTACGGTGCCATGACATACGAAGAATACGAAGAACAGGAGTTTGAAGATCAAATGCATCGTTCATGCGGCACGGTCGCCATTAAGGACGATGTGCTGTATATCGCCGATTTCAGCGGGCTGTTTCATTGCCTGAATGCCAAAACAGGCGAGCGTCATTGGGCGTACGATATGTTTGCCGCGTCATGGGGCTCGCCGTTGATCGTCGACGGCAAGGTCTACATCGGCGACGAGGATGGTGACGTTGCGATCTTTCCGCATTCGGCCGATCCCAGTGTGGCTTTGAAGGATGTCGACGGTGAATTCAAGCCGGCCATCGGCGAAATCTACATGGCCAATGCGGTTTACACGACTCCGATCGTTGCGAACGGCGTGTTGTACATTGCGAATCGCACGACATTGTATGCGATCAAGAATGGAGCTGGGGCAGCTGCAGAATAGCGACAATTGAATTCTCAAATCCCGGTGGTCTGACCGGACCGCCGGGTTTCTTACGCGCGACTCGCTGCGAGAATATCGAGACCACGACCGGTCGGAAAAAAATCGAGCGACGTGATATGAATTAAGGAGCCCACCACAGAAATCCCACCTGAGTTCGCCAAATTCACACAGTGTTTGAATTGCGGCGCCGAGACAACGGCTTTGGTTTGTGAAGAATCCAATGGACCGAAATGATCGGCCTTTTCTCAAACCGTTGTCATCCGCAAGAATGAAGAAAAGCATGTCCACGAAAACCCCACTCGGCCAACAAATGGACGAAGCGGTCAAAAACGGTTTACTGCCCGCCTTTGATTACGATCCTCGTACGCGAGTCGTTTTCGGGGCCGGGACGGTCGACCGTTTGGGGGATATTGCTGCCGAACTCGGTGGACGTCGAATCTTGTTCGTGACCGATAAGGGGCTCGATCACGCCGGTCATGCCCAGCACGGCATCGACGCGCTCGCCAATCACGATTTCGAAATTACCGTGTTCAATGAAGTCACGCCGAATCCTACGACCGATGACGTCGACCGCGCGCTGCAAGTCGCGCGCGAAGCGAATGTTGACCTGATTATCGGTTTGGGCGGCGGAAGTAGTATGGACTGCGCGAAAGGCGTGAACTTTTTGTTCACAAACGGCGGGCGCATGGAAGATTACTGGGGGGTAGGAAAGGCCACCAAGCCAATGCTCCCCATGATCGCCGTACCGACCACCGCCGGCACTGGTAGCGAGGCGCAATCGTTTGCCGTCATCGCGAATCCACAGACGCATATGAAAATGGCATGCGGCGATAAGGCCGCCGCGGCTCGCGTGGCGATTCTTGACCCGGAATTGACGCTGACAATGCCGGCTGCTGTCACCGCAGCCACCGGAATCGATGCGATAAGCCATGCGTTGGAAACTTTGGTCACGACGCGCCGCAATCCTGTCTCTCAGTTATTCAGTGACCGTGCCTGGGCGTTGTTAGTTCAAGGATTCCCCCGTGTGATCGCCGATCCTCAGGAT
>JANQRQ010000329.1 GCA_028284485.1 Planctomycetaceae bacterium | reverse complement strand
GGAATGTCGAGGTGATCGGCCCGGTTTCGATGACGTTGTTCGCCGCCACGACTGCGCGAGACACCGACTTCACGGCCGTCTTGATTGATGTACAGCCCGACGGAAAGGCAATGAACGTCACTGAAGGAATCGTGCGTGCACGTTTTCGTGAATCAATCTGGTCAACACCGAAGTTACTTACTCCAGGGGATGTGTATAAGTTTCACCTCGAATTGCTGCCGACAGCCCGCGTTTTTCAGAAGGGTCATCGAATTCGGCTACACCTTTCCAGCAGCCGCTTCCCCTTATGGGATCGAAATACCAATACTGGGAATGATCCTGCCACTGATACCGAGACCCAAATTGCCCGGCAAACGATTTATCACGATGCGCAAAGGCCGTCACATATCGTATTGCCGATTCGACGAGTTGCTGAGTGACCGGTCGGAGTCCTCAACTCGTGAGGCACTGTTGCCCATTTGGGTTTCATTCATCTTCGGGCTGAACAGTCACTGAAACGTTCTTAAACGTCGGCGTCTTCGACATGTCATCGACGGCAGCGGGCACGAGCACATTCGCTTCCGGGTAGTACATCATGGCGTTGCCGGCGCGGATATCGAAAACTCGGGCGAGTATTCGCCTCATTTCGCCCGCATCGCTTTTGACGCGGACCGGTTGGTTCTCTGACAGGCCCAATCTGGTCATATCTTCCTGGTTGAGTAGAATGACGTCACGACGTTCCTGGCCTCGATAGAGATCTTCCTCCTCATACACAACCGTGTTGAACTGCCCTTCCGACCGCAGCGTCATCAGCCGCAGCGTACCGTTTCCGACGAGTGGGGTCGGCAACCGGACCGCATGAAACCTGGCCTTACCACTGGGCGTGGGGAACCGATAGTCCGCCATGGCGCGACCAGCCACATGAAACTCTTTCTTGGACTTGTCGATTCCTCCAATCGCTTCATACCCCGGAATTAATCGGCTGATTAATCCTCGGATGGCAGCGTGACTGCTTAGTTCGCTCCAGTCGACTGGCGTTTTCGCATCAAAGATTCGACGCCCCAGTTCCGCCAAGATCGAAACTTCACTACGTGGTCCGCTAAATCGTGCGGCCCCACCATCACTCAATCGGACGTAGCTAAACATCGATTCCTGTGTCGTCGGCTGCCCTTCTTCATCGCGCGGTAGGACGGGCAAAATGATTGTCTCGCGACCCGTCCCCCAAGCATGGCCGGTATTCAATGTTGTCGACAAATAGACCGACAAGCCGACCTGGCTCATTGCCTCGGTAGCGAATTGTGAATCGGGGTTGCTTCCGAAAAGATTGCCCCCCAAGGAAAATGCAACATCCATTTCGCCTCGACTGGCAGCTTGCATGCAGGCCATTGTGTCGTATCCGGGCGACTGCGGCGGTTGTACGCCCAATTCTTGTTCAAATCGTTTGATCATCTCCATTTTGAGAGTTGGCGTCACCCCAACGGATCCCATTCCCTGCACGTTGCTGTGGCCGCGAATCGGCATGACCCCCGCTTGTCGTCTGCCGACCATGCCACGCAGCAGTGCCACATTGGCAATCGCTTGCACGGTCTCGGTTCCGTGAAGTTGATGCGTCACGCCCATGGCCCAGCCAATGACAACGTTCTTGGCCTGCATGTACATATTGGCCAGCATTTCGATCGTTTGGCGGTCAACTCCGCTGCCAGCCTCGATCTCTTTCCAGGTTGCGGCTTCTACCTGTTGGCAGAATGCGTCGAAATTCTCGGTATGGGCCGCAATGAAGTTTGTATCGTGCGCGTCACTTCCGAGAACGACCTTCGCGACCCCCGTAAACAAGGCCAAGTCCCCGCCAATGTGAGGCTGAATGTATTGGCTGGCGATACTCGACCCGAATAGCAGACTGCGGACATCGCTGGGAACGCGAAATCTGACCAGCCCCAACTCGCGCAGGGGATTAATCACCACAACAGTTCCACCCCGGCGACGAATTTGCATCAGCGAGCGCATCAAGCGAGGATGATTCGAAGCCGGGTTCGCACCGACGAGCATGTAGAGATCAGTGTGGTCGAGATCTTCCAACCGCACAGTTCCCGCTCCCGAACCAATGGCAGTCGCGAGACCGACACCGCTTGCTTGATGACAGTAATAGGAGCAATTGTTGACATAGTTTGTGCCGAACAAACGAGCGAGGAGCTGCAATAGAAAACCGGCCTCATTCGACGAGCGACCGCTCGCATAGAAGAAGCTCCGCTCGGGACCCGCCGCATTGAGTCGCAATGCGATGCGTTCCAAAGCGTCTTCCCAAGTGATCGAACGGTAATGCGAATTGTCGGCGTCCAGGACAACCGGTTCGGTCAATCGGCCGGAGTATTCCAATAGTCGAGGAGACATCGCCCGCAGTTGATCGATGCTTGTCCGCTCGAGGAAATCGGACGGCAGCGCCCCCTGCATGTCCGATGCCATCGCCTGAAGCGATTTCTTGCAGACCTCAGGAAAGTAACCGCCTTCATTGACCATTCCACCAAGCTGTCCGCCCATCCCGACGGCGCACGTTTTGCATGTGTTGTTCGATCGCAACGCGGCCCACATTTTTCGCCAGCCAACCTTGTTGGCGAGTCCGAGGCTGTACCCAATCGCTTTCCAACCTCCTCCGCTCCGTGGCATTCTGGCTGGCATTTTTTCCTTCATCGCTATTTTCTGAAACTGATCGACTTTGTACGCATTCGGAAGGCGGTCAAGGAAGAAGTATGGCCGGTCGCCCCATAAATGCAATGTTGAAATCTGCGCTGCGCTTAACCATTTTCGGCAGGTGGCTCACCCGTCGATCGACGAAGCTTCTCAGCCAGACCCGCTGCGAAATTCCGATAAACGTTTAAACCAATATCCGGACGACGTCGAATCAAATCGAGCAAACCTTCATGAGGCAAGATGGCGGTTTCGACTGCGCCGCGGGCGACTGCCGTGGCGGAACGTACCCCGCAGGTCACCAGCGACATCTCACCGATGCACTCACCACGTCCTACGGTCGCTAAGTTCTTCTCGCCGGTGCCGGCTTGAATCTCGACGTCGCCCGCAAGAATCAGATGAATGGTTTGGTCCGTCTCCCCCTGTCGAAATAGACACTCGCCGTCAGCATACTTGCCCAAAGTGCACTCCGCCGCCAATTGCTGAATTTGCTCATCGTTCAGACCGGCAAACAACGCGATGTCGGGAATGGCAACGGCAACTCGTGGTTGGATTCGGCAACTCTGAAAGCTGCGAATGACCAATTCGGCAATCGGTTGCGACGAATCATAGAGCACGACTCCTTCGAGATCGACGGGGACAAACAATCGCGCCATTTTGATTGCGTCGAGCCGTTCCGTCTCATGGAAAACCATGGCCGGCAAGTAGGCAACTGGCACAAAGCCCAGTTCCAGCAGTGTCCGCTGCATTCTCGGCGAATAGGCACTGACATCGACTTCCGCAAATTCGGCCCCCCATTTTTCCGGCATCTGCTGAAGCAATTCTGTCAATAGAAATCGAATTGGCTCATTGTTAAACGACACCAGCTCAAATATTCTGACGGCACGCTCGACCTCATCGACGATGAAACCGATGGCACCTACAATCTCGCCGAGTTGCCGAGCCAACAAGTAGTGGGAATGCCGGACACGCAGTTTGAATAATCCATAGTGCAATCGCATCGGGCCGAAAATTTCGCGATGTCGAGTCCGTCCCCGCTCGAACCGCAGCAAAGAGGCATAGCCCTCGGTTGTCAATTCGTCCAGGTCGAATGCATCCATGTGGGGATAAGCCGGCGACGCTTCGTCGGCAATCGCATCTCGCGGCAACTCGCAGTTGGCCAACGCCATTTCCGCCAAACGATATGCTTCCGGGATGACGTGCGGGTTGTTTCGACGAAGCTCCAACGCCGGCCCGAAGTGCTTGGTGTAGATTGTTAAGCTTTCGCGTCGCTTTAACAGCAGCTTATTCGGAATGAAACCGACGCAAGCGAATCCATGTTTCGCTGAGATTCGTTGCGAGTACGGATGTGCAGCCCGATTATCAACAATGCCAAGGTGGAGCTGGTCCTGAACTCGCTCCAAGCGTCCTTCCATCAACAGCCCGCCAACCCCCTTGCCACGAGCATCAGGATGCACAGCAAGCCGGCCAAATTCGCCGACCAAATCGTTGTACGCACCGACGTGCATTATGACAGCAGCCGTGCCGAGCACGCGTTCCGAGTCGGTCTCTTCGGCAACGAGCAGCAGTGTATCGTCGGCATAGACTAGTTTTTTGAGAACGTGGGTGTCGTAAAACTGCGGATAGGCGTAGTCTTCTCCATAAGTGGCGATAAAGATTTCGCGAATCTGATCGACATCGGCATCGGTCGCCTCGCGAACCTGTAACATGTGCAATGCCCCATATTTTGCAATCGAACAGATTCACTAATTGAAGCTGTCCAAGGTGATGCGCCAACCTTAAGATTCGTCCCGCAGCTTGCGCCCTGCAACGATCGCCAGTTCCCGATAGTACGCCGCCGCAACGGCCAGTGCCCGCTCGTCAAAGTCAAACCGACTGGAATGGGCCGGGTAGCCTTCGCATCCCGGCACAACCGCTCCGAATCGAACATAGCACCCGGGAACGGTCCTTAAATACTCGCTGAAATCTTCACCTCCCATATTGGCATGTTCCATTCGGACGACGTTTCTCTCGCCAACGGCCGTCACAGCGGCCTGCCGAGCCAAGGAAGTCAAATCGGGAGCGTTAATAACCGGCGGCGTCCCTTCGACGATCTCGCACGAAACATTGGCATTGTGTAACTGCCCAACCGAACGGGAAATGCGCTCGATCGATTGCTGCAAATGGATGCGAACTTCCGGGTCCTGCGCACGGATTGTCCCCTCCAACGTCGCGTTGCCGGCAATCACGTTGGCAGCCGTTCCGGCATCGAATCTTCCAACAGTGACAACGGAGGGATGTGAGGGATTCATCTCCCGAGAGACGATTGTTTGAATCGCCATTACCAACAGCGACCCGACGACAACCGCATCGACCGCTTCGTGTGGGCGAGCAGCGTGCGTTCCCTCGCCAGTGACTGTAATTTTGAACCGATCACTTGAGGCATTCACGGCACCTTCGGTGACTGCAATAGTGCCGACTTCGAAATGCCGATCGATGTGGCCGCCGAAGACCATTCCCACGTCTTCGAGGGCCCCGGCATCGACCATGGCCCGCGCTCCGTTGCCGGTTTCTTCAGCGGGCTGAAAGATCAAGCGGATCGTGACAGGCAAATCCGGCTCCTGGACCAAAAGGGCCGCCGCGCCCAGCAGCATGCTCGTATGCCCATCGTGCCCACAGGCGTGCATCACGCCGTCGACTGACGAGGAAAACGGCAAACCGGTCTCTTCCTGAATCGGCAACGCATCAAGATCGGCACGGAGAGCCACGAGAGGCTTCCCCTGTCGGCCTGGGATTTCGGCAATTACACCGTGGCCTGCGATCCCACTGCGAAACGCGATTCCCAGGCTGTCGAGGAATTCGCAGACTTTTCCAGCCGTACGATGCTCTTGCCAGCTCAACTCCGGATGCCGATGCAGATCGCGTCGCACGGCAACAACGCGCTCAAATAAATCCTCGTGTATCAATGACATGAGAATCGCTCCCTTCCGGCGTGACGCGAGATGAATCAAAAAAGGCCGGATATCAACTTCAAACGGGCTGACGCATACTAAGTCCAAGTCCAATCAGTAGTTCATTCTAAAGAAACTTTGAAGACACAACAATTGGCCATGCGAAAGACAATGACGGACTTGCCCCACACAATTGTTATTGCGCAACATCACGTGCAACAAAGAGAAATCCTACTGGCGAAATGTGGCAATAATGGTCAATTCAGTGTACGTTCAACAATTGTGACTTGGGCAACCAAATGAACAGTGGTGGAACTCATGATGGTACAAAGTGCGATTACGTCCAGAATCATCCGCGAGTCGATCGCAGTCTGCTTGACGTTGGTAGTCATCCCGTCAGCACAGGCTCAGCCGAATATATTGTTGATCACTGCCGACGACATGGGACAAACCGCCGGATGTTACGGTGACCATACAATCGCGACTCCCGCCATCGACCGCCTGGCATCCCAGGGCATGTTGTTTAAAAATGCCTACGTCACACAGGCTTCGTGCAGCCCGTCTCGCAGCAGCATGTTTACGGGGTTGTATCCGCACCAGAACGGCCAACTTGGCTTGGCCCATCGCGGCTATACCATGCATCGAGGAGTCCCCACGCTGCAGGGGCTTCTCAAACAAGCCGGCTATCGATCATTCGTGGCCGGGAAAGTTCACGTCGAACCAGATCGCGAACTGCCGTTTGAATTTGTGGCCAACAAGCATGACCGCGGATTCAATCGGCGCGATGTCGCCGCCTTCCGACGTCACTTGCAATCTTTCTTGAATGATGTCGGCGACGACTCCTGGTTCGCGCTTGCCAGCTTTACCGATCCCCACAAACCGTACGGGGGTCGAGTTGAAGGACTGCCGGTCGAATTGCTCGGCCCCGACGACGTCACTCCCTTTGCACAACATGGGGAATTCGACGCACCGGAAATTCGGACGGAAGCAGCCGGGTATTACAACGCCGTCAAACGGGTCGACCACGGGGTCGGCCTGCTAATGGACCTGCTCGAAAAAACAGGTCATGCGGACGACACTCTCGTGATCTTCATCGGCGACCATGGCCCGCCCGTCACGCGGGGTAAGACTACCGTCTATGAATTTGGCACTCGCATACCATTCATTGTTCGTTGGCCCAATCAGATCAAACCTGGCCAGGTGCACAAAGGTTTTGTGTCGACGGTCGATATTGTCCCCACATGCCTGACGGCCGCCGGGATCCCACTTCCCTCGCCATTATCCGGTCGTTCGCTGAATCCGTTTTATCAAGGCGAGCCGAGGGAGTGGCGCGAGTATTTATTTACCGAGTTCACAACTCACGGACCTGGCTTTGCCCCGCAGCGGGCCGTCAGAGACAACCGCTACAAGTTCATTCACAACCTGCTGCCGGGTGAACCCAAGAACGGCATCGGAGTCGACGGTTGCCCAATTCGGGGGATGTTGAACGATCGACGTTGGGCCAACACCGAGGCTCGGCGCGTCTTTCGACTGATGGAGCAGGCCCCGGAATTCGAACTCTACGATCTGCATTCTGATCCGCTGGAATACCGCAATCTGGCGGGCGACGCCCAGTTCGCTGAGGTCGAAGACCGCCTGAAATCCGTTCTGCTCAAGTGGCGGCAGGAAACCAAGGACCCGCTCCTGGATCAATCTTATTTCGATCGACTGCGTGCACACACGAAACAACACTCCGACCGGATCGCAGCCGAAACGACCCAAGCCAAAGTGGCAGGAAAGGAACCGCCGTACAACAAAATCGACATGCGGGAATTCCAAGAAACTTGGCAAGGAAACTGAGCCTGTCGTGCAGAGACAGGGAACGAACCAGCAAGCAACAAATAGCGCCAATTTGCTGAATGGTCTTACCCACGCACAAATTGGAGATTGTGCGAATGAGTGTATGATTGCAACCGGTCGTAATCCGGCTCGACGTCGTCAGTGAAACAGTCGAAACCGAACTGGTGAACGACATCGAGAATCCGATGGATGAGACTCGGCGTCAGTTGGTTCTTCCAACCTGCGAGTCCATTGCTCCCATCGGGGTTCGAAGTGCTCGAAGGCCGCTTAGCTAGCTGAGTCGGATTCGTCGGGGCGTCCAAGTCCCAGGTGTCGAATAAGCGCTGCAACTGCTGTTCGGTGTCGACCAATAGTTGTTCGTAACTGACGAGTTGCCATTTTCCCGGCCGACCAAGCATCAAGGGAACGGCATTGTCCAAAGCCCATCCTGCGGCTAAGAACTCCTCATGAGTATTCAGATTCTGTAAGATTCGCTCAACACCGGGAAGAATCGGTTCTAGTTCTTCCGCAGTCGGCCGAGGCGCGTTCCTCCAGGCACGCAACCGCAATTGTGAGGCGACCACAGCACACGGGTGCCGGATTAACAATACGGGGGACCGAATGGGAAACCGTTCGCAAATCCAGGGGAGCATCCGATTCGCACGGACACACTTCACAACGAGAAACTTCGTGGAAAACGCCTTCCAGATTGTCATTTCGCGCGTTGTCCACTCGTTGAGAATGCGACCAGAAAAAACCTGCTGAAAAAACTCTTCACCGTCCGGCCAGCGCAACTCTGGTGGCACAAACATTCGCCATGTCAGCCCGGCCTCTTGCGTCTGCGGAACCTTCTGCACGTGCAGTGGCTCGAACAGCGTCGATGCCGCCGGCACTTCGGACAACAGATTTCCCAACCAGGTCGTTCCAGACCGGGGAGCACCTGTCATCAGAATCGCTTTTTCCGGATCGCAGCGCCCGAAGAGCAGCCGATTAAACAACGCCAAACGCGTTGCCGTTTTGGATTTCTTCAGGCTAATCATCGTTGCGTCTCTTAAGCAGCTTCATCGATTGGGGGGATTCCGGCGATCAGCCCGACGTAGATCAACCGTGACAAAACCGACTCACATGATGTCGATGGCTTCACTACTACGATTATGACACCCTGACCGCATCCACGACCAATGAATTCTCAAATCGACAGATGTAATCTGTCCGAATAATGAACTCGCGGTCGGAACAATCCTTGTAAAACGTTCGGTGCTGCTCCGGCTCATCACAGTGATACTTGCCGTATTTGTCGCAATAAACGACGCCACGAGTCCGAAAGCCGATCTCTTCCAAAGCGTACGACAAACTGTAAATCGACCAACGAGTCTTATGCTTGTCGGGGTGAAACCAACGTGGGTCACCGGTCGAATATCCGGGCGGTTCGGGTTGTTTGTACGTCCTTAAGTCGGCATCGGGGACAACAATTCGTAGACATGCGCCGGGCATTATCACGCGATGACATTCTTTGAATAATTCTCCCGCTTCGTCGAGGAACAGGTGCTCAAAAAAATGTTCCGAAAAAATGAACGAGAACGATTCGTCTTCAAACTCTAACGTTTGACCCTTTTTGTAATAAAACGGCACATAAATCGTTTTCTTAGAAAGACCGCGAGCCTGAAAGGGTGATTGCCCATTGGTGTTGGCCTCCGCTTCAAAAAACTCCGGATCTCCGAGATGGACCCATTCGGAAGCAATCAGCGATTCAAGCCGCGGATCTGATAGCTGATCGATCGATGCCCCGATATGCAGTCTCATGGTTTAATCCGTAACTCAGGTGACATCTTTAGATTCAAGGTCACGAACGGTCGCTGTTGGGCTTTATGCATTCCCGCCCGCCGGCACCCACGTCGCCGGCAAACCAATCGGCACGGCGGTTCCCATACGCCCGGGTGCGTGGCCATAGCGTACTGACCTGCCCGACATGCTGAGCGAGGCTCGGTGTGGGAAGATAAACTGGCGTGTTCGTGCGGGCCGCCCATTCGCCAATCAATCCATCGATATTGGCGAGTCCGGCTTTCCCCGGCTGCAATCGATGCGCTACGACGTGCTCGTCCGATAATATTCGTTGAGCCGCATCGTGAGAAAAGATCAACAGCTGCCCGCCCCACACCAACGACTGCTTTAACTTATGCCAGCCCGGCTTCTCCTGTCGGTAGGCACGCGAACAAAACAGCGAAACGATTCCCGGGCGGCGACCGGGCCAAAGGACTCGTTCCAAGTATTCACGTAACGACGCATGCTGAAACAAAACTACATCGTCTTGAACAAGCATGTAGGCATCGGCGCCGGGAGAGCGCATCATTAGTTCTCCCAAGGCAAGGTAATAGCTTGGCCAAGCACCGATTTGCGGATCCCGCCGCGTTATCGACATCCTCAACTCTGAATTCGGCACTTCGACGTTGCCGTCGATGAATAATCGCGCCTCGGGCCAACCGGCGGCATGCAGACTGTCGAGACACATTCCGAGAGTCGACGGATTCCGTGGCGCTGTCGTCACACCGACCGCCCACTCCTGCACGCGGCGGCCACTGCGACGCCAAGGACGCGGAACAATGCTCTCCAAACGGACCTCATCGACATCCACCACAGAGCCGGCCGACTCATCCGTCGATGCGAAATCTTCATCGTGCGGAATGTTGCGGATCGCCCGCTGATTGAGCTGTTCAGCCGCTTCAACCGAGCAGCCAGGCACGCCCGACTGGTTGATGATGTCGGATGTCAGCGTATACAACAGCGATGCAAAAACAGGGTTGATGTCCGCCTTCGAAGGTCGAAACCACTGGAGGCAACTGCGGCAAGCATCTTCACGTACCTGACATAGCGAGGCGTCTTCGACCCCTGTCATGTCGTGCAGCAAACCGCAAATCGCGCTTTCTACGCCGATACCGTCAGCATGAGGCTGCCGATAAGGACATTCCAATACTGGCGACTGCTTCGTACTCATATCACCGCTTGATCAACTTGGACGAAATGATTTGGGCCGCCTTGTCCCACGAATGCTCGCGGAGCACGTACTCCCTCGCCTGCCGGCTCGCCTCTTCAATGTCGGTGTTGACCAGAGGCCTGAGTGTATCCACAACATCCTGCGGACTCATCAACTGCGAAGGAATCGGCCCGCCGCCAATCGACACAACTTCTGAACCAACTACCGGGATGGCTCGCAGCGGTTCGTATTCGTTCATGGGAGACGCATCGGTCGTTACCAAAGGCATACCGGCGGCCTGACATTCCAAGAGCGGCATCCCCAACCCTTCAAAATGGCTCGGTTGCACGCACACATCCGCTTCCCGGTATAAGTCGATATTTGATTTCGGTGCCGGCCGCAGCTCGATATTGTCAGGGAGAGCCCCCTTAAACTGCCGTTGCGAGTAAACCACAAACTGTAAGTCGCGGGCGAGTCGCGCCGCCTGCAAAATCAGCTCGAATCCCTTGCGTTGGTACCCTGCCGAACTGCCATCGATTTGCCGAGGTGTAACGCCACCCCAACCATTCACGAAGGCAAATCGCCGGCACTGCCGACGCAGTCGGAATTGAAATCGGTCGGCATTCACCGGCCAACGGACCAACGCCAGGTCCCACCCGAAACCATAGCGTTTTTTCCAGTCGGCCAATTGTCGATACGTGTGTCGCGTCGGACACAGCATGACGTCAACAAAGCCCAGCCAATCAGTGTGCGGCTGCAGCCATTCCCAATTCGGAACGCAAGCCACACCGACTCCCGCATGAGCTGCAACCCGCGGCAGATTGGGCAAATAAGGTCGTTCCACAAACAACACCCAATCCAATTTGCGTAGCCAACGCTGCAAGTCGTAATCATCCACATATCCGGAAACGGAATTAACCCTCGTCCGACGCTTTGGCTTCGATAGCGATTCGTGATTGGGGTGTTCTGGAATCAGCCAGCGGTCGACACCAAACTGAAGCGCCAAATCGTGATTCTGGTAACCCAAGCCAGTCGGCGTATTCCATCCGACAAGTCCCACTTTTGCGTTTGCAGCAACTCGTCGGCTCCACCCTTGCACTTGTGAAACATGCGAAACCGCATGCGCGACGTTTCTACGATCGGGGCCGGCATGGTAGATCGACGAGACTGCCCCGATATGTTGAACAAGCGACGGAGTGTGGTAGGCAATGCTCGAGCCGTTTCTTGCGACCCAACCTGCCAAGACAGCGTCATTGTTGTGGCGGCGTTTCGATAACCGATGCAGAATGAGTGGATCCGACAAAAACTGTAGTAACTCCGCACGCCGAAACACCAACGCCTGCGCACCACAAACTCGCTTATAGCCGGGGGAAACCAATCGCCAACCAACTTCTGGGCCGGCATGCAGGCGGGGTGTAAACAGCGACACCACGCCGGCATTTAAGGGCCACAGCTGCGAATCGCACCATTGCCTTAAGTCGCGTGCGGCTTCGATATCGTCCTGAAAAACTGCGAAAGTATCAGCACCCGGATTTTCGCTCAGCAAACGCGACAGCGACGTATAGAAATTGAGGAACGTCCCTAACCGCTGCTTGTGAATCGTGACTGACAGATTTCGAGATGCTTCGGGAACAGGCGATCCCGGTTCAGCAAAAACATGGATGTGATCAAATCCAGCGTCGCTTAAACTGCGAAGTGTTTTTTGCAGCGTCGGCTTGGCTCGTGGGGCGGTCATTAAACCGACCGCCCACGTGAGCGATTGGCCATTGCCCGTTCGTCCCGTTTCCTTTTCATTCGCGGGCTCAGTAATAACCTGCGGCGGAAAACTGCGATCGGGAAAATCGTCGAGCACCACTCCGATTTGGTCGCTGACGCAACGCTGCAGATGTCGTGCCCGCTCAACATCGCACTGGGCATGTCCGCCGTCTTGCAGAATGCGTGTCGCGGCATTAAACACCAACGAAGCGACAACAGGATTGATTGCGTCGCCCGCTCGCGATTCGGCACAACAAGCCACACAAGCATCCCGATCCGCCAGGCACAGTCGCAAATCGGTGACACCCGTCACCAGGCTCACCATATTGCAAACTGCCGTTTCCCGACCGTTGGCATCCAACGGATTGCGGTAACGACAATCTTCAAAAGAACGAGGCATGAATGATCAATTCTGCTTCACGCCGGAGATCTTCTTGACGACTTGTCCCTCGAATCCTCCGGTAAGGTTCGGCGGGACCGCTTCATACCCCGGCTGGCTCAGATCGGCCTCCAGCACCCATTTCCCCTCGCGAAAGACAAAGATCGCGTAGCCCGACTCGGCATCCTGCAGCGACATTTGAGCACTGACACTGGTGTCCGTTTTCCTCTTATTGTCGATACCTCGACCGTCTTGCAAAATGTTCCGAATGCGGTGGAGTTCAATCGCAGTCATCACAAGGATTCCTGTGGAAAGCGAGACACCAACGGTCACGACACCTTCGAAGATGTGTTGCATACGATTGCTTTCATTTCATGTAGAAAGAATTCAGAAGCCGAACGGATCATGTTGCCTACCGATTGACACTCACAACGTTCGGCGACAAAGTCCGCTGCAAATTGAGCGTAGTAAAAGTCGCAAATGAACCGGACTTGGTAGGGGCTGGCGGAATCCCCCTACTCGGTCGGTTAGCTCTAGTTTTTTGGTCCAGAGATCTTTTTGATGACCTGACCTTCGAATGTTCCAGAGATATTCGGTGGAACGGCTTCGTATCCGGGTTGACTGAGATCCGCCTCAAGCCGCCATTGCCCACCCCGAAACGTGAATATCGCGTAACCGGAACTCTCGGTTGGCATACCTGGACGTGCACTCGAACTGGTATCCCAGCGCCTGAGGGTGACTCGAATTGTTCCCGATTGGAAAATCGTTCGAATGCGTTGGAGTTCGGCAGCCGAGATGATCAGAGCAATTGCGGCAGCAGATGTACCCAATACCAGAACGATTTCAGTAAACCAATGCATGATGCTTCCTCAATGTTTGCGTGGTGGCATTGTTCCGCCCATCCAGGCCGGGCTTTCAACATGACAAATTCATCCTCGGACATTTTTTGCTTTTGGCATACTGGGCTCCAACTTCCACCAAAAGGCTGATCCGATGAAGACGACAAAAAAGGCCTTTCGAAAACAGTTCGTTCATCGAGAATTGAACGGTCGAAAAACAGGCCGGAAACCGGTGTAACTCAATTTTCGAACGACTGGAAGATCCGTAGCCATCGCTGACCGCAGAAACTTTGGTGTTGATCGGTAATGGCCACCGCGGAATGGATGGTTCACCGTCGGGTCGAAAGTCAGGTCGAGCCGATGACACCACTCGGACACGTTGCCGTAAATGTCGAACAAACCCCATGGATTCGGCCGCAACCGGCCCACAGGCCAAGTCAATTCGTTCGCATTAAATGCAGACCAAGTGTGCAGGTCCAAGTGCTCCTCGGAATCGCCGAAATAGCGACTCGTTTCCGTTCCCGCACGAGCGACAAATTCCCATTCTGCGACGGTCGGTAAACGGTAACCACCCCGCAAATGAAAGCCACGTTGCAATCGCAAGTCGGGGCCAATTTCTCCGACTGATGGGTAGCAACAGTTTTCCGCATCGAAGCCCAGTTCCTGCTCACTGAGCCATCGGCAGTACTTCATGGCATCGTACATATTCACCCGTGTAACGGGGCAGTTGGGATGCGTCGTCACGTCGTACGAATACGGAAAGTTCTGCTGAAACTTCTGAAACTGGGCTAATGTCACCTCGGTTGAACTGACTTCGAATGAATAGTCAAGCGGAATGTCGCGTTGTTTCTCTGTGCGGTCATCCCGACCGAATTCGTACTCGGGTGATCCGAAGACGAATCGGCCCGGTGATTCAATTCGCACCATTGTCATTCCATTTGAAATCACGCGCCAGCCTTGTTCTCCACGATCCGACGGGGGCGACTCGTCCAGTGCCATCACCCCCGGGTCACCCGGAATTAAGCTCGCCAATAGCCACGCCGCTGCAGAGTGCACGCCACTATCGGCGTCGCTCGCAAATACTTCAGTCAATACGGCGGTCAATTCGGCGACATCGGTTTCCTGAAGTTCATCGACCATCGGTCGCAGACCAAATAGGATCGCTTGTCGAACCTGTGGTTCCGGTTCGTCTTGCAATCGCTGAATGAGGCCTCGCCAACCTTCACCTACGAGCGGAATACGGTCGATCAATAGAGTCCGCAGCCTGGGGTCGCCCTCCGCCTTCATGTGGTCCCAAAAATGTTGCTGCTCGCCCAGCCGATAGAGCATTTCCGCAGCATTGGCCTGAGCTTCCAGCCGCTTTCCAGGCACAATGGTGGCATCGAGTGGAACGGGATCAGACAGCTGCGCTCGCAGAATCGGCAGAACATCATCGCGATATCGCCGAACGACCGGATCCAGGAATTGCCGCGAAGCCGGATCGCAGTGCATCACCAAATTTGCCACCGTATTGCCGTCAAGGAAGGCCTCATCTTTGGAAGAAAATCGCGCCAAAATACTCGCTGACAATGCTCTTTCGTTCGGCTCGTATTTCGCGCTGTGGCAGATCTCCGACAACATGCCCACCAAATGGTGGCGCACGGGGTTTAACGCTTTGACCCACGGGTCAACGAGCAACGGATCGTGTTTGACGATGGCGTCGGCAACTGCTGGACCAATCGTTTCCCAATCCGAATTGTCCGATTCGTACGCCGCCAACAACGCCGCGGCCCTGATCAGCCGATCGTGATCAATCGCCGGATCTCGTGCTGCCTCCCAAGCAGCCGGGCTGAGTTCGCTTTCCCACTGCTGCAACTCCTGCAAGAACACCGCCTGCGAAACCGAATCGATGTCGGGCCGCAATACGAAATCCTGAAGTTTCTTCACCGAAGATTTGTCGCGTTGGGACAATGCCAACAAACCGCGTGCCCTCATGTCGTCGGATAACTCGGAACTTGCCACAACGTCAGCAACATCCGATTCCCACATTTCGCGGTACGGCGTCAATTGATCCAAGAGCTCCGGCACGTAACTGATTTGCGTATGCCAAAGGTCATTCACCATTCCATCAACCCGCTCGGCCACAGCCCGCTGAGACTGCAGATGCAGTCCGTAGCCCGCAATTGCAAGTACGACGGCCAGCACAACCGCTTGCATCGTGAGCCTCGACGCATGATGCCTTGTTGCGGCCCGCATCATTTCGCGTTGAGTCGTTGACCACTGGACGGAATCGGTAAAGAGGCGAATATTCAGCCATTCCAACAGAGATGGCAGTTGCTTCGCCTCGGGACGCCCGGCCCATAGCTGCGTTCGTTCATCCAATCGAATCTCACAACGTCCGCGAAACGTCTCCCGTTGTTTACTCGTCAACCAATTCCGAAGCGCCGGAACCATGTAATCATGTGTCAGTTGGTAGTACTTCTGACCGGGCTCCGAGAATGAGGTCGAATCGTCGTCGATCTCGACTCCTTCCGGATCGGTCGGCGTTATTAACCGAATGTCGCTGTCGAGAATCTTCATGAGGTCGCCGAAGTCCTGCGGCCTGCCGGTATATCCCGAGGCCTCTAACAATTCGTCGTACGACTTCATCTGCCCCTTGATATCGGTTCCCGAATCGGGCAACAGCGACCCCAGCACGGCTCGGGCCGCCTTTTGGTGGAATCGATGCTCCGGCGACGCATATTGCGAACTAAACGTCTCCTCCAAAAATGTGCGGCCGACACCTTTGGCGCCGCCCACTTCTTGCAGCGTGGCAAGCGACCACGATTTCCCCTTCATCATCTCGGCAAACAACGCCAGTCGGACGCAAATCACCTTGCCGTTCTCAGCCAATCCGGCAACCGCCTCGGTCAGAAACGCCTGCTGATCGTCACTGATTTCGGCTGGCTCTTCCGGCAGGATTCCGAATGCTCGACCGAAGGCCCCCAAAACCTTGGTCGCATGGCGCTCGGGAAACAGATCAACGACTGCCAGATTCTCCGCTTCGAGTAGTCGAACTTCCAATTCGCGCATGAATCGGGTGGCCGCCATCCAAAAGTCATCGCGCACCATAACAATGCACTGCACGCTGGCCCCATCGCTTTGCCTCAAAGCTTGAACCAGCTCCGAATTCTCGCCCAGTTCATGCGCATGCAACCATTGCTCGAACTGGTCGAGAACGATCAGCACTTTCTTGCCGATCGGAATTCCCTCGCCACGTCGAATCGAAGCCAGCGAATCTTTCAGGCCCAAGTTGTGATCGAGTCCGCGGCAACGCCTACGGAGTTTACGCAATAGACGGGTCTCGGTTTCCTCGGGAGTCGCTTCGACGTAGATCGGAATGACATCGCTCGAAAGCCGGGGCAACAACCCCGCTTTCACCAACGACGATTTGCCACAACCAGACGGCCCATAAATCAGCCCCACGACGAACGTGCTATCGGCATCGGTCTCTTCAATTCGCGTTTTCCAAAAACGCAAGCTCTCCGGGAAGCCGTCACGATCCACAGGTCCTGGCAACAGTTCGAGAAAGAAGTCCGCGTCGTGCTCGTCGAACGAGCGAAGTCCTTTCGGCACAATCCGCAGAGTTGAACTTTGCGGTGTGACTTCAGCCGATTGGTTTTCCAAACGAACCGAATTCGCGGCACTCACTTCACGCGTCGCGCTTTGTGTGTACTGCGCGGCGACTGCTGAACTCTCTGAAAGATAAAGCCGCAAATCTTCGGCCATATTCAGGCAAGTGGTGTATCGCTCCGACGCACGCTTTGCGAGGGCCTTCAGACAAATGCGTTCCAACTCTTCGGGGATTGCATCGTCGATTTGCCTTAACGGCTTTGGGTCGAGCGATGCGATCTTTTCCAATAAATCGACGCGAACCTTGCCGGTAAATGTTCGACGGCCGGTAAGCAATTCATAATAAACGGCGCCCAAGCTGTAGATATCGCTGCGGCCATCGACGCGGTGTCCCTCACCCCGAGCCTGTTCCGGGCTCATATAAGCGGGAGTCCCGGCTAACCGCGGCCCTTTACCGACATTCTCGTCACGCAGAGCCAGCCCGAAATCGACAACGTACGGCTGCTTGTCCTTACCAACCAGAATGTTACTGGTCTTAACATCGCGATGAACCAATCCCTGCTTATGTGCGTAGTGCAATGCTTCCGCAACGGTGGAGATCAGTTCGGTCGATTCGAGATGGGTTAACCGCGTTGTCTTCAGCAACGCTGATAAATCGGAACCTTCGATGTATTTGGAAACAATAAAACAGGGGAACTCGTCCGAGCTTCCTACGTCGTAGACTGGGACGATGTGCGGATGATCCAAGTTGGCGACATTTCGCGCTTCGGTTAGGTATGCTTCGACATCTTCGGGGCGGGAAATCAATTTGGCGTATGGCACCTTGACGGCGACCTGCCGCTCCAATTGTGCATCGTGGGCAAGATAAACCTGCCCGAATCCTCCCGTACCCAAGATCTTGACAACTTCGTACCGACCGATCCGCTTCGGAAGCGCGGTTTCAGCCGGGCCCTCGGAGCTATGCGCAGGTTCGGCGCCCGAGCCATCGGTATCGCCAAGATAGTTCTGCGTAACTCCGTTGGGATCGTGGTCGGACATTGACCCGATTTGACCTCCCTCCCCGAGACGTGACCGTCACTGCAGCCGAATCAGAAGGATTGACGAGCGCGAACCGCCATCCCCCTGCGGAATCTCATGACCCACGTGCGCCTGTAAGAAATTCCAGACAACGCGTGATCTTGTTCATTTCCGATTGTAACGAAATCACTTCGTACAAACATCAATGAACTTTCGAATGGGAGAATCGATCGAAGATGCAAAGCAGAACGCAAGGTGGCAACAAACTTGACCCGGTCCATCTTGATTCTCCAGCATTCCCCGTTGATCTCAGAATCGATTCAACGGTTCGGTGGTATCGAGCGTTCCTGGAGGATTGCGCAATACTCGGCAGAGGAGCCAATCGATTGCCACCCGTTCGCACAGATGCGACAAGTTCAGGCAGGGTGTCTAGAGCACAACTTCAGCCTAACGCTCGAGCGCATCCGATGGCCACGTCGCATGCAGCTGTTTCGCTAATTCATTCAATAGTTGCCGACTCTCCGGCCGATCGGCCAGATTCTGATTCTCGTCGGGATCCGACTCGTGGTCGTATAGCTCAGAGACAACGAACTCACCTGACCGGCCCGCCACATGGTCCCACGTATGCCACTCCACATAGTGGTAACGCGGCGTCATCATCGAATAGCCCATATATCGCCCACCGCCAGGATCGACTCGCGGGTTACGATGAAACTGGCTAAATGCGACTTCCTTCCAAGCGGCTTCGGGGTCGTCCAGCAGCGGCAGTAGACTGCTCCCCTCCATATCTTCCGGAATCGGTAGTCCGGCCGCGTCGCACAACGTCGGATAAATGTCGACCAACTCGACCAATCGCTCACATTGCGTGCCGGCAGATTCCATTCCCGGAATGCGGATCATTAACGGAACGCGCACGTCAATGTCGTAGTTAGTCTGCTTGCACCAGCTGCCATGCTCGCCCAACTTCCACCCGTGGTCGCCCCACATGATGACGATCGTGTTCTCATCAAGTCCCTGCTCTTTGAGGCCGGCAAGCAGCCGCGCAAAGCAAGCGTCGACATAACTGACCGACGCGTAATAGCCATGCCTCAGGAGGCGGGCCGTTTCTTCTGGTAGCGAACTCTCAGCGGGGTGCTTCACCCATTCCAGGTCGTAGCAGCCCTTCAGTTCATAAGCGGAGTTCATTGCCAGCACCGGCGCATCCTTCGGCAGGAAGGGGTTCTTCGCCGGCGAAAGAGTTTCACGGTCATAAAGATCCCAGTATTTTTGCGGAGCGACAAACGGTAAATGGGGCCGAAAGTACCCTACCGCCAAAAAGAAAGGCTGTTGTCGATCCTTGAGCCGCTCCATCGTTTCGATGGCCAATTCCGTCTGGGCACCGTCGTAGAAAGCCGTATCAGGTGCGTCCGAACATTCGGTCGATCGGCCGTACGCCCAACCGTCGGCATACGCGTTCGGATTCTGCTCCAGTCGTTTCTTACGTACTTCGGCCAACTCTTTGTTGAGTTCTTCGTCGTAATAGAACGACTCGGCATCGCGGTCGATCATTTCCGGCGTCATGTACTCTTCCGGCTTGAGATCGGCCTCCACAAACGACACCACATCGGGCATGTGATTGTGAAAAATCTTCCCCATCGACACGGTGTGATAACCATGTTTCTGGAAATGTTGCGGAATGGTGACCACATCGGGCATGTTCACGCGGAACTTGCCCCGCAAATCCCACACGTGCGTCGAATCGGGTCGCAAACCGGTCATCACACTCGCCCGCGACGGGGCACAAACGGCCGATTGGCAATAGGCCCGAGTAAACGTCATCGATCGCTCTGCGAACGCGTCGAAACCCGGCGTGTGGATTTCATCGTTGCCGTAACAGCCAAGCTCCGGACGCAGATCATCGATGATGACAAACAGCACATTCGGCCGCTCCGCTGATTCGACGGGTCGCGAAGTCAAAAAGAGACCCGCGGCGACTACCACGCAACCGATAAGAAACACTCTCCGCTTCACACTTTCGTTATTCATGCACATGATGCTGCGCTGCTCTCTGCGAATCCCGGACGGTGGCTTCAACCAACGCCCCTGTGGCTGCCTGAAATCGAATCGGTACGCCGTATCTAGAAACCCGAAACGTTGTATTCCCACCGAAGTAGTTCACCGATTAGTAACCCAACGCGTCAGTTTTGAAGTTGCCGTTTTCGCCTTTTGGTAACCCGACGCGTCAGCGAGGGACTTCGGCTTGACTCCTCACTTATGTTTCGAGTTGTCAAAGAATCATGAGATGTCGAATTGATCTCATTCACTCTTTTTTCGGATTCGTTTCTCGCAGGTACTCGTACATATTGAACCGCTTGGGAAAGGCGACTTCGTTCTTGGTAGCCCAAGTTTCCCACAATGCGACGATTTCGTCCTTTTTTTTCGCGTCCGATTCGGCCAGGTCGTTCATTTCGGCTCGATCAGCTTCCAGGTCGAACAGTTCCCACGGCTTCTGATATTCTCGAACCAGTTTCCATTTGCCCCAGCGAACGCCTGCGTTCCCTTCATGTTCCCAATAAATCGGGTCGACGTGCACAGGGTCACTGCTCCCTTTCAGCAATGATGCAATCGACAGGCCTTCACACGGAGGAACATTTTCTGGATAGTCGGCCCCCGCTAAATCGACGCAGGTCGCCATGAAGTCGGGCAGGTACGCAAACTGCCGCACAAACGAGCCGGTCTGATCTTGGGGAATGCCGGCCGGCCAGTGGGCAATCATCGGCGTGCAAGCGCCACCTTCGTGGATGAAGTGCTTATACAACCGAAACGGCGTGTTACAGGCGTTCGCCCAAGCGAGCCCTAATCGGACACCGCCGGTCGTCTCCAGCGGAGGATTTCGGACCATTTCGGTGGAACCCTTGCCAAGCGTTCCCCCTTCCTGGCAAGCACCGTTATCCGACAGAAAGAAGATGACCGTGTTGTCGAGCTGTCCCAATTCCTGCAGATGTTTGGTCAGCTTGCCCATGTTCTGGTCAATCGAATCGATACAGCCGGCATACGCCGCCATGATCGAATCAAGATCGTCCCGCTGTTTGGCGGTCAACGAATCCCATTTCGGCCCGACGTGCGGCGCGGGAACGATATCGTCAGCAAACATTCCAATCGCCTTTTGCTTCGCGAGCCGGGTCCGCATCAACGCCTCCCACCCCTCGGTGTATTGTCCTTTGTACTTCTGAAATTCTTCCCATTTGGAATTGAGCGGCCAATGCGGTGCGTTGTGGGCCAGGTACAAAAAGAAGGGCCGATCATCCGCCTCGGTCGCTTCGGTAATGAACTGGCAGGCGTAATCGGTAAACGTGTCGGTCGTATAGAAATCTTCATCCGTTTCAAACGATTCGTTGTCGAGCGTAATGCCCCGGTTGCCACCCGGCTTGAAGTAATTGCAAGCCCCGCTGAAGCAGCCGAAGTAGCGGTCGAACCCGCGCTGTCGAGGCCAGTTGTCGCGGCGATGCAAACCCAGATGCCACTTCCCCGCCATCAACGTGTGGTAACCGGCGTCCCGCAGAACTTCGGCAATCGTCACACAATTATCATTGAGGAATCCTTGATACGGTCCTTCGAAACCGAGCGGCCGCTCCGGCGGTTCGGTCATATGCCCGATGCCGACCTGATGCGGATGCCGCCCCGTGAGCAGGGCTGCCCGAGTCGGACAGCAGCGCCCGTAATTGTAGAACTGTGTGAACCGCAATCCGCCGTCAGCCAAACGATCGAGGTTCGGCGTGTCGATTTCGCCGCCGTAGCATCCGATGTCGGAAAAGCCCATGTCGTCAACAAGCACGATGATAATATTCGGCCGACTCGCTTCGTCAGCCGCGGCAAACGGCAACAATACCAAACAGGCAACTGAGACAGTGACGACCGAAATGCAACGATTCATGGTGTGAACTTTCCTGATTTGATACTTCGCGCGTCTACAGACAATCTTTGCAAGCACCGCTCGACCATCGAATGCCGCTCGTTCTGCTGGAGTCGTTGCAGCGAGCGTCATTGGCATTCCAATGCCCTTCAGAATGTCGCGCATCGAGGAAAGTGTCAACATCCCGAGATGTCTTTATCGGTGGGCAAATGATTCGGAGTGAATTTGCGATGACCAGTTTCGGACCATCAAGAGTTTCAAATTATTCTTGACGCCTGAGGCAAACCTGCTATTTTACTAGCATGTGCTATTTTAATAGCACTTTGGATTCCGACAATTGATGGTTGCTTTGCCGCGTGACTCAAGGGAACCGACATATGCCGCAGAAGTCTCCATTAGATCTCGGCAAGCGGGAACGACAGCTGGTTGAGGCCGTCTATCGTCTGGGGGAAGCGTCTGTTACCGACGTCCGCGACGAATTGCCCGACGCGCCGACCTATTCGACAGTCCGTGCGATGCTGGGTCAATTGGTCGAAAAGAAGATCCTCAGATTTCGGCGCGACGGGAAACGTTACCTGTACCGCCCCGCAACCTCCAAGGAGAAGGCTAGCCGCTCGGCACTTCGTAACGTGTTGTCGACGTTTTTTGCTGACCGCCCGTCTGACGCGATGGCCGCTCTGTTAGATGTGAGCGCTGCCCGATTGACCGCTGACGATATCGCTCGCATGCGAACTCTCATTGACC
>JANQRQ010000322.1 GCA_028284485.1 Planctomycetaceae bacterium | reverse complement strand
CTGGCAACTTGCACGGGCACTCGATTCGACCGATTCTCGAGGGAGCGTCGAATGCAACGGGACACGATTACGTCTTTGCGGAAATCTCCAATCGGGGGCCGCTGCCCAACGACGGGATGCAGGAGCGTTCGATCTACGATGGGCAGTACCGGCTGATCTATCGCGAACGTGTTGATGCCGCCTGGCGGCAGGTGCAGGCCGATGCCCGTGATTGGGAGCGGTGGCGGAATCGATCGTATGACGAAACGATTCGGGTTAGAAAACAGTTTCCGGAACAATATCGCGTTCTGGCAGAAATGGATCCCCAAAACCTGGGTGGTAAAACTCCACGGCTCGAACTGTACGACGTTAAGAACGATCCGGATGAGATGCAGAACCTCGTCGGAAATGTTGAATTCGACGAACCACTTCTCCGACTATATAACGAGCTGAAAGCATGGACCGTGCGAACTGCAGATCCGGCGGTTACGATGCCAGCTGAACCGCCCGTCGATTAGTTTTCACAGACAACGCGAACAATTCTCATGAATCCAGAATCCGACTCGGAGCCGTTGCGCCTCGACCAGTTTTTGAAGTTTATCGGTGTCGCAGGGACAGGCGGGCAAGCCAAACTGATGATTCAAAACGGCGACGTGCGGGTGAACGGGGAATTGGAAACGCGACGGCGGCGAAAACTTTTTCGCGGGGACCGCGTCGAGTTTGAGGGAACGACCTACGAAGTGGATGGGTGAGAGGGTTGTGGCGGGCAGTTTCGCCCGCAAATTCTCGTCGGACCAGTTGGCGCTAGGTTGCTTGTGGGGCGCGCCTGACGTAAATCCCGGCGTGTCGAATTGCAGCCAAGGTTTCCTCGTGCAATCCGCCGTCTTCTGTCGACCGGATTGAGACTAAGGCGTTTCACGGTTGTGGCGTGGAAGTCTTTTTGCGGCAACGGGTTGCGGAGCCGTCTGGTTCTTGTTCGGCACCGCTCGACTATGTGTTCCGCACGCTGGCCCGATGGCAGAATCATCGCGAAAACGGAGTCGATCGAGACAAGAGAAAAGGCGATTCGGTGTCATCTGAAACCTGGCTTTCAGATTCTTTCGACGAAGCTGAGGAAATCCCCGCGTTAAAATGGAGAATTCAAGAAGTACCCATTTCAGCGGTTAGTCGCACGAGAAAACCGGTGAATCGAAAATGATGGGCCCACCAAATTGACCGTGCGCGTTCAGGTCAGTACACTGTCGGACGTGCTACTGCGGTAGACCTCGGAGCTGTTTTTGGGCAGCAGTGGCGACAGATGCGTTTTTTAGATGAGCGGAACGAAAGAATGCCAGAAGGCACAATCAAGAAGATCACGGAAAAGGGTTTTGGATTTATCGACGACGGAAGCGGCAAAGACATGTTCTTTCACATGTCGAGCCTTGAAGGTGTGCGCTTCGAAGAACTTCAGGAAGGACAGCGTGTTTCCTTTACTGAGGGACAAGGACCCAAAGGACCGAGAGCCGAAAACGTCCGGCTGGTCTGATTGACGCACAACTTATCAAGTTGCATTAGATCAGGAAGCCGGCGCTTCAACGTGTCGGCTTCCTTTCTTTTTCGAGTGGCATCGCCCTCCCACAGCATTTGTGGATTGCAGCAGTCTCTCTTTGCGCGCTAATAAACATCGCCAAGTCTCAGAGAGGTGACTGCACAGCCCGATGCATTTGTGGTCAATCAATGAGGGCGGTATGCCGGATCGACAGCAGTCGTCGGGCATTGCAACGCTGTTGCGCGCGAAGCTGGCCGATAATGGCGGCCGACCTCTCAAAACTGCGCGGCGGTCTGAGGCTGCCGCCTACTCAGGATGACTCGATGGGTCGCCTGCGTTCCCGGCTTTTTATGCAGTCCTGCACGCCCCGTCTCCTAATGGGCGGAAACGGCGTCCGTTAATCTTGCCGACGTTCTGCGGTTGATCACGTAGCAGCGGTCACGAGTCCGTGGCTGGTTGACAAACGGTCGGTCCACGACTCTGGCGATGTGATCCCTTGAATCAGCCGAAAGAACGAACCGATCGGCAGTTCGGGAGTGTCCCATGAATATCGCTTATTTGAAAAGACGGTCGATGCGTTCTTTCGGTGTGAATGCATCGACGAAGTGGCTGCCGATTGTGGTGTTACCGGCCGCGACCCTGGTGCTGAGCAGCGATTGGCCGGCCTGGTTGCAGATGTGGGGCTTGGCAGTTGCGTTCTATGTCAGTTTTAAGTGGCTGACGTGGCACGATGAACAACAGATACGACGTACGTCGCTTTCCCGGTCGATGCAGTATCTTTTCCTTTGGCCAGGGATGGATGCAGCGCGGTTCTTAGGGTCCCATGCGGTCCGTTCGGCTCCAGGTCGGCGGGATTGGTTGTGGGCCATCTCAAAGATCCTACTCGGTGGCGCATTGATTGGTGTTGTCGTTCCCAGAATCGGTGGATCGAACCAAGTTGCTGCGGCGTGGACCGGTATGGTCGGCCTGATGTTTGTCCTGCACTTTGGATCATTCCAATTGCTGTCACTGTTCTGGCGCCGGCGTGGTGTTGATGCTCGTCCCTTTATGGGTGCGCCGGTCAGGTCGACATCGTTGAGTGAGTTTTGGGGTCGGCGTTGGAACACGGCGTTTCGCGACCTGTCGCATCGCTATCTTTTTCGACCGCTGGTCGGCCGGTTTGGGGGCGCTGAAACGATGCTGGCCGTGTTCGTAGTTTCCGGTTTGATACACGATGCGGTGATCTCGATACCGGCACGTGCTGGATATGGTTTGCCGACCCTTTACTTTGTCATTCAAGGATTCGGCATGTTGTGCGAACGGAGCCGCGTTGGTAGGCGGGTCGGGTTCGGTCGCGGATGGACCGGTTGGGTGTTCTGCGCAGTTGTTATTTTGACTCCTGTCAGTTTGTTATTTCATTCGGCGTTTGTAACTCAGGTGATCATTCCGATGCTGAAGTCGATGGGGTGCCTACCATGACCAATTGGCTATTCACTTTGGAAAATCTGATAGTTGTTGGTGGCGTACTGCATTTCGGAATTCTGTTGGCAAGCGCCGCCGTTCCGAAGGTGCTCGATTGGAGGGCGTCGCTAAGGGAGGTCGACAGCCTCACTCGTGAGATCGTGTGGGTACACGGGGTGTTTATCGTGCTGGTGATTGTCGCGTTCGGCCTGGTGTCGATATGGTTCTCCAGCGAGTTGGCCGACGGTACCGTTCTTGCGCGGGCGATTTGCGGATTCATTGCGGTTTTCTGGGGGATGCGCCTCATGGTGCAATTCTTCGTCTTTGATGCGAAGCTGTACCTCAAAACCGCCCTGTTACGGGTCGGCTATCACGGGCTGACGATTGTCTTCCTGTTTCATGTCGTCGTGTATGGGGCGGCGGCGGTGCTCAATTCGTAGGCTGATAAATTCAACGCACGAAATCACCACGTCTCCGATTCGGGGGCTTCTTCCAGCACGTCGCTAAACAGGATTCGCAACTGCTGCAAGTGTCCGCCCGTTGCGGTGTGCCTGATGACGGCTCGGTTTTTCTCGACGGTCTCGACGTTGCGCACGCCGAATCCGTGGCCTACAAGACGTTTGCGGGCCTGCGAGGCGCTCAATCGGACGAATAGTTGGTAAGTTTGGCTGTCGGACATGCCCGTTCTTGGAGCTCGAGTATCGGTTAGCCTTGCTCGTGTGGGTATTCCAGATGCTTGGCCGTCGCCGATGCGACCTCATCGCCCAACAATCTTCGAACGACGTGCAGGCTCATGTCGATGCCAGCGGCGATGCCGGCGGATGTAATCACACGACCATTGTCGACAAATCGCCGGTCTTCGTGAACGACGGCTGAGGGCACGATTTCGCGCAATAGGTCGTGGGCGACGTGATGCGTGGTAGTTTCCAAGCTGTCCAGCAATCCTGCCTTGCCGAGAAGAAGTGCGCCCGTGCAGACCGAAAGGACTAGTTCAGCATTTTGGGCGGCATTTCGAATCCAATCCAGGAGTGCGACATTGTCAATTTCTTTGCGGGTACCGATTCCGCCGGGAACAAGCAGCAAATCAGCAGGCGGTGCTTCGGTGAGCGAGAAATCCGGAATTGCGGATAGGCCATTGGCCGATGCGATCGGCTCAACCGATTCGGCTACCGTGTAGACCCGGAAGGCGGGCTGCTCGGTTTGTCGCGCGGCGATTGAAAAGACTTCGTATGGTCCGCAAAAGTCGAGCAACTCAACATTGGGAAACAACAATATCGCGACATTGCGTGTTGGCATGCGGTTTCCTTTAGGATGCGACCCAGCCTTAATTTTTCTGTAGTCGGGAAACGATCGGTGCGATTGGACTAAACTGCTGGCTCAAACAGACTACCAAATCTTCAGTTGTTGCGTGTACAAGGAGCCCGCCAATTTGAAATGATTGACACATGCATGAGTGTGTTGGTTCACGATTGTAATATTCAAGAGTGGCTACGAGAATGTCTTCTAACGGTGACACAAGTATCGGAAGTGCCCGTGCCGACATCGGTCGATTGTCAGATCTACGGCGAAACGATAGATCGCGTGGGTGATCGTTGTGTTAGTACTTTCTCGCGAGATCGGTCAGGCCGTTCTCATCGAAGACGTGGTCGTGACGTTGGTGGCCGCTACAGCGGAATACGCCGAAGTCTCGTTGCAGAAACTGTCAGGTGGCAAGACGGTAATCGCGACGCTACCGAAACAACAATGTGTTGATGCCTGTTACGACACGCAACTTGTGTACATCGAAGGTAAGGGAAAAAAGGTCCGATTGGGGATTGAGGCCGCTGCGGACTTGTTCATTCAGCGCAAAGAAGTTTGGGACGTTCAACCCTGACCTGTTGACAAGTCGCATTCTGGCAAGCTACAGCGTATGTGACGGCGCACTCGGATTCTGAAGATAGCGCCCTAACAACGTCTGATTCGCTGGAGTGTTCACCGAATCACCTTCTTGGAAGGAGATCAATATGTATCGGATTCTTACGGTAGTGGTTGTGTTGGTTTGCGGTTCGACGACCAATGCGCAGGTTCGTCTGGTTCATAAGCTACCCAATGGAATCGCATCGACCAATACCACTGCCATCAAAACCGACCAAACGCTGACGATCGCTGGGATGAATGTCGAGACCGGTGCAACTCAGCAATTGGTCATTTCATCGACGAATGGAAATCGCGGCGCGGACGGAAAAATAACGGTTCATCACAAGATCGACGTGCTGAAAGCAGACGTCACTATTGCCGGGCAGCAACTGAGTTTCGATTCGGCGAACCCTGATGCTCCGCCGCCGGGTACCGCGATCGATTCCATGCTCGATGTGTTTAAAGCGATGTCGAAGTCCGAGTGGACGACAGTGCACGGGCCGGACAATCGCGTTCTCGAAGTCAACGGTCGCGACGAGGCACTTGCATCGCTTCCCGAAGCGGTTCGCGAGGCAACTAAAGCGCTAATGGAACCGAAGTATCTCGCTCAACAGGCGAATGACCAAATGGCAAGAATTCCCACGCAACCGGTCAGCCCTGGTGATCGGTGGGGCTTAAATTCGTCGCTTCGACTGGAAGCCGGGCAAACGTTAGCATTTACTGCTGAGTACACGTACGAGGGTGTGGTCTCCTACGACGGGCGGGCGGTGCATAAAATCACCGCGAAGACGACAGACGTGGGCTACGACATGGCTGCCAATGCGCCCGGGCCGCTTAAGTACGTCAACAGTGATCTTAGTGTTGC
This sequence comes from Planctomycetaceae bacterium, assembly GCA_028284485.1. Lineage (GTDB taxonomy): Bacteria > Planctomycetota > Planctomycetia > Planctomycetales > Planctomycetaceae > JANQRQ01. Next base: position 186 of record JANQRQ010000322.1, on the reverse strand, counting down.
CGATTCAGAAGGGACGATCTTATTTGATAATGAATTGGGGCGAGTCGTCAGCAGTCGTAGCAAAGTTCAGATAGAGGGCCCCATGACTTTTGAAATCAACGGCCAGCAACTGCCAGCGCAATTGGATTTGACACTCGAGAACTCGACAACGTTGGCGAATTAGTCGCCTCACACTGCCAGAATGAA